>JBFHVL010000108.1:0-11008 GCA_041589565.1 Kangiellaceae bacterium | reverse complement strand
AGCCAGTAGAAATCCTGTAAACGGCACCTTAAACCAATAGATTTTTGCCAGTATCGTATAAACAAGACTAACCAGGACAGGTAATAAAGATAGCCAAACTGACCCCGACACAATAGCAAAGTTTGTGACGATGAGTGGAAGATAAACCGCGGCAAAACAGATAGCACCAAAACTGTGGCCAATATTAAAGCCGACCCAAGCTTTCCACATGCTTGTTTGTTTGGTAATTCTTGGCGAGGACGTTCTCATACTTTCCAAAAGCGATACTGGGTAGGGATGAAATTTTCTGCTGAACATCGTAAAAACTAAATGTACTCCACCAAGAATACCAATAATTGAAATTCCAATGAGCATTAAGAGTTGGGCTAAGTCCACTTTAATTCACCTGTTCAGACATTGAATGATTGATTTGCTCAAAAGAGTTTCTTGTATTTCTTGATCTTACAGCAAATTGACTATCGTCAGCATGACAAACAAATAGCAACGACTGTCTCGAATCGATTTTACTAGTCGCTGACTTTTAATATACTGCCAACACTATTCCATAGACTTAGCCATATTACTATGACAGATAAAAACTCAGGCAATGATTCTGGCGACTCCAGATTGGAACCTAAACGTCCAGGGATCTTCAGTGTATTGCAAAGCGTTTTGGCAGCCATGTTTGGCGTACAAAGCGAAAGCAAACGCAAAGAAGATTTTGAGAAAGGTCATCCTGCAGAATACATCTTTGTCGGAATAGTTATGGTGATCATATTTATTCTGACAATTGTATGGGTGGTTAACAGCGCTGTGTCAGACTATCAGGCAGGCGGCTAGAGGACATTCCGATACACGATAAAAAAACGCCAGCTCCAAGGCTGGCGCTACTACTTACTTCAACTTGCAGACTACAGAAAAATAACGTTTTGATCGATTACTTTTTGGCAGTTTTCGCTGGCTTCGCCTGAGTCACAACAGATTCGAAACGCGCTTCAGCATACTGCTTCCACTCATTTCCCATTTCCTGACCCAAGTTAACCAGAGCTGTTGTGTCGTCGGCCAACTTACGAGATAAATCGGCCGTTGCTTTTAACTGCTCTTCAGCAACAGAAGAAAAATCTTCAGTGCTTTGAACTTTAGAAGCTTTTTCGAGCTGAGCAAAACCTAACTTGCTGTACTCGTTGATCAACTCCAACTGCTTTTCGCCCAGTTTCTGTAACTGGCCTAACGCAATACGGTTGAACTCTAAAGCAGGCTCAACAAACAACTTGCTCTGCTCCGAAAAGGTATTAAATGCTTGAGCAAACATGGCTATCTCCCTTTTGGCGATCATTTTAACGATGTTGCACTACAGCATAGACAAAATTCTTGTGCAGCGCAATATTTAATCTACGTTTATTTTGTGACCAAATTATTACATTAAGGTTTCACTTTTATAAATTTAGCTAACTCATTGATAATTATGACTTAAGTATTCTAAAACGAGATGTTCACTAATAAAATTTGAACTGCCCTCTAGGAATTAAAAGGCAAATGACGTAAAAATGACATTTTCGCGATGCAACATAACGAAAATACCAACACATAGGTTCAGGGGATAGCCATCATGCCAAGCGCGAATTCACAAGACGACTTTATGGATCTGATCCAGCAAATGAGTCAACAGATGATAGAAACTGGAGAGCTGCTGCAAAAAAATGCCCAGCGACTCTGGTTTGATTACCAGCGTCAGGGGCTTATGGCGCAAGAGCTCAATGCAGCGATCACCAAGCTAGGCCAGCATCCCGAGCTGATTGCGGACTACCAGCAGCAGTTAGCGCAAAAAATAAGTGAGGACTTACAATCACCAAAAGAGACTAGAGACAGGAGATTCAAAGACGAAGCCTGGGAACAACCTGGATTTGCACAGTTAAAATCCATGTACCTTTCGTTTTGCGAATCCACCATGAGCCTGATGGCTAACATTCCAGATTTGGATGACGCACAAAAGCAGCGCGTATTATTTTTTGTTCGTCAGTGGTTGTCAGCCATGTCTCCAAGTAATTTTCCAATGACCAATCCGGTCGTATTGCAGGCGACTCAGGCCAGCGGTGGAATGAACCTGCTTCAGGGTTTACAAAACTATATGGATGATTGGCAACGGGGCAAGGGGCTGCACAATGTGCGTATGACCGATTTAAACGCTTATCGTCCAGGCAAAAACCTTGCTACGACTCCAGGCAAGATCATCTATCAAAATGAGCTGATTCAACTCATACAGTATTCACCCACGACCGTAAAAGTGAGTAAGCGGCCACTGCTGGTGGTTCCACCCTGGATCAATAAATACTACATACTCGACTTGCAGCCCCAAAACTCGCTAGCAAAATGGTTGGTCGATCAGGGACATACCTTGTTTATGATTTCATGGGTAAACCCAGACGCTTCACTTAAAGACAAAAGCTTTGAAGACTATATGGAGCAAGGCGTTCTGGCTGCAGTGGATGCCATTGAGCAATCAACCGGGGAAAACTCCATCAATGCGCTGGGCTATTGCCTTGGCGGTACTTTGCTTGGAGCAACTCTGGGCTACATGAAAGCTCAAGGGGATGAGCGGATTAACGCGGCCACTTTTTTCACCACATTGCTCGACTTTACTCACCCCGGTGAGCTGGGCTGTTTTCTTTCCAAAGAGCAACTGGAAATACTGGAGCAACAAATGGAAGCCGAGGGCGTGCTCGATGGACGCGCGTTAGCGCTCGCTTACAACATGTTGCGTGAAAACGACCTCTACTGGTCCTATCACGTTAATAACTATCTGTTGGGGAAAGAGCCTCCGGCATTTGATCTTCTTTACTGGAACTCTGATGCCACCAACTTGCCCGCCGCCATGCACTCTTTCTACTTACGAAATATGTATTTGGAGAACCGCCTGAAAGACCCGGGCGGAATTCAATTGAAAGGTATCGATATTGATATCAGTAAAATAGATGTGCCCTGCTACTTTTTGTCAGCCGAAAAAGACCATATCGCTTTATGGGAAAGCACTTATCTTGGCGCCCAAAAGCTCTCTGGGAAGGTTACCTTTGTACTTGCAGGCTCAGGTCATGTAGCAGGAGTGATCAATCCGGCCGACAGTGGCAAATACAGTTATTTTACCAATGACACACTGGCCGGTAGCCCAGAAGACTGGTTTGGTCATGCCGAGCAATCAGCAGGCTCCTGGTGGCCTCATTGGGATAGTTGGTTGAAACAACAAGGTGGGGAAATAGTCTCAGCTCGCGATCCCGAAAAAGGTAAACTAACTCCTATTGAAGATGCGCCAGGTAGTTACGTTTTAAAGACACTAGATTAGCCTAAGCCTTTAAAATCAAAGTGTTAAAGACAAAAAAGCCGCTTATGCGGCTTTTTAATCATCGAAAATCGCAGTGTTATGGCTCGATAAACGTATTGGGACTTACCGCAAAGCGTCGCGCCAATGCTCGAATATGTCGAACCGTTAGTGAGCGTTTACCATTTAAGATTTCAGACACAACTCCCTGACTACCCACTTCTTTTAAATCAGACTGCTTGATCTTATGAACCTTCATCAAGTATTTGAGTGCCGAAACGCCACTGCCAACCTCGTTGACCAGAAACTTTTCTTCGTACTGTTGAGCCGCATGAGCCATGCTCTCAATTAATCCATTCATCGGATTAAAAGTATCGTGACCACCCATGGTCATGGCTTCTTCCAGCTGCTCAACCAGCGTTTCGTAGTCACGCTCAGACTCCGGTCGTTGAATTAGCGGTGCGACCGCATCCCAGTGTTCTAGCGCCTGCTGCAATTTTTCATTCATATCAAGTATCCCTCTGCTAAATTCACATTACCCCAGGGCGCACATCTTTGACCATGGCGACCTGGGCCGTAAAGTTAATGAATGCTTTTAGTAACAAGGTGGTGCCAGGTACTAAAAACCAGTATTCGTTGCCCGAACTTCTTAGTTCGGAAAATGTGCGGCGTAAAGCTATGTCTGATGGGAAGTCAGTGTGATTCATAATTCTATACCAGCCATCCAAGGCAGTTTTCGAAGCGGGGAACTTCTCTTTGGCCTCTGCAAGTCGATAGGTTGCTACCACTTTCACGAGTAAGATCTCCTTACTTTTCCTACATCTCCCGATGAGAAGATGTCCACGTTAAGATTTATTATAAGACACAGATTTAGCCTTATGGAGCGAGATTGAGCATATTTTGTTATAAATGTGATCAAATTCATTATATATTAGTTCATATATTCTGCATGCGAATCAGTCTCGCCTTTTTTAGTTAAATAATCACATAACAAACCCTTGATTATTCACGATAAATGGCGAGTAACTCGTCAGCATGGCCTCGTTGGCTACCATTACAGGAAATAAAGCGGCGAACGGGAAAGCTTAAAATCTTAGCGTCTTCATACAATGAACGGGTAAATTCATTCTCATGGTTGGAAATAACTACTGTGACACCTCGCTCTGCCAATTTACAGGCCTGCAGCGCTAAGCGCTCCTGATCATGCAGGCTAAAGCCAGTCTGGGCGTAACTGGTGAAATAAGCGGTTGGAGAAATAGGAACATAAGGTGGGTCGCAATACACCACATGACCTCGACGAGCACGCTTCATTACCTTTTCGAAGTCTTCGCAGACAAATGTGGCTTTTTGCGCTTTTTGCCAGAAATGAATCAGCTCTTTGCGGGGAAAATAAGGACGTTTGTATTTACCGAATGGAACATTAAACCGCCCTTTCAAGTTATATCGACACAATCCATTGTAGCCATGCCGATTTAAATACAAAAATAAGGCAGCTTTTTTATTTCCCTGAGGCAATTGATTAAACTCTTCACGAAACTGATAGTACTGCTTCTCACGATTAAGTTTCGGTTGGAAAAACGACTCACAATATTCAATAAACTCAAGCCCATCGGACTGCAAGGTTTGATAGAGGTGTATTAGGTCTGGGTTTATATCAGCGAGCAAGTAATGATCAAATTGCGTGTTCAAGAATACTGCGCCTGAGCCTAAAAAAGGCTCAATCAGGCGTTTACCTTGCGGCAAACTGTCTGCAATTCGATCAATTAAACGAAATTTACCGCCGGCCCACTTTAGAAAGGGCCGAACCAGCTCCCCTGAACGCAATGAAAACTACCTATGATTATCGTTTTGCTGAACTATACGAGATTTTACACTTATTTGCATGAAAGAATGAAAAAAGGCTTCGCTACTCAACGTAACGAAGCCTTTAACGCACACTATCTGTCCAGAAAATTATTCTGGTAGCTTCAACTCTTCGACTTTATAACCTAAAGCTTCAAATTGAGGCTTTAACGTTTCGTAGTCGCCAACAACCAATTTAGCCATTGAGTCAAAGTCGAGGTGCTTCTTGGCAAGCTCATTCAGCTCTTTCAATTCTACAGTTCTTATTATTTTCGCTTGTTGATCAACAAATCCCTTGTCAAGATTATAGGTTAAGATGTTGCTCATAAAGTTGAGCTTATCGCGCGGAGTTTCATATTTCAGCGCATCACTTTGACCTATAGCTTTACGCATAAATTCAAGCTCATCTTTTGTCATACCATTAGCGTGATAATTGGTAATTTCCTTCTCAAACTCAATAAACGATTTGTCGGTAACATCGGCACGGACACTTGCCCAAGCAGTATATCCGCCATCATATTGATCTCCCCAAAACCGGGAGCGAGCTCCATAGGTGTAACCTTTATCTTCACGTAAATTCAACATAATACGACTATTGAACGCACCACCCAATGTAAAGTTCATCAATGATGCTTTATAAAACTCGCCAGTGAAATCTCGAGTTAATCCTCGTTTACTGATACGAATTTCAGACTGTGCCGCATCATCTTTATTCACGATGTAAATCGTTTTTGGATCAAATACGGTCTTTTCAAAACGGGTAGCGGAAGCAGCAGATTTGCCCTGCCAGTTATCGAAAACAGCAAACTGAGGCACAACCTTAGATTTTTCAAGATCACTCACAACGATCAGTTCAGCAGCTTCTGGTTTTACAAACTGCTGATAGAAGTTTTCGACATCTTTTACCGTTAAAGCAGAAACTGTCGATACTGTCCCTTGATCTGCAATTCCTGCAATCGTATCTCCGTACATCAATTTTGCCCAGCCTTGAGACGCCAAACTTCCAGGTTGCTTCTTGCTATTTTGAATGCTCTGAATGGTTTGCGATTGCAGTCGTTTGAAGTCATCTTCGGAGAAAGCAGGTTGCAATAAACTTTCGGCCACTAAATCCAGAGTTGGCTGCAAGTTTTTGGTTAGAGCGCTCACGTAAACATTAATTGAGTGGTCATTTGCGGAAAAGTTTACGCGACTTCCCAACTTTTGAAGAGCAAGACTCATTTCTTCAGTACTACGTTGCTTTGTTGATTCATTCAACATAGCAGCGGCTAAACTCGCAAGACCTGCTTTATCTTTAGACGTATGATAATGACCGCCTGGAATTTTAAGTAGTAGAGACGTGGTTGGAGTTTCAGTACTCTGAGCGCCTAATACTTTAATTTTATTTTTGGTTTCCACTTTCCAAAAATCAGGCACCGACACTAGAGGATTAGCACCCGCTTGCGGTTGAACACTGCGATCAAAGTTATCTTGAGCAATGCGAACGTCCAAATCATCCGCCTTGGTCTCTGATGTAGCAACAAAATTTCTCGGTTTAGGAGTGTAAGTGTCCTTCTTGGCTGTTAGCTCAGGCTTGCCAGTAGGAACGATACTTAAAATTACGCCATGCTTTCCTTTGATATACTGGTTATATACACGCATTACATCTTCTTTCGTCACCGAGTTGTATCTCTCGATGTCTTTTTGAATGTAATTAGGGTTACCAGTAAAAGTTTCATAAGCGGCTAATTGACTGACTTTGCCGGCAACAGATTGCAGGCCTCGAATGGTGTTCGCTTCGTGCTCAGCTTTGGCCTTAATTAAATCATCTTCCGTAACACCTCGTTTTTCAAACTCCTGGTAAGTATTACGAATAATGCTTTCCAGCTCTGCCATAGATTTCCCAGACGCAGGATTGGGCAATGCCTGAGTAAAATACAAACAAGCTAGTTCGAAACAATAGTGACCTACATTCGCTTGAACAGCATATTGCGTTTTAACCAAATTTTTATAAAGCAACGAGGTTTTTCCGCCACCGATAATTTCAGCCAATAAATCTAAAGCAGCTTCATCTTCATGGCGCGCATAAACGGTAGGATAAGACATGGATAACATGGGAAGATGAACATTATCTTCTTGAGTTAGATATCGATCTTCTTCTAAAGTCACTAATGGTTTTTCGGCATCGTTAACTTCTGGACCACGCGGAATACTGCCAAAATATTTTTTGACCAGCTTTAACGTTTCCATAGCATCAACATTACCACCAATAGTAATTACCGCGTTATTAGGTCCATACCAACGCAAAAAGAATTTTTTTAAATCGTTTACGTTTACTCGATTTAAGTCTTCAATGAAACCAATCGTTGGCCAGGAATAGGGGTGCCCGCCGGGGAACATTGCTTCCAGAATAGTTTCAAACATGCGCCCGTAGGGACGATTATCCACTCGCTGACCACGTTCGTTTTTCACCGTTTCCCGTTGAACTTCAAATTTTTCTTGCGTTACCGCATTTAGTAAGAAGCCCATGCGATCCGCTTCTAACCACAGCATTTTCTCCAATTGGTTAACCGGTACTGTCTGGTAGTAGTTGGTGCGATCAAAATTAGTTGTTCCATTTAAGTCACCACCTGACTCAGTAACAATCTTAAAGTGTTGTTCGTCGCCTACGTGCTCTGAGCCCTGAAACATCATATGCTCAAAAAAATGTGCAAATCCTGATTTACCTGGCTCTTCACGAGCAGAGCCCACATGATAAGTCACATCAACATGAACCAATGGATCGGAATGATCTTCGTGAATGACAACGGTAAGCCCATTATCCAGCTGATACTTTTGGTAAGGGATTACAATTTCGTCGCCCTTTTGAGTGACGGTTTCAATATGAGTAATACCTTCTGGTAAGGTATTTTCAACAGCGGCGGGCTTTGTTTGCTCTTTTGCGCTCGACTGTTCTGATTCATTTTGCTGGCAACCGGCTAGAACAGCGGTTAAGGCCAATAGCTTCCAATATTTCAACACATATCCTCCACAAAGATTGTTTTGATACTCTTATATGGTCGACACCATAGTAAAAACGAGCAGCTACCGCAAGATGGGTACTTGCGTACTATTAACTGGTGTTTTGAGTCGATATTTAGTGAATTTAATTACAAAGAAAAGGAAACAATATGAAATAACCAGGTAAGCAATTGAATAATATGAAAAATTAGGCAGTAACGCTTAAACGCTCACCCACTTCGGGCAGATCCAGTACACCTAAATTACGCAGTTTTTGCTGAAAGCGGTCCTGTGAGGACACTGAACTTGTCTCAGAGTCTTTTTCGCGAGAATCTCCTGGCTCGGTTAATAACTCGGCCCGTGCTTGATTAGCCTTGGCTGCTGCCTGAGCTGCAACTCGCAAATCTTGTGGAGACGGATCCGCCGGAGCAAGTGCTGCACGTTGCACTTGCTGCATTTTTTCGATGGTGGCTTGTGGATCGCCAGCGACTACCGAGGTATCGATTGGGACTTCTCCAGCAACGGCATAACGCTGTCCGTCCGGTCCTCGTTTAAATGTATAGGTGGGAGAACCGGCATACTGTCCACCTACCGCCGCATGAGCAGCTTCGTGAGCACGAACTTCACGATCGGTTGATTTGAGTTGTTGTACTTCTTGCTGTTCTTTACGCTGCTGCGTTTGCTCTTCCCGTTCCTGACGCTGCGAGTCTTCGCGGTCGCGTCCCTCGCCACGACTCTCACCTTGCTGTTGATTACCTTCCCCTCGCTCCTGAACCTGGCGCTCAGCCGCGGTTTCAGAGCGCGTCGTTTCGGTGCGAGCTGCTTGCTGACCTTCATCTGCAGTAGGCTTAAGTTTAACGTTTTCGGTTAACGCTTTCGTTTCGGGAACGCGTTCCTGCAGACGAGCCTCATTGCGCACCGACTCGGTCGGCGCGTGCGCTGTCGATATGGGCAACGGCACTACCGCAGGATTAATGACCACTTCAGAAGCCTAATAAAATCAATGAATTAGAGTACTAAACTTCGATATCGATAATGCTACCGAGTATTTTATTCTCGGTTTCAATTACCTTTGCATTGGCCTGAGCATCACGTTCTGCAACTTTAAGCTCAACCAATGGTTTGATCAGATCCTGAGTGCCTTCCTGTTTTGCACTGGCCGATGCGATTTCCTGAGCGGCTTCGCCTGCCCTATTTACCGCATTTTGAAAGCCACCTAATGCAGCGGAAAGACCATCAATTTGCATAACAACCTCTATCTTGTTGATAAATATAACTTTTCTCAAACCTTTTGCGACATACGAATCAAACAAAGGGTTCTCCACTTTAGGTTATCGGCAAATAACCACTTGAGTTTAGTTTTTATACGATAAATTTTAACAGGCAGCCAACAGCGCCATAATGGCTATATAACTTCTTTGACCTCTAAAACCGCTCCAGCAAAATAACTCCCCAAACAATGGCCATCAACAACAAGCTGGTAAACACCAGCGCAGAACCAATATCTTTAGCGCGTCCCGACAATTCATGTCGTTCGTGTCCAGTACGATCCACCACGGCTTCCAAAGCAGAGTTTGCCAGTTCAGCCATCAATACCCAAAACACACTGGCAATCATCAACACCCGTTCAATGGCAGTATCAGCCAGCCAAATCGCAACAGGAACAAGAACTATCGCCATCAGCAGCTCTTGACGAAAGGCTGCTTCATGCTGCCAAACGGCTTTAAACCCTTTCATGGAATAAAAAAATGCATCAATGATTCGCGCCAATCCCGTTTTGCCAGGTTTAGCCATGTCTCCCCCTAAGTTATTTAATTAGCACCGCGTTTTTGTCATTTAATGTTCAAAAAGCATTAACAGAAATGACATACCGCGAGCACAAAGTAAGTTTCGTGAATAAGTTCAATTGTTAAAGCAAACTATGAAACCATTGTTACAGAGAATCCATCAGTTCGATACCCGTGCTTTTTTATGGATGAATAAAGAGCAAGGATGCCAATATCATTGGCTGGTCAGAATCATTTCACGAACCGGCGATGGGCCACTTTATCTTATTGCTGGGTCTAGCTTACTGGTAATAGATTCAAGTCAGGGATTGAGCTTTTTTGGCGCCGCTTTAATCGCGTTTCTTCTCGACGTGTCCTGTTATTTATCGATCAAACACTTAATCAAACGAGATAGACCCGAGCAAAAGCTCAAAGGATTCAGCGCATTAATCGAGCCCTCCGATCAGTTCAGCTTTCCATCAGGACATACCGCCGGAGCATTTGTTTTTGCAACTTTAATCTTAAATTTTTATCCAAGTTATGCCTTTGCCGTTTTTATTTGGGCCAGCCTTGTTGGATTATCAAGAGTTTTACTGGGGGTCCATTTCCCCGGCGATATTTTGGCTGGTATTGTGTTAGGTTGTGTGTCAGCACAAGCGGGAATTTTATTTGCCTCACAGCTCGGTCAGTAAGTCATTATGAAAATACTTTACGGTGTTCAAGGAACCGGAAACGGTCATATCACGCGCGCAAGAGTAATGGCCAAAGCACTGGCGCGTGCAAATATCGAAGTCGACTGGGTCTTTTCCGGAAGACCTAATAATGATTACTTTGACATGGAATGCTTCGGTAATTATCAGACTTTTCGTGGCTTAACCTTTGCCATCGATAACGGAAAAGTCAGTCATTTTAAAACAGTACAGCAACTAAAACTCAAGCAGCTTCTTTTTGATATAGAATCATTAGATTTATCCGGCTACGACTTAATAATCAATGACTTTGAACCTATTACTGCATGGGCGGCCAGACAACGAAAGAAGTTCTCCATCGGGTTATCCCATCAGAGTGCTTTTCGCTACCCAATTCCTAAAAAAGGCAATAACTTAATAACCGATTTAGTGATACGTTGGTT
>JBFHVL010000107.1:0-11068 GCA_041589565.1 Kangiellaceae bacterium | reverse complement strand
TAATCGAAGCCTGATCTCATTTGAAAACTATGATTTCAAACGTCCAATAAATATTGATATTGCCCAGTTTTTAAATGGCCTGCCCCTTTCAAGCGATATTATTTGCAAATCATCGCCCGACAATCCTGATTGCAACGAGCTCATGGCGCGCTCTGGAATTCATGGCGTTCAGCAGTTATTCCGAGTAGATTAATATGAAATGGACCGCTGTTTTAGTTTTAATTTTTACACTTCTTGTTTCTGGATGTGACCGTAGCTCACCTATTGAATCAGATTTTGACTGGTCATTACGTCAAGGATTTCCCAAACCGATCGTCCCTGAAGACAATGTAATAACCAACGCCAGAGTCGAACTAGGACGTCATCTATTTTATGACAACAACCTTTCAGCCAATCAAACGCAAAGTTGCGCTTCTTGCCACCAACAAACATTTGCTTTTGCTGAGCCACTCAAAACCTCGATTGGCTCGACCGGAGAAAAACACCGACGTAACGCGCCTGCGCTGATCAACATCGCCTATAACAAAACGTTAACTTGGGCGCATGATGGATTAAAAGATTTGGAAATGCAGTTACTGCTACCCATATTTGGTGAAGACCCTATTGAATTAGGGATTACAGGGTATGAAGAAGTCGTTTTAGCCCGTTTTAACACACCTCTTTACCGAGAACTATTTGCAAAAGCTTATCCTGATGACGCTATTGACTATCCAACAATCGTAAAGGCACTGTCCAGTTTTGTACGCAGTCTGGTTTCGTTAAATTCGCCGTTTGATCGTTATGCTTATGACGGTGACGACTCCGCACTATCGGAGTCTGCTTTAAGAGGTATGGGGCTGTTTTTTTCCGAAAAACTGGAGTGTCATCACTGTCACGGTGGCTTTAACTTTACTCAATCAACCTTTCATGAGCAGCAACAGCTTGATCGACGACCCTTTCACAATACCGGTTTATACAATGTATCGCCAGAAGGTGCATATCCTGATAAAGACAATGGACTGTATGAAATAACACTTAACCCGGAAGATTATGGAAAGTTTCGCGCGCCCACTTTACGCAACGTTGCGCTCACTGCCCCGTACATGCACGACGGCAGCCTATCAACTCTCGAAGAAGTCATCGATTTTTACGCCCAAGGCGGACGAAATATTACCGAAGGCCCTTATCAGGGCGATGGACGTAAAAACCCGCTCAAGAGTCCCTTTATAAAAGGTTTCGAAATCACAGCAGATGAAAAGCAAGACTTACTCGCTTTTCTAAACGCTCTTACCGACGATACTTTTATCAACAACCCTAAGTTCTCGGTGCCAATTCAACAGAACAACTAACACAGGCATCTCACTTAGCAATATAAATTCAGGTTGAAATTTTTGTTGATTCCTTGTTAGTTTGTGAGCTTAACCGCTCTCTTGGAGATAACAATGAAAAGCCTATTAGCTACAACCATCAGCTTGATTATAGCCCTACCCCTCGTTCATGCAGAAGATAAAAAACCCGTCCTGACATTTGAGTCGCAGCAAGTATCACCGGGCATTTATATGCTTTACGGCGTTGGTGGATTTGCCGGTGGAAATATTGGGTTATCAATTGGCTCTGATGGCGTTGTGATGATCGACGATGCGATGCCAACTACGCTCGATATTCTGCAACAAGCGGTAAAATCTGTTACCAGTAAACCAGTAGACTTCTTAATTAATACGCATGTGCATGGTGACCATATTGGAAACAATGAAACGTTCGCAACCTTAGGGTCACATATTGTTGCCCATGAAAATCTTCGCGCTCATCTTAAAACTAAAGGCATCAACCGTGATGGTAAAACGGTTGAAGCACCTAAAGGTATGCTACCAGTAATTACTTTTACCCACGCCATGACTTTTCACTTAAATGATCAAGAAGCTCATCTAATTCACGTTGCCAAAGCTCATACCGATGGTGATGCAGTCATTCATTTTAAACCTGCAAATATAATTCATACTGGCGATGTGTTTTTTAACGGCATGTTTCCGTTTATTGATATAAACAGCGGTGGCTCGGTCGACGGCTATATCGCGGCACAAAAGAAAATTCTTTCCATTGCCGATGATAAGACAAAAATAATTCCTGGCCATGGCCCTTTAGCAACTAAAGCAGATCTGGCTAAAGCTGTCGCCATGCTTGAAGATTCGCGCACTATAATTGCTCAGCTTATTACTGAAGGAAAATCTGAAGATGAGATACTTACTTTAAATCCGCTTAAAAAATATCACGAGCAGTGGAACTGGCAATTTATAACCACAGAACGAATGACCAAACAATTGTACAATGGGTTGAAATAAGTCATTATCTCAAAAAGTCGTATTTAAATCTGTTATTTAGTTTAAATGCGACTTAAAAAGCTTGCATCGCTATACAATTTCTGGTGTTATACCGAACAGCTTTTATTGAATCTAAGGAATGGATTTTGTCAAAACTATTATTCTGCCTGGTTTTAATTCAAACTTTATTACTGATTTTTTTGTCATCTAAATTTTTATCGATTGATGAACAATTGAAAACTCAGAAAAATGCAATCGCTGACGCACCGACTTCCGAATTATTATCTCAAAATAATAAACCTTCCTTGAATGATTCGGCACTCAAACAAGACAGCATGCACTCTTTGGAGGACAAGTTTCGACAAATTGTGCGTGAAGAGCTGAGCCAATTTAAAGTGGCCGCCACTCAACCATCGAATTCTAAACCCGCCAATCAAAAGCAAACTGTGATTTCAGAAAAGCAGGAGGTTGCCTATCAAGCGGCACAGGATACATTAGACACTTTCGCCAGTTTAGGCCATGTCAATCAAACGCAATTGGAAGGGTTTTACAGTAGTCTTGGGGCACTAACAGTTGAAGACCGCAAGGAAGTGATTCGAAGATTTACCTTATCCGTGAATTCAGGAACGATAAAAGTCAGTCAATAAACTTTAACAACAACCTAAGGAAGCACAATGAAAACAAAAAGTATGATTATCTCTGCAATCTTCGCACTTTCGTCAGTAGCATCTCTAGCAGGCTATGTGCAGGATGTGCCAGTTGAAGTGGATATGGAAGGTATGTTTGCTCATGGAAACATGAAAAATGCTCGTTATTCAGAAAATGAGTTTGAATTTATCGGATGTGGCACGCGTACCTATGCCGCTACAGATACTTCACCGGCTTTTCAATGGGGATTCTGTCAAGCAAGCGTAGCGGAAGGTGAAACGGCATTTTGCTCCACTTTTGATAACCCTGAGTTGTTAAATCAAATTAAAGCAGCAGCCAGTTACTCATACATTACGTTTCGCTGGAACGAGAACGGAGAGTGCACTTATATAGGTAACTCAACCCAGTCTTTCTACCTGCCTCAAGCGAAAAAAGAAGCAAAATAAAGTAAACTGCTTTAAGCATAAAAAAATGGGCGCCTTGTGCGCCCATTTTTAATTCACAATATTACAACTAACTTGCCAGTTTTTCTTCTTTCGGCGGGTAAGTAGGCTCAAACAATCCCAGTTTTTTCGCCTCTTTTACGTGACTCATAATGTCCATGTGAGCAATTTCAAACAGTTGCTTCATATCATTAATCACATAATAAATAGGTTGCATAATGTCGATTCGATAGGGTGTGCGCAACACGGTCATAATATCGAATTCACGATGCTCCGGTTGATCCGATAATGCGTATTGCGACTCTCCAATCGAAGACAAGATACCACCACCATAAATTCGCTTGCCTGTTGGTGTATCAATTAAACCGAACTCTACAGTAAACCAGTAAAGGCGAGCCAACCAAACATGAAACTCTTTATCGGCCGCGGCACCCAGCTTACCGTAAGTATGTGTAAATTCGGCAAAGTAAGGATTGGTTAACATGGCGCAGTGCCCAAAGATTTCATGAAACACGTCGGGCTCTTGCAAGTAGTCCATTTCTTCTCGTGTGCGAATAAATGTTGCACAGGGAAATTTTTTATTCGCCAGAAGATTGAAGAACTTTTCGAAAGAAATTAATGCGGGAACCCAGGCCACTTCCCAGCCGGTCTCTTTGCGTAAGATTTTATTGACGTCTTCAAGCTGAGGAATTTTATCGGCGCTGATTTTTAACTTATCAATACCTTCCATGTACTCATCGCAGGCTTTTCCGTCAATGAGTTTTATTTGCCGTGTATAGAGCTCGTTCCAAATCTGATGCTCTTCTTCGGTATAGTGTATAAAGCCGCTTTCATCGGGCTCGCGTGCTTTGTACTTAGTACCTTTTCCCATGCATTACCTCTTAGTCTGTACCTGTAAATAAACCAGCGTTAACTAGCTGGCCTAATTATTATTGTGAGTAGCTTTATGGCCTAATTATCTCGCGTTTGCCGGTTATTAAGCAAGTTTTGGCTTATCATTTAACCAGCCCAACAGGTCGGATCAGCCGCCAGACTTCATCGACTCCAACTCTTCCCAGCGATCCAGCTTTTGCTCAAGCTGGCCTTGCAAGTCGGCCAGTTGCTGAAAAACTTCCTGCATCTCGTCCGGAGCTTTTTTGGAGAACTCTGGCGATTGCGTTTGTCCTTCAATCTCGGCAATTTGCTCTTCCAGCCGCTCCAGCTCCGCCGGCAACAGCTCCAGCTCCCGCTGGTACTTATAGGATAGCTTATTTCCAGTAGACCGAGGCTTGGTTGACGAAAGGCTTACCTGTTTATCGGCTGCGTTGGATTTCTCTACAGGCTTTTTAGACGTCGATGCCTGCTTTTGAGCTTTATATCTCAAGTAGTCAGTATAACCGCCTTCGATTTCGACTAATTTACCAGGTTCATCAAATACCAACAGAGATGTCACCACATTATCCAAAAAGCGTCGATCATGGCTGATTAAAATCACAGTCCCTTTAAATTCAACCAGTTGGCTTTCTAGTAGCTCCAATGTTTCAATATCCAGATCATTAGTTGGCTCATCGAGAATCAGTAAGTTAGCGGCCTTGGTAAATAGTTTGGCCAGCACAAGACGACTGATTTCACCTCCCGAGAGCGCAGTGGCCGGGGTCTGCATACGTTCCGGTCCAAAGCCATAATCCGATAAATAACTGATGACATGGCGTTTTTCACCATTGACTTCCAGAAAGTCGCGCCCTTCTCCTACATTATCGAAAATCGTTAGTTCAGGTTTAATGGTTGAGCGCGTTTGATCGAAATAAGCGATTTCCAGTTGAGTACCGAGCTCTACTGTTCCTTTATCGGGCTGTAGCTCACCCAACAACATTTTAATCAGTGAACTTTTTCCACAACCATTAGGGCCGAGTACTCCAAGCTTATCCCCCTTAATCATTTGAGTGGTCAGCCCCTCAAAGAGCGTTTTGTCTCCGCGCGTCAGGCTGACACCGTCCAAGGTAGCAACTCGTTTTCCTGAGTTTCCACCGCTTTTGACATTAAGTTTGGCAGTGGTTTGCCGAACTCGTCGTTCGGCATGCTGCTGGCGCATCTTTTTCAGCGCCCGCACTCTGCCTTCGTTGCGAGTCCTGCGTGCTTTTATACCCTGACGAATCCATTGTTCTTCTTTTGCGAGCTTTTTATCAAACTCCGAGTCGGTTTTTGCTTCATCGGCCAATTTTCTATCTTTAAGCTCAACATAGGCATCATAAGGCGCTGGAAACTCACTTAAAATACCTCGATCCACTTCCCATATTTTCTCAACCACCGCATCAATAAAGGCCCGGTCATGTGATATCAGCAATAAAGCACCGCGAAATTGCTTTAAGGACTCTTCCAACCATTCAATGGTCTCAACATCCAGGTGGTTGGTTGGCTCATCAAGCAACAGAATATCGGGTTCCGCAGCGAGACATTCCGCCAATGACACACGTCGACGCCATCCACCAGAAAGTTCAGATAATAGGCGGGAGCCATCCAGTTCCAATCGGGTCAGTACACGATCCACGCGCTGTTGCCAGTGCCAGGCATCGGTACGATCTAAAAAATCATGCAGCTGATTAACTTCCTGTTCGGCACCGCCCTGCTCAAGCAAAGACTGATACTTGTCCATCGCCTCTTTTAAGTCAGCAACCCCCTGCGACACGTAATCAAATACGGTCATAGCATCTGCTTCTGGCAGTGTTTGCTGCAAATATCTAAGCCGTAGTCCTTTCTGTCGTTGAATCTGCCCAGAATCCGGTAATGTTTTCTCCGCTATAAGCTTTAATAAAGAAGACTTTCCGGCCCCGTTTCGACCAACTATGGCGATTTTCTCACCGGGCTCAACCGCAAACTGAGCGTTTTCCAACAAAACATGGGTGCCGTAATTCAGGCAAACCTTGTCGCCTCGTAAAATAGCCATGAATAATCTTTTTCCGAAGGGAGTTTTTACTTAATACCAAAGCGGCGTAGTCTATAGTATAAAGTAACTATTGAGTACACTTGACCAACGCAAATAAGGAACTTTGATGGTTCTTTTGCGTCGGATAACTCTAAATGTCTCAAGAATTTAACCATTTTTCCGATACAGATAAATGATCTGGACTTTTGGTGAATAACACTCGATTTAAGCAACAACCGTCGTTTCTCGATAATATGGCCAGCTTCCGGGCTGTTAAATGAATGGAAAGCGCAGTATGGTCTTAAAATATACGTTTTGGATACTTGCCCTTTGGCTAAGCTCCATTGAGCTGTTTGCCAATTCCAAAACAGAGCCATTTGCAGACTTACCAGAGCCCAGCTCTTCTTCCCCCCAAAAGTCACTTGACCACCAGAGACAACTCTTTGAACAAGCCATACAGTATTTAAGAAAAGGCCAGGTCAACCAGTTCGATCACACCAAAGCACAACTCGTTGACTATGTACTTTACCCTTATTTGGAACAAGCCTATTTACTCGACAGAATTAAGTTCAATAATCGACAAGCCATTCAACACTTTTTAGATACCTACGGCGATGCTCCGGTCACGGTTCCTGTACGCTCCAGATTCCTACACTTATTGGCCCGTAAAAATCAAACGGCGCTGTTTTTAACCTATTACCGACCAATGGGCAGCGTGACTCTAGAATGCCATTGGTTAAGATTTCGATTAAAAACTGATGAAAATAAACAGGATGTTTACGATCAAGCAAAACGCCTCTGGCTTTATGGCAAATCCCGGCCAGACGCCTGCGACCCTGTGTTTGTCGCATTAAAGCAATCGGGGCAGTTAACACCCGAGTTGATTTGGTCGCGGCTCCTCCTCGCACTTAACCAACGAAATACCTCTTTAGTTCGCTACTTGTCGTCCAAATTACCCGATGATCAAAAAGCATTGGGGCGCTTTGCTCAAAATGCTTTAGCCAATCCGCGTATCCTTGCGCAAAAACCATCGAGCAAATTAAATAGCGAACAACTTGCTGACATCGCCGTTATCTTGTTATCAAAATCCATCTGGCGCGATCCTGATCAGGGACTCACTCTATTTGAAAAAGCATCTCATCACTTTTCTTTTTCGTATTCGCAGCGCAAGCAACTTGCGAAAACAATTGCTTTGGCATTAGCTTCGAGCAATCACCCGAGAGCCAACGAATGGTTAAACAATATTCCTATTACCGAACAGGATGAGTTATTACTGCGCTGGAAACTCGCGTATGAGTTACGTCAGAAAAACTGGCACGAAGTCAAAAACTGGCTTACCAAAACCACTCCGCCTGAAGATTCCGAAAATGACTGGCAATACTGGCTGGCTCGTGCCGAGCAGGAGTTAGGCAATCACCAACGCGCCTACCAACTGTTTGAAGAGCTATCCGAAAGACGCAGTTATTACGGTTTTATGGCCAGCGCCGTCATTGGCAAACAGCCCAATCTGCAAAACAAACAATATCCCTTTGACCTCCAGTTAGTTGAAGAGATCAGTCATCGTCCCGGAGTACAGCGCGCTCACGAGTTATGGAAACTGAATAAACATCTCTCGGCAAGAAGAGAATGGAATCGTGAAAAGAGCGCACTGGATCTCATTGAGCGCAAGCATCTGGCCGCTGTTGCTCATCATTGGGGCTGGCATGAGCAAACTATCTATGCCCTGTCCGAAACCGGACTCTACGATGCAGTGGATATGCGCTTTCCGTTTGCCTTTGAAAACTTAATGCAACAAGCCGCGAAAGAAGCAGGCATTGATTTAACTTTAAGTTTAGCCGTGGCCAGAAAAGAAAGCGCTTTTATGCCCGATGCTCGATCATCGGTCGGTGCTCGCGGTCTAATGCAATTAATGCCGCGTACTGCAAAGTATGTTGCAAAAAAAGAAAAGTTGCCCAATGCAACCTATCGTAATTTAGAAGATCCATCATCTAACGTCACATTAGGAACGCGCTACCTGAGAAGTTTGCTTGACGACTATCAGGGTAATACGGTTTTAGCCACTGCTTCCTACAACGCTGGAAAACATAAGGTTATTAAATGGGTTCCAGATAACGAAACACTGCCTGCCGACATCTGGATTGAAACGGTTCCTTATAAAGAGACTCGTTCTTATATTAAGAACGTATTGGCTTACCAACAAATTTATCGCAGCCTTATGGGACAGCAAGATAACTACTTTACCGAACTGGTTAATTTATCTATCGGAAAATCCACGACAAACTAGTGCCAAGAGTTTTTAATCACTTTTACCAATATCCCAATTTCGTTTAAGAACATTATCACTTAAAACGCAAATAAAATACGACATTCCATAGAACACTTCTTATACTTAAATTAACGGCTGTAATCGTTTTTAACTTACCAGCATCAGCTGCTACCACCCTACGCACGGAGGTGTTCCATGTTACGCATGTATTTTCTTGCTCCCGATGTTGAAACCACATCAAGCATCGTAAACGAACTGCTCGAATTTGGACTCGAAGATCATCAAATTCATGTCATTGGAAATGATCACGACAAGATCGAAAAAGCTCATTTGCACGAAGCGGGCATTCTGGAAAACTCGGATCTATTACCCGCCATTCGTCGCGGTTTACTTTACGGTGGAACCACAGGCTTTTTAGCAGGAATCGCTTTTGTGACCTTTCCACCGGCAGGACTGGTACTTGGCGGCGCAGCGGTGTTAAGCGCCAGTGCCTTTGGAGCTGGGTTTGGCGCATGGATATCATCGATGATTGGAGTGTCTGTAAAAGACCTTGGCGTTGAACACTTTGAACAAGCGGTTAAAAAGGGTCATTACTTAATGCTGGTTGATGTAGACAAGGATCTATTTGAGCAAGTGGAAAAAATGGTTCACGCCCATCATCCCGAGGTGGATATTCAGTGGGTCGACCTGAAAGGTCGCAACCTTCATTATGCGAGTAGTATGTAAAACGTAAGATAAAAGAGGGCTTAGAGCCCTCTTTTAAAATGCATGTAGTTTAGTTTCTCAGTAGTTTTGGTGATGCCTGCGTAAACAAGACAACTACTTATTAAACAATCCTCGATTGCCACCGAGGCTACTTGCTAAAGTGAATGCGTAACCAAATAATCAGTTACGCGTTCATTACACTTAATTCAAAATAACAGTATCTATTGAGGAAGCTCTCTTGTAGCCCAACCAGCCTCAGCGCCAGCTTTTGTCAAAACAGACTCAAACTCAACTTCTCGGCAATTCTTATATTTCTGGTCACATGAGCTTAACTGAAACTCAACGGTTCCGTTATCTTCATTCCATATACGATCGATCAAGTAAAAACCACCTGCCTTTGCTTCAAATGATAACTCTTCATATTGTTTAATCGTGATATAAGTGCCGTTATAATCTGGTAAATATTTCTCTTTAAATATATCTACGATATCTTGAGTAACTAATTTTCCATTGAGATCAGTAAAAGCATGCATCACTCCAAGCCTAATTGGACCAGGCTTAACGACAACATGTAATGGCTCAAAGTTTGTTTGCATAACATTCGCGGTCGATTGAACTTTGAGAGCTATGTCTGGATGAGTAGATGTTTCCTGACCATTAATACTCCTAATAAATGTAACACCTCCGCCAAAGTGAGATTTCGTTTTAATGTTCACTGTATTAGCATCGAGCTTTACGTCATCAACGTAGCTATATACAACAGGAGGCTTAAACGCACATCCTGATATCGAAATAAGGCAGGTTATCAGATACAAATTCTTAACTATGTTTTTCATAACATCTCACTTTAATTATCAATCTATTTTTATATTTAAATGGAAGCTCTAGAACACCCACAACATTCCAAATCATCCCAAATCCTTCTTTAATGGACAAGATAAAATAAACCTAAGTCAAAAGCTGCACATAAAACGTCCACAATTGATACGAAAACGGCGCTAACATTTGCGCCGTCAATGAAATCACACGTAATGCCGGGTGCTTTTAATAATACCAATCCAGCGTCAACTGAATAAAATCATCTTTTCTAAATGAGTAAAAGAAAGTATCCAATAAGGCATTGTCATCAATACCGGTAAACACGCGCCCTTCTATACTGAGCTTCATATCATCGCCGATGCGGCGCGAGCCTTCAATGGAAAAGAATTGTGCGTCGTTATCAGTTTCAAATCCCAAACCGAATAAAAACTCGGTAGATTGAATATCGTTAAATGCCAGCCGTGCGCCTAAAACAACTACATCAGAAATATCGACTTGAAACGCACCACTACCAATTGAGCTTCGTTCATCGTATTGGTACTCAACAATCCATCCGAGATCTTTGGTTGAGCCCCAAATACCGTAAGTTGAATACTCAAAGCCGGTCACGGCTGCAAAATAGTCTTCTCCAAAATCGGTGCGATAAATCATTTCCAGTTTTAACAACCAGTCTTCCAGAGTTGCCTGCGCATCAATACTGGTTTGCGTAATTTGCGGATAGTAAGGCACTAAAGTGAAGTTTTGCGTATCGAGCACAAACAGAGGATCACGACTGGTTCCGACAAAATGCGCTAAACCGATGTCCCAGGCGTCAATGGTTTTGGTAAAGCGAATGGCGAAGTCGGTGTGTTTCTCTTTGGCGCTGGACTCATACAGTGCGTTGTCGGTATCGACCGGAATTTCAAGTCGCAGTCGTCCATCGACTCCGGCAAACGTTCTTTCACGAAATCCGGGCAAGACTAAAAAGCCGAGAGTTCCCCAGTCTTTC
>JBFHVL010000106.1:0-11373 GCA_041589565.1 Kangiellaceae bacterium | reverse complement strand
TTTTTCGACTTTTCAGAGCAAAGTGTATTAAGTGTCTGGGGGCAGCTGTATACCCACGAAAGCTTCACGATTGATAACTTTCTTGAACTGGATGGTCAGGAGGTCGCAGTTTTACGTAATGGTATCAGCGGAATTCGCTTCGCCGAGTTGTGCAATCGATTTGGCGTAAACTGCCTATTACGTCCCATGGACAGTTATCAACAAGTGTTTGAGGCGCTCGATGACAAGCAAGTCAATGCAGGGGTGGTTAATAGTCATTACGGGTTTGTGGTTGAACACCAATACAAAGTTATTCGTTCTGATGTGATGTTTAATCCTTTTCCGGTACTGTTTGCGACACCCAAAGGACAAAATAGTGAATTATTAAGCGCAATTGATATTGCTCTAAAGGAATGGAAAGCCGATAAAGGCTCCGTTTATTACCAAATTACCGACAACTGGATCCTTGCCAACAACCGAACCAAATTTCCAAAGTGGCTTCTCTATAGTTTGTACGGACTCATTGGTAGTAGTTTATTGATTTCATTAGTCGCATTTTTATTGCGTCAGGAAGTTAAGCGACGTACTCGCGAACTATCACTCAGCGAAGCTCAGCTCAAGCAAATCATTAACTTGGTGCCTCATGCCATTTTTGCAACCGATGCAACAGGTAAGATTGTGCTTGCCAACCTTGAGTCAACGCGAGTATTTAATCAAACGCTGTCTGAGTTAAAAAATATCACCCGCGCCGAATTAATGCAAAAACAACCTCATCTGGAAGCGTTGTTGGCCGAAGATGAAAAATTTATGGGGCGTCAAACGGGCAGTTTTAACCAGGAGATCGAGGTACAGCACCAGCTTGAAGGCCCCTGTTATTTTCAAATGGCAAAAGTCCCTTTTGTCAGAAAGAAAAGTCATATTCCCGCCGTCGTTACAGTCGCAGTAGACATTACCGAACAAAAACTCTCGACTGAGCGAATAGAACATTTGGCCAAACATGATGAGCTTACTGATCTACCTAATCGCGCTCTGTTGATGGACCGATTAAATCAATCAATAGCCTTGGCAAAAAGACATCATAGAATAGGTGCGGTTATTTTTGTTGATATGGACTTGTTTAAGAATATTAATGATACCTTAGGCCATTCAGTGGGTGATGTGTTATTACAGGTCACAGCTGCACGACTGAAAAAACATTGTCGTGAAACCGATACCGTAGCCAGATTTGGTGGCGATGAATTCATCGTTTTAATCAACGAGCTGGGTAGTGATTTTGAAACCGCCCAACGTAATGCAATGAATATTGCGCACAAAATCAAAATGGATGTGGTTAAAGAAGCTTATATTGGCCGCCATGAAATTTCTGTCTCTATCAGTCAAGGTATCGCGTTTTTCCCCTACGATGCCGATAAACCGGAGCTCTTGATTAAACGCGCCGACCTTGCCATGTATCATTCAAAACTGCTGGGCAGAAATAAAGTGGTTGTGTTCCATCCTTCAATGGAACAAAAAATGAATCGAAAAGAAAAGCTAAAAACAGAATTAAAGCAGGCGGTTCGTCGAGATGAGTTGAGTTTGGTTTATCAGCCGCAGTTTGATACTAAAACTGGAAAATTTCGCGGTGCCGAAGCTTTGGTACGATGGAAAAATCGACAGGAAGATTATATTTCTCCGCTTGAGTTTATTCCTATTGCAGAGGAAACAGGGATTGTTCTCGAAGTTGGTGAGTATGTATTACGCGAAGCCTGTCTACAAACGGTTAAATGGAACGAGCAGTTACAAGAGCCTTTTTATATTACGGTTAACCTATCGGCTCGGCAGATTGCGTCAAAATATTTAGTTCCGTATATAGATAGAGTGCTCAAAGAGACAGGGCTGTCGCCGGAATTGCTAGAGCTCGAAGTCACCGAAAGCTTGTTAATGGTCGACATGGACCGAGCTGTGGAAGTATTAAATCAATTGAAGGGAAAAGGTATTAAAGTATCACTCGATGACTTTGGCACCGGCTATTCTTCTTTGTCTTACTTAAAAAAACTACCTTTGGATAAACTTAAAATTGATAAAAGTTTTGTCAACGATATTCCCGGAGACAGAGACAGCGAAACGATTGCTAAAACCATCATCAGTATGGCTAAGCAGTTGGATATGGAAGTGGTTGCCGAAGGTGTTGAAGCGGAAGAACAGGTACAGTTTTTCATCGAGCAAGGGTGTCATATATTTCAGGGGTTTTATTACTCTCCGCCCTGCACTGCTCCAGAGTTGACCAGAAAATTCATTAAGTTGATTTCCAATATATCATAAATAAAAGTTTGATCTGGGAAGTTACCTAAGTAAATAATCATGTTTCGACCGTGGATATCATCCTTTTTAAAGTTAGCTTCATCGAGTCTACTAGTAATTACTTCATGATTACTTCAAAATAGAACTATCATCAAAAAAGAAAAAATAACCCTTATGTTCAGCTATCCAAACCGTATTGTCTGCCTTACCGAAGAAACCACTGAAGCGCTCTATTTGATGGGTGAGCAGGATCGCATTGTGGGTATATCGGGTTATACCGTTCGTCCTGCGCATGCGCGTAAAGAAAAACCAAAAGTATCGGCGTTCACTAGTGCCAAGATCGATAAGATCCTCGACTTAAAACCCGATTTGGTACTCGGCTTTTCCGATATGCAGGCGGATATTTGTTCCGAGCTGGTGCGAGCAGGTATTGAGGTTCATATTTTTAACCAGCGCAGTATCAGTGAAATATTTAAAATGCTGCAAACGCTGGGCTCGCTGATTGGTGAGCCAGTTAAAGCAGCACGATTAATAGAAAACTTTCAGGAAAGTCTTGCAGGCGTAAAACAAAAAGCATTGAACATTGAGTGTAAGCCAAGGGTCTATTTTGAAGAATGGTATGAGCCTTATATCTGTGGGATTCGCTGGGTGTCGGAGTTGATTGAGATTGCCGGTGGCGTTGATTGTTTTTCAGAAATGTCGCGCAATGGGCTAGGCAAAGATCGCATCATTGAAAAAGATGAAACCATTATTAACGCCAATCCGGATATTATTATTGGCAGCTGGTGTGGCCGAAAGTTCAAGCCCGAGAAAGTTTCAGAGCGCCCAGGTTGGGAAAATATCACCGCAGTAAAAACCGGACATCTCTACGAAATTAAATCGGCCGATATTTTACAACCGGGTCCTGCCTGTTTAACCGATGGCGTACATCAGATTGCAGCAATCATTGAAAAGTGGAGTAAGGCTCAGTGACACTTTGAATAATGTTAAATGGTTGCACTTTCATTTTTACGGCGTATAATCCGCGACCAACTTTTGTTTCACCCATTTAGCAAAGAGGAGTAATCATGACCTATACAGCAGCGAGCAAACTCAACTAATTACTCCTTCAAGTTTCATTTAGGCTTGAAGGGATAAGAAGTCCTTTCGAGCCGGAAAAGAACCGGCTGAAATTGCCGGTTTTTTTATGCCTGTAATTTTATAAATAGTAACGAAAGGACTAGAATTTAAAAGGTTTTAAGGAATTATTATGCCTGTTCAACTTGAATTGAATAAAAACGCCAAGAATGGTTTTAAGCCGGTAAAAATATTTACCAATAAGGTTGAAAACCAGGCGTTAACACAACTGAAGAACTTGTCGCAGCTCGATATTGTGCATTCGCATATTGCGGTAATGCCCGATGTACATGCGGGTATTGGTGCGACTGTGGGTACCGTTATCCCGACGCATAAAGCGATTATTCCTGCGGCGGTTGGCGTGGATATTGGTTGCGGTATGAATGCAGTAAGGCTTTCTATTAAGTCATCGCAGTTGCCCGATCATTTACGCGATATTCGCAGCAGCATTGAACGAGCCGTACCGGTTGGTTTTGCTGCTCATAAAATGGAGTCGTCGCGAATATCTGCTTGTAAAAAGCTGGAAAAGGGCGTGGATAAGTTATTTGATCAGCATCCAACCCTGACCAAAATGATGAAGCGACCTCGTCAAACCTGGGTGCAGCAAATGGGAACCCTGGGCTCGGGTAATCACTTCATTGAGTTGTGTATTGATGAGAATAAAGACGTCTGGGTGATGCTGCACTCAGGAAGCCGTGGCATAGGTAACGCCATTGGTCGTTACTTTATTCAACTGGCTAAAAAGGACATGCAGCGTCACAAGATAAATTTACCGGATCGCGACCTGTCTTATTTTATGGAAGGTAGTGAGCATTTTGATGCTTATGTTGAAGCCGTGTTATGGGCACAGGAGTACGCGCGGTTGAACCGTGAGGAAATGATGGGACTGGTATTGCGTGCCATCGCACCGCACTTACCTCCTTTTCAGATCACTCAAGAGGCGATTAATTGTCATCATAATTACGTGCAGCGTGAGCATCATTTTGATGCCGATGTTTGGGTTACTCGAAAAGGAGCAATTCGCGCTGGAGAAGGTGAGTTGGGCATCATTCCGGGTAGTATGGGGGCCAAGTCGTTTATCGTTGGTGGTAAAGGTAATGCCACTTCGTTCTGTTCTTGTTCTCACGGAGCTGGGCGAGTGATGAGTCGTACGGCGGCAAAAAAACAATTTCGTCGTGCCGATCTGGAATTTCAAACTCAAGGCGTTGAATGTCGAAAAGACAAAGGTGTCATTGATGAGATCCCGGCAGCTTACAAAGACATCGATGAAGTGATGGCTCACCAAAGTGATTTGGTGGAAGTGGTACATACGCTAAAGCAAGTGGTGTGTGTAAAAGGATAGAGGTGACATATGAAAAAGCATAACAAACCACGCAATTGGACAGTGCCTGAATTAATGCAAAGCAAAGGCGGTGTTCACGAGAAGTCAAAAAAAGCCTTACGTAAGGCAGAAAAACAAAAGCTCCGAAAGGAGCTTTTGTCGTTTTGGAGTTTTATAAGCCGTTTTTTAGCGAAGCTGCTTTTGTACAAAGCTCTGAAAACCATCGAGTACTTTTCTGGCTTCCGAACTGGCACACAGCTGCTCTCCCGCTTCTGTGTCGTTGCAGGACACTTCCAGAATAATTTGCGTATCGGTACGCGACGGTAATTTGGAAAAGGATATTCCTATTTCGCTATCGGACTTAGGCGCCGACGTCAAAATGATGGTATCGGTGACGACTTCCAGCCGGCCACTGGCATTGTTTTGAGCATACACCTGCGCCAATTGCCAAATATTATGACACTCTTCGCGAGAGCTACACGCCATCATCAGGACATTGTCAGGCGTATTATCCGACTGTTGGTTCTGGAATCGATGCGCCATACGCTTCGCCTGTAACTCTTTAAAACGCACCATATCCTTTTCAAAGGCACTCATTACGCGTTGGCGTTCTTCTTCGATAATGGCTCTATTACGCTCTCGATCAGCAATTTGTTTTTGCTGCTCGATGATATTGTCCTGTAAGGCTTTTGGAATAGGACGTCCAGTACGCTCCAAGTCAGCAGCGCGGCGTTGCATGTCTTCCAATGAAGCTTTAAGTAAGCGCTTGTCGTTTTCGTTCAGCTCTGCTCGTTGCTCGATACCCAACAGCGCGGCATCCCGGGCACGCATAATGTCATCAACGGTACTGAAGAGCCGTAACAGCTCGGCATCACGACGCAGTTGCCGCTGCTCTTCGCGTTTTTGCCGTTTGAGCTCTATTTCTCGTAGCTTCTCTTGCTCCAGCTCTCCCAAGGTTTTGGCGGGAGGTACTGATTGGACTAACTTGCCTTCTTCGTTAATGACATCGTAGCCTGCTGAAATCGCCTCGGGGATCAGTTGGTCTACCAGAATGACCTGACCCTCGGCATTCTTATAACGATAGAACTTTTTGGCGTGGGTTAGTCCGCTAAAGATGAGGCTGCCGGTGAGCAGCACACAGGCAAAGACAGAAAGTGGTTTCATAGTTCGCATAGTGTTTACTTTAGCAGAGTTTTGGAACAGTTACTTAGTCGATATCACTCATTCGGCAATGCCATATTGAGCTCGGTAAGCAGCGATTTTGTCATTATAAACAGACAGTTGTGTATCTGTTTTAATGAAATTTGCCAAGTCAGTCAAATTAACTATAGAAAAAACGGGGATTTGGTATTCTTTTTCGACTTCCTGAATAGCCGAGAGTTCGCCTTTACCTTTTTCCTGCCGATCGAGGGCAACCAGTACGCCAGCAGGTGTCGCGCCGTGACTTTTAATGATATCAATCGACTCGCGAATGGCGGTTCCTGCGGTGATCACATCATCCACGATCAAGACTTTGCCTTGCAGCGGCGCACCAACCAGATTGCCGCCTTCGCCATGACTTTTGGCTTCCTTGCGGTTGTAGCAAACAGGCACATCGTTTTCAAAGTCGGCGTACAGAGCCGTGGCCGTGGCGGTAGCCAGCGGTATGCCTTTATAGGCCGGGCCAAACAGCATATCGAATTCGGCATTGGCCGCTTTTAATGTTTGTGCGTAGCAAAGCCCCAGTTGGTGCAGGTCTTTGCCAGTGGAGAATAGTCCTGCATTGAAAAAATACGGACTGATACGGCCAGATTTAAGAGTAAACTCGCCAAATGTGAGAGCCTGGCGCTCAATGGCCAGTTGCAGAAAACGCTGTTTGGTATCGGACATTGCTGTTAACTTATTTAAACATTGTGTGAGTAAAAGTGGTGGCAATTATAGCTTGATTTCGCACAGATATCTTTGACCGCTGTGTAACACCGTTTTAATCCGCGTTAGTGTTTTGCGTTATCAGGTAGTCGGTAATTTTGATGTAATCAGCAAGCGACAGGTTTTCGGCTCGTTCCTGCGGATTAATCGACAAGGTTTCAAAATCTTCGCCAGAAAGATACTTCTTGAGGCTATTACGGATGGTTTTGCGGCGTAAACTGAAAGCACTGGTCACCACCTGATTCATCAGTTTTACGTCGGTCGTTTGTTTTTCTTCGGTGGTTTTGGGGATCAAGCGAACGATCGCCGAATCCACTTTTGGAGGTGGATTAAAGGCGCCGGGTTTTACCAGAAACATCAGTTCAGGATTGGCGTAATACTGCGCCATAATACTGAGGCGACCATAGTCTTTGGTGCCGGGAACCGCGACCAGACGATCAACCACTTCTTTCTGCAACATAAAGTGCATATCGCGGATCACATCCACCTGTTCAAATAAATGAAACAACAGCGGCGTCGAAATATTGTAGGGCAGATTACCAATGACTCTTAGCGAGCCAGCTCCCTCGGCAAATGGTCGAAAGTCGACCTTTAGTGCATCGGCTTCGATGATCTCCAACTCGCCATCACCCAGACAGAACATTTTGAGTTTTGGAATGACTTCACGATCCAGTTCGATGGCTTTGAGTTTTCCTGCCTGTTTGAGCACCGGCTGGGTTAAAGCCCCGGGCCCGGGACCAATCTCAACGATGGTATCACCTGGCTGGGGATTGATGGTGGAAACAATGCGGCCGATAACGGTTGGGTCGTGTAAAAAGTTCTGACCAAATCGTTTTTTTGCCTGATGATGAATGGGTTTCATTAGGAAGTACGCTGTTTTGATTGAATCGCTTTGAGTGCGAATTGTATCGCATATTCCATACTGCCGCTGTCAGCGATAAATTGATCGGCAATATCAAGCCCGGTGCCATGATCCACCGAAGTTCTTAAATAGGGTAGTCCCAAGGTGACGTTGGCGCAGGCACCAAAGCTGGCGTATTTTATCACCGGAAGTACCTGATCATGATACATACCCAGAAACAGGTCGGTAGTGTTTAAATTGCTGTTAGAAAATAGCGTATCGGCCGGATAAGGGCCGGAAATGTCACTGCTATTGGCAAGCTCAACAAAGGCTTGAGAAAAACTCCTAAGTGCTGGAGTGATGATGTCTAGTTCTTCTCTTCCCAAATGGCCTTGTTCACCGGCGTGAGGGTTAAGCCCGCACACTTTGATTTTAGGAACATCGATTCCAAGTTGCTGCAGGCCTCGAACACAAATTGACAGAACCTGATGAATTTGAGTTTCGCTAATTGCATCAGGTACTTGTCGTAATGGTAGATGCGTGGTCATTAAGGCGACGCGCATCGGCTCACTGGCCAACATCATTACCACACGTTCGACATTACTGTGTTCGGCAAAAAATTCCGTATGCCCGCTAAATGGAGTGCCGGCATCATTAATGATGCCTTTGTGCACCGGTGCGGTGACTATGGCATCGACCGCGCCAGATTGAGCCAGATGATGTGCGGAAGATAAAAGCTCCAGCACATAATGAGCATGCGTTTTATTGGGGTGTCCCAGCTTTGCAACGGACGGCAGTGGTCGTGACAAAATGGTGACTTCACCGGCTTTATGAGGTGCACACTCAGAAACCTGTGCAATGGATTTGAGTTTTAATCCTAAATTGGCTCGCTGATTAATGCTCGCAATATGATCGAAATCGCCCAATACAATTATATTTGCCGGGAAATCTTGCAGCAGGGCTTTCAGGGTCACTTCGACCCCGATGCCTGAAGGTTCGCCAGTGGTAATCACTACCGCCGGCATAGTTGGGTGAGGCTTAAACACTGATTGCTGGCTTCTCACTAAAGAGTCGTTGCGCCAAGTAGGGCTGCGAGCAGCGCAGCCCAAAGTTACTTGTTGTTGTCATCAATCAGAATATCAACAAAGGAAGTGTCGCGCATTTCACGTAACCAGCTCTCGACTTCTTCATCGAATTTTCGCGCTTGTAAAATTCGAGCAGCACGATCCCGTTTGAGTTCGTCGGTTTGGTCGGCATCGCGACGACCTAACACTTCAACAATATGCCAGCCAAATTGAGTGACAAACGGCTCGCTTACTTTATTCAGTGGTAGTGTTTCCACGGCTTCTTTAAACGGGCCTACGTATTTGTCTGGCTCACTCCAGCCAAGCTCGCCACCGGAACGTGCGCTGCCTTTGTCGTCAGAATGCTTTTTCGCAAGCTCCGCAAAATCGGCACCTGCTTCGATGCGTTTTTTCAAATCGAAAATAAGATCTTTGGTTTTGACTTCATCACGTAGAGTGTTAGGCATTAACAAAATATGACGTGCATTAACCTGTTGGACAATGTGTTTCATTTCACCGCGCTTATCGAGCAGTTTGATGATGTGGAAACCACTACCACTGCGCAATGCATCACTGACTCCACCAATTTCTAATGCTTTGGCGGGTCCGGCAAACAGAGTGGGCAACTGGGCTGCTGGACGCCAACCGAAGTCACCACCTTGTAAAGCTTCCTGACCGGCAGAGTGTTGAATCGCCAGACTGGCAAAGTCAGCGCCTTCACGAAGTTGGCGAATAATGTCCTGTGCTTTTTCGCGCGCCTGCTGGATGTTGCTTTGCTCAGAGGCATCGGTAATGGGGATTAAAATATGCCCTAAATGATACTGTACGTTTTGCTCGCCTTCGGCATCCATCAGTGCAACCAGATTGTCTATCTCTCGCTCACTAATATTGATTCGGCGCATTACCTGACCACGACGTACTCGGGCTACCATGATTTCTTCGCGTAAATCTTCGCGGAATAATTCCCAGTTGATGCCATCGCTTTCCATCGATTTGCGCAACTGTTCCAAGGTCATATTATTTTGATTGGCAATGTCCTGAACCGCAGCGTTAAGTTCCTGTTCGCTAATTCTTACTCCGGCACGACGCGCCATTTGCAGTTGCAAAGAATCAACGATCAAACGCTCCAGTACCTGATCTTGTAGAATTTTCATTGGTGGCGTAGGCTGATTTTTTTCTTTCAGCTGACGCAAAATGGCCTTCATGCGCCGTTTAAGTTCGCTTTCCAGAATCACATCCTGTTCCACAATGGCAACAGTTTGATCCAGATGTTCTTCCGCCTGAACGGTAACGAAATGACTGCCTAATAAAACTAAAAAACTGCTAATTATAATATTCTTCATTGATGTTTCCGTGGTTACTGCGTTGAATGCGGGCTCGCTTTCCTAAAATTTTGCTGGTTAATACAGTAAATCCTGATAGCTCCAAATACTGTCTTCCAACTGGCGTGACAGTGATTTCTGGCCAGCGCCCCCCATCCCCTTAAAAATGAACTGAAGGTACACATCGCTGTTAAAGCGACCTGATTGGTCGGGGATTATACCGCCATTTACATCCAGACGCGCACTTAAATAGCGTTTCGCAAAAATGCGTACTGCCCAACAGCAGGACTCATATTCCAGTCCGGCAAAGGTTTCCAGGCTTTGTTTCTGAACCAGATCGTACTGCCAGCGTCCCATCACTCGCCATCGCTCGCTAAGAGGTAACGCGAAGGCCAGATCGCTTTGCTCCAGAAAGCCGGCCTCGGTATCTTTAAACCGGTGACTGACATTGACAATAAAATTGTCTTTGGGTTCATACATCAGGCTCAATCGACCCTGAGAAGTTTCATCGCGTTGTCGATTGTAAGCCAGATCCGCACTGAGTCTCAGATTATTGTCAGGGTGCCAGACAAACTGGGCTACCGGATCGGAGCTGGTGCGACTGTCATTGACAGTTCCTGACTGCAAAGTTACCCGTGGAGGTTCAGAATAATAACTGCGGCCCAGCGACAGTTTAACGGCTTGGTTACCCTCGGCATCAAAAAAACGGCTGGTAATGGCAATCGATGCGCGTTTTTCATCGCCGATCCGGTCTGGTCCTAAGTAGCGGTTATCGCGAAACAGTTGATCAAAACTGAAGTCAGGCTCGCGGGTGTCAAATACAGCCACGGACGACTGATCTTGGTAAGGCGTATAGAGTACAAAAAGACGCGGCTCCAGAGTTTGTGTTCCCGAATCGAGCGCGCGCTCAAAAATAAGACCGCTATCGATGCTGTAACTCGGGATATCCAGCGAGTCGGCGGAACGGGAGTCATCCAGATAGTGGTAACTCGCATGGTGCCATTTGATAGCCGGCTTTAAAAAGCCCCAGGCACTTGACCAGTCGTATTGAAGTCGTGATTGCAGCACACTGCGGTCGGCTTCGACTTGCGTCGGATCGTCGCTTCTAAATTGAGTATGTTCCGCGGACAGCGTCCACTGCCAGGGATTAGCTGCATCGAGCGGTTGCCAGAACAGGTGAAAGCGCGGCAGTTCGCGGTAAGGCTCGGTGGCAATCGCCAGGGGTTGAAATTGTAACAGGCTTACACCTGCTTGAAGTTCTTGAGCAAAATAACCCACTTGACCGAAGCGAGTGAGCCTATCGAGATTGCTGTTGGCAAAATCATTTCCTAAATCCTGAAAATACCAAGGGTCGCTGACTCCTGCAGCCTTAACATCAATACGCCAGTACTCAGCAAAACGTGACTGATGCAACAGCTGGTAACTCCAGCGTTGTTGCTCACTATTTTCTGCCAGACGATCATCGAGCAACTGGATCTGGCTTTCTCCATAGTGGCGTGACTCTAGGTTGTCGCCTTGCAAATAACGAAACTCCATTCCCAG
>JBFHVL010000105.1:0-11395 GCA_041589565.1 Kangiellaceae bacterium | reverse complement strand
TGTTCCGGGAACACCGGACGCTAAACTGGAATAACGTGAATCATCTTTCGAAACCTTGCCAAACATATTCACAAACATATCTTCCTTGGCAGCGCTGGGTGCCGTCTCACGATAATCGATAGCAATCACTTTTTTACTATCAGCAAGGTAAATAAGCATAAAACCACCACCACCAAGATTACCCGCCTTAGGCAAAGTTACGGCTTTGGCAAAGCCTATGGCTACAGCGGCGTCAATTGCATTTCCGCCTTCAGCTAAAACCCTTGCTCCAATTTCAGAAGCTCGATGGTCCTGTGATGCGACCATGCCAGCATTGGCTTTTACCGGGTGATGGACCGCTTCCCATTCGATAAGCGGTGCATTATTAGCATTCAATACACTTACAGAAAACAAACACAGTATTAATAGATAATACTTTCGGATCACGCGGACTCCTTAACAAGTTTTTTCGCCAGAGGTATTAACTCGAACCGATTTTGCTTTAATAACTGCTCAACACCTTCCGACACTCGTCTTTCAAGCTCTACGGGATGACAATCATCGATACACCTGAAAACAAATGCGCCGGGCTGATAATGTTGCTTTAAAAAGTCTATTAAATCGGCGGACAAATAAAGCACTAATGAACGATTGATTAAATTCGAGCGATGAGTCGATAAAGGCGTAGGCACAATCGAAAGTGTAAATTCGAACTGAATTAAACGCCCATTGCCACAATTATAAGTACGATTTTTGAGAATTCGATAAAAATTATACAGTTTTAATTCCAGTTGTTCGAAAGAACCGGATTCTAACATCATAAAAGAGTCTTCACTCCAGCGACAAATCAGGTCGTCTCCGGACGTAAAGTCTCTGATCAGTTCAGCTAATTCAGACACTGCTGCTTCTATATTGGCATGAAACTCCGTTTTGAGCAGCTTCTGATAGTTATTAATCGCAATCGTGATGACACACCCTGGTGGGAATGGCGCTTGATGTTTTTTTAAATAATCATCTTCCCGATTTATTAACGCTTCAAAGAATTTACGCTTGAAAAGCTCGGTAGTCTTATCTCTTTTAACATATTGCTCAAACTTCTGCCGAAAATAATCGAGACGCTCATTCAATCTCATGATTTCTTGCTGCTTGTACTCTTCACTTTCTTTTGTTTTCTCTATGTCCAGTTGCAGTTGTTTAATATACTGTCTGTTTTTATCAAGCTCACCTTTAATATACATGGTTTTCAAATTAACTCGTCTAAACCAGTAATAAAAAGCGCCAATTAACAAACCCACGAACAAAACTGCATAGAGCATTATCGCCATAGTAGAGCGCCAAAAAACACTTTGAACCTCAATTTCAATCGGCTGCTCCAACGGAATCCATTCGCCAGTTTTATTACTGGCCTGCACCTCTATCGAGTATAAGCCTGAGTTCAAGCCAAAAATATTAATTACCCGCGTTTCGCCAATATCGTACCAGGCATTACTCGCGCCAACTATTTTATACCGATAGTTAACTTTATTGGGTTCATAAAAATTCAGCGAGGCTACTTTAACGGTCAGCAGGTCACTTTCGTTTTGTATTGTTAAAGTAGAGTCAGTTAATGCTAAATTCTTTACTACAGCCCCATTAAGTTTGACTTCAATAACTTTCAATTTTGGTTTTACGGGTGTTTTGAGTAGAGTTTCTGGGTTAAAGCTTGTAACACCATTTACACCACCAAAATAAACCTCTCCGCGAGCACTTTTATGACTTGCCCAAATATTAAACTCATTGCTTTGCAAACCATCTTTTACGCTATAATGAAAAACTTCTCCAGATGAAGTATTCAATGACAGAACACCAAAGTTAGTACTTAACCATAAAATTTCATCATGCCCCGAATGAATGCCATAGATAGAATCATTGATCAGACCTTCTTTTTCGGTATATTGAATGAAATAACTATTCGAGGGTTGATTATGGTCGTACTCGATTTTATTTAGACCATCGGCCGTACCAACCCAGATAACTCCCTGGGTATCTTCATATATTACCTGGATAAAATTACTGCTAATACTTTTAGAATTACTTTCGTCGGAGGTAAACGAAGCTAGAAATTTTAGTTCATCACCAGGTTCAAACAGCAACAAACCTTTTTCGGTTCCGACCCAAATTAATCCCTGAATACTCTCGTAAATACTCGTAATCGTAAACTTATCGTCCCCAAACAACTCTTTAAAATGATGATTATAAGCTGTCACCTTGACATTCGACTCTTGAGTAATTCGGCCATTAATACCAGAGATATTGTAAAGCTCCGAAAACATACCAATCCATAACTCCCCATTTCGATCTTCGGTAAGTGCACTGACAAAGCCATCGATGTTAGGAAGTTTATGTAATCGATTAGTATCTACATTAAGGGCGTAAAGTCCATGATTTGTAGCTATCCATAGATTATCGTATATATCAAAATGTAGCGCGGTGATTAAAAAATCGCTGAGTTTTCTAGTTGTGCCTTCGGCGTGTATTCTTTCAATTTTGTTCCGCTCTGGATTAACTTTAAACAAACCATCGCCGTAGCTACCAATCCATAAGTTATCTAGCAAATCGGTAGCAATACTGTGTACTGTATTAGTGATTCCGAATTGACTGGCTTCCTGCCGAGTTAAAAAATGTCCAAACTGTTCTGTTTGTCGATTCCAAATATGCAAGCCACTTCCATAGGTAGCGATCCATAATAATCCATCAGCATCCTCGTAAACAGCGAGTATATCACCCGACAATAACCCTTCATCGTCAACTAAGTTTTGATGATACTGAATAAACTTTTCTGTATTCGCATTAAATCGATTAAGTCCATTTGCGGTAGCAACCCAGACAGTATCGGACGAGTCGACGAAAATACTTTGCACTAAATCATGGCTAATAGTTAATTCCGGTTCGGCATTGGCATGATAAATTAAATACTCTTGAGTTAATAAGTTGTATTTAATGGCACCATAAGGCGTACCAATCCAGATATTATCACGACCATTAGAAGTAACAGTTCTCACTGAGTACTGGTTTCCCAGTTGATTTTTTCCAAAACAATTTTCTTTAAAGTTTAAATTAACTAAATCCAATGTGATTAAACAGTCGTTCTTGCCAAAATACAGGTTTGGACCAATGGTATGAAGCCCAGAAAGGCCTTTCGCCATAAATGGCTGTTGAGCATTAATCGCCTGGCTGAATGGTACGAGCGATTGACTCTCTTCATCGAACACGAATAATTCATCATTTCCCAACACCCAAAGCCTGCCATAAATATCTTCAACCATCGCAGTTATGACGAGACCAGTGTTCTTTTCTTGTGTCGTTACTCGTTTAAAGATGTCAAACTCTTGATCGTAAGCTGCGAGTCCACGTTGAGTACCAACCCATAAGCGACTACGCGAATCAACAAATAGCGAATTAATCATGTTGTCTGGCAATGAGTTAAAGTCGCCAACAATGCGCTTATAGATTTTGAATTCATAGCCATCAAAACGATTTAGTCCATCTTCACTCCCGATCCACATGAAGCCATCTATGGTTTGAGCAAAAGACGTAACAGAATTTAATGACAATCCATCATTGATCGAGTAGTTCGCGAGATGCAATTTAGGTGCAATAACCAACTCATTCTTAGCAGGTAAAGCGACAGTACTGTTGGATATCAACAGAAAAAGGATTGTTATATTTTTAGCTATGTTAGAGGGGAATTTTGCTTTGTGGGACACCGGCCGGCTAAAGCGCGTAACCAAATGCCTTAGCGATTTAATAATAGTGACCAACTTCAAATAAAAGTCAATATGCAACCTGTACCTGCCATGACATTCAAAGCAGCTTCTTCTTATCGGCTCTCTAGTTTTGGCTTTTGTTTTTGCTCTCACATTTAGCTTCTGAGTTAAGTCTGACATCCGAAAGTAACTCGGGGCGAATTCCCCTTTTGTCTTGATAAAACGCCCTTAACCACTCAAAGTCTTTCTCAATATTTCCCGATGGATACAACAAAGGGCCAAAGCCCACCTCTTTGGTTGCTGTATCAAGATATACCAATTGAATGGGCACACCAGCTTTTTCGGCAACACGATAAAAACCAGTCTTCCAATAAGACTTTTTACTTCGAGTTCCTTCCGGTGACAGAGCAAATTTAAACTCTGGATTTTGTTTAAACTTCTCGACAATCTGATCCACTACGTTTTGGGCTTTGGATCGATTGACCGGCTCTCCGCCTAATGCACGAAAAATCCAACTGAGCGGAGGCCAAAATAACGTATGTTTACCGATAAACTTTGGGTTTAATTGTACCGCAAACTTAACCAGTAATAAGATGATAACATCCCAATTGGAAGTGTGCGGCGCAAATATAAGCACATACTGTTTAATATTGGGCTTGTCTCCAACCAATTTCCACCCGAATATTTTCAGTAAAAAACGACTGAACTTACGCAAAGCTTACCTCAGGCATTACCTTCATTATGAATATCCATTACCATATCCACGTCTTCGAGGTTGCCCGAATTTTGTTTCGCAGAATCATTTCGAAGCTGTTCCAATCGCTCCAAGTAGTCACTATTAACATCTCCAGTAACATATTCTCCGGTAAATACCGAAGTGTCAAATTGAACAATTTGATTGTTACCTTCCTGAACCGCTTCAATGAGATCGTCCAGCTCTTGATAAATCAATTTGTCTGCGCCGATTAAATTTTCGATTTCGGCAACCTTCTTGCCATGGGCAACCAACTCGGTTGCTGCCGGCATATCGATGCCGTAAACATTAGGGTAACGAACCGGAGGAGCCGCAGATGCAAAATAAACTTTCTTGGCACCGGCTTCTCGAGCCATTTCAACGATTTGTTTGCTGGTTGTGCCACGCACGATCGAATCATCCACTAACAGAACGTTTTTATCTCTGAACTCCAGCTCAATGGCGTTAAGCTTTTTACGAACAGATTTTTTACGCTGTTGTTGTCCCGGCATAATAAAGGTACGTCCGATATAACGATTCTTTACAAAACCGTGGCGCATTTTAAGATTTAATCCATGAGCCAATTGCATGGCGCTGGTAGTCGACGTATCGGGAATAGGAATAACCACATCAATATCATGATCAGGCCAGTCTCGCAGGATTTTTTCTGCCAGTTTTTCCCCCATACGTAAACGAGCTTTGTAAACCGAGACATTGTCGATCATGGAGTCAGGCCGCGCTAAATAAACATGTTCAAATATGCAAGGACTTAATTGAGGGTTTTCTGCACATACTTTTGTGTGAAGGTTGCCTTTAAAATCGACAAAAACCACTTCGCCAGGAGCGACATCACGCATCAACTCAAAGCCAAGAGCGTCAAGTGCAACGCTTTCAGATGCTGTCATGTATTCTGTGCCATTTTTAGTTTCGCGTTTGCCAATCACTAATGGCCGAATTCCCCAAGCATCGCGAAAACACACCATACCCACACCCAGAATAAGAGCCACAGCAGCGTAGCCACCGAAGCAACGCTTATAAAGCTGAGTGACCGCGGCAAAAATATCGTCTGCTTGTGGTACCAATGCGTCGGATTTTTGCAGTTCGTGAGCAAATACATTCAGTAAAATCTCTGAGTCCGAGCTGGTATTAATATGACGACGATCAGTGTTGTACAGCTCCTGCTTCAAGGCTTCCGCATTAGTGAGATTACCGTTATGAGCCAAAGCAATACCAAAAGGAGAGTTAACATAGAAAGGTTGTGCTTCAGCCGAGCTGGAGCAACCTGCCGTTGGATAACGTACATGCCCAATGCCCACATTACCAACTAAACGGTGCATATGGCGCGTATGAAATACATCACGCACGAGACCATTAGCTTTGCGCATAAACATTCGACCTTCGTGCGACGTAACCATCCCCGCCGCATCCTGACCACGGTGCTGCAACACCGTTAGCGCATCATAAATACTTTGATTGACCGGTTCTTGACCAACTATACCAACAATACCGCACATAACTTTGCCTTTTTGATCAGTCTTGGGATTCTGACATCAGAGTTAATTGAGTAGGAACTTCAGGACTGGCTTGCTTTAGATGATCATAGAACCAACCACCCAGGAGTTCAAAGTGAGGTACCAATAACGAACGCTGCCACCAGGCATCTCGCGCTACCGGCGTAAAAACTTTTAACGACATGACCACTATGGCCACCAGTAAAACACCACGAACAGCTCCAAAGGCCATCCCCAGCATTCGATCCATGCCACTGAGCCCCGCTCTTTCTATAAACTGGCTGATAAGAAAGTTCACCAGACCAGACATGGTAAGGGTTAGAAAGAATAAACTTCCCCAGGCGATCCCCATTCGTAAGCTTGGAGTCGAAATATGGTCGGTCAAAAATGCGGCAAGATCCAGATAAAACCATTTGGCCACAAAAAACGCCAGTACCCAACCTGCCAGAGAGAATGCTTCTCGAATAAAGCCTCGAACAAGACTAATTAGCGTAGAAACAGTGATAAGAATTAATATCGCCCAGTCAAACCAAACCATTCAGTTCAAAACCTGTTAAATAACAGCAGGGCGCATTTTAACAGAGCACCTTCGGTTAGCCTATACCTTAGCGCAGGAAACAAAGTATCGGAGTTCATTCGATCGTCGAACTCGTCAATCTTGTATTCAAAATGAAGAAGTTAGTGTTGACTAGGCTGCCATTTGACGACAATTGGCTTTAATCGCGTAATATCGGTTACTTGAGGTAAAGCACCATCAGCCTGCTGTTTATCCAGCCACGGACCGACAAAAACACGGTAAAGCAACTGTTTATCTTTTAAGTCTACAGGTCGAACAAACGACTTCATGCCCTGCTCTTCAAGTCTTTTGGCCAGTAGCTCCGCGTTAGCATGAGAAGAGAAACTACCCACCTGAATCACCCAGGATTCTCGAGTCAGCACTGGTTGCTCAGTTATGCTCTTTGTTTGCGACTCGTCGGGCTCCCGCTTGTCATTTTGCGTTACTTGTGAAGGCGACTGTTTCTGCTTCACTTGGTCTTGCTCTGAAACTAACTGCTCTTCAGTAGATTGCCTTTCAGTGCTGCCAGCTGTCTCAGATGAACTCTTTAATATTTCGCTTGTTGGGTCTTCCTCAGTTTCGAGTTTCAGAGCCTTGCGCGTATTCGATGGTTCGGTTGGCGTTACCTCAATGGTTGGAACTTTGCTGGTAAATATTTTGCGCTCGTTTTTTTGTCCTAAAATACTGGGCAAAAAAATCACAGCCAGCGCCACTAATACGATAGCGCCAATGAGCCGTTGTTTTATCGTTTGTTCTATCGCCATTTTGAGCTGCCTGCTCCCGATATCTGATGCGTAAACTACCGAGTGTGTTGTAGGTATTCAATCACGTTAGCCACAACAATAAAAGAGCCAAATACAATTACCCCCGAATCCTGAGTCGTGCTTGACTGACAAAGCTTAACTGCCTGAGAGATGCTTTGACATGGCTGACTGTCCACTAAATTTAACTCGTTTAACTTTTCTGCCAGCTGATCAGCTGTTTGACCGCGCGGACCTGAAGTAGGAACCAGCACCCAGTGATCAATCACATCTTTCAAATGACTTATGGCTTGAATGGCTCGTTTATCCTTGAGCATTCCACACAATGCGGTCCATTGCTTAATTTGCGTTTCTTCTTTTAGCTTACTTACCAGATTGGCAATCGCTTGAGGGTTATGTGCCACATCAAACCACCATTCCTTCATTTCAGGCAATTGCTGCCATCGACCGGGTAGTTGAGCTTGAGTTAATGCCTGTTCGAGGTCATCACATTGAATATTGAGCTGCTCTAGCGCGACTAATGCACAAGCCAAGCTGTCGGGATAAATAAGGTTTTTAAATTTATCGCCGACCTCAGGCTTCCAGCTCGAAATACACGCAACGTCATTAAGTGCAATTGATAAACTCGAAGTTTCGGGAATATGACGCTCCACCAGTTTCGCAACTTGTTCATTAGCTACGATTACGGGTGTGTTAGGCCGTACAATACCCGACTTTTCATAGGCAATTTGGTCAAGGGTCTCCCCCAACCATTCCTGATGATCGTAATCGACACTGGTAATGATAGCGCACTGATTATCCACCACATTCACAGCATCCAGTCGCCCTCCCAGTCCCACTTCAAGCAAAATTAGTTCGGGTTTGGATTGCTGAATTAAAATGAACGCAGCAAGAGTCGTAAACTCGAAATAAGTTAACTCAATGTCGCCACGCCCCTGCTCAACCAATGAAAGCGCCTGACACCAATGTTCGTCGCTCAACTCCTGCCCATCAATAAGCAAACGTTCATTAAACCTTAACAGATGAGGAGAAGTATAAGCTGCCGTTTTCAGGCCTTGGAAGCGACCAATAACTTCCATCGCGGCAATCGCCGAACCTTTGCCATTGGTTCCAGTTACAGTAACAACGGGTGCATCAAATTGATTAACATTAAGCCGTTTTGCGACCTGAGCTACTCGCTCCAGACCTAGCTCAATATGAGAAGGATGCAGCGACTCAATATACTCAAGCCACTGCGATAGTGTCTGGTGATTCAATGACATGTTTGGACGATCAGGCCGTCTCTTCTTCTTCTTCCTGACGCAAAGGTTCTGGACGATGCGTCACTTTTGACAGGAAGGAAGCCAGACGAGCACGCATTTCACGGCGATCGACAATCATATCGATAGCACCTTTTTCCAGTAAAAATTCGCTACGCTGGAAGCCTTCAGGTAGCTTTTCACGAACCGTCTGCTCAATAACACGCGGTCCCGCAAATCCAATCAATGCGCCGGGCTCAGCAACATTGATATCTCCTAGCATGGCCAAACTGGCTGACACGCCGCCCATGGTAGGATCGGTCAATACTGAAATAAACGGAATACCCTTTTGCGACATTCGCGCCAACACAGCGCTGGTTTTGGCCATCTGGAATAATGATAACAAGGCTTCCTGCATTCGCGCACCACCACTGGTCGAGAAGCAGATGAGTGGACAACGATGTTCTATCGCATAGTTCGCTGCTTGAACGAATTTTTCACCCACTACCGATGCCATGGAACCACCCATAAAATTAAACTCAAAGGCAGCGCAGACAACCGGAATTTCTAGCAACTCACCTGCCATAACGATTAAGGCATCGTTTTCACCGGTTTGCTTTTGAGCAGCAGCCAAGCGATCTTTATACTTTTTCGAATCGCGAAATTTAAGTGCATCTACTGGCTTTAAATCCGCCACCAGCTCTTTACAGTTGTCAGGATCAAGAAACTTTTCCAGACGTTTACGTGCTGAAATTCGCATGTGGTTGCCGCACTTGGGGCAAACTTCAAGATTCCGCTCAAGTTCAGAGCGATACAGTACTGAAGCACATTGATTACACTTAGACCACACCCCTTCAGGAATGGACTTTTTACGGCTGTCCACCGAGGTATTTCGTTTAGGAAGAAGTCTTTCGAGCCAACTCATTAAGGCACCTATTGATTAGTTGTCTAAGTTTTTTAATAGCGGCGAATTTTAACACGCCTTTTGGATGAAAAAAGCAGAAAATCCTGCAATCTGGTCATATCAGTCAAACAACCACAAGGTGGACGTCCGCTTGGGCAAACCGAAATGCCCCGGGTAATTGGCCTGAACAAAATAAAGACCATCCGGAGCCGCAGTAGGTGCAGCCTGTGTACGATCTTTATAGCTTAGCAGATGGGCAATCCACTCTGGCTTCTGGTTGCCTCTGCCGACTTCAATTAACGACCCAGATATATTTCTGACCATATGATGTAAAAAGGCATTAGCAGTAATATCCAGCACCACAAATTCATTTTTGCGTTCAACTTTCGCATTAAAAACATTTCTAAAGGGTGTGGGAGACTGGCAGGACGCAGCTTGAAAGGATGAAAAGTCTTGCTCACCGATTAAAAGCTGGGCAGCTTGATGCATTGATTGCTCGTTGAGTGGTTCCCTTATCCATGTCACTTGGCCACTCAAAACGGCAGGCCGCGCTTCAGCATTTAAAATGACATAGCGATAACGACGCGAAATGGCCGAAAACCGAGCGTGAAAGTCGTCCGAAATCTGTTGCGCCCACTGGATAGATATATCGTCTGGAAGGTGCGCATTGCCGCCCATACGCCATGCTTTCTCCGGACGCTCAGACTCAGTCTCGAAGTGAATCACCTGCCCGGTAGCATGTACACCCGTGTCGGTGCGACCGGCACAATACACCCTTACTGGATGATTAGCCACTTTGGCTAATGCTTCTTCTACACATTGTTGCACCGATGGCGAATGTGATTGACGTTGCCAGCCGCAATAATGTGTTCCTTGGTACTCAACCCCAACTGCGATGATCATCTTATCTCTTTCAAAAACCAAACCGGGAGCAAAAGCTCCCGGTTATCAATGGTAGCAGGTTAACTTTATCAGATTTTTTCAAGCAAACTTAATGCTTCGTTTTTGTGGGCCTCACTCCCTTCTTCAACGACTTCATTAAGAATTTCACGAGCACCGTCAGTATCACCCATATCAATATAGGCTCGGGCCAAGTCTAATTTTGTTGAAGCTTCATCGGTGCCGTCGACGATATCATCATCGAGAGAATCCTCGTCCTCCAGATCGAATTCTGAGTCGAGATCGAGGTCAAGGTCATCAGTAGCATCTAAATCAAGATCCAAATCACTATCAAGATCAGTATCCTGAATATCATCTACCGACGATTCTGTTTCCATTTCATCGAAATCAAGATTACCTAAATCGCTGCTTGCAGCCTCTGGCTCTTCGGTTTCTAAAGACAGGAGCTCATCATCAAGCGAAAAGTCGTCTTCTGCTGCCGTAGATGAGTCGGTTTCAGCATCCAGATCAAAATCGAGATCATCGGTTTCAAACGATGCTTCTTCACCGCCAATTTCTGGTGTACCTATATCATCTTCAAGAGATACATCGCTTTCGGTATCCAGATCGTCTAATGAGAACTCATCATCAAAGTTATCACTACCTTGATCGTCATCGCCGAAAATTTCCTCGGTTGATGGCAGCTCAAACTCATCGTCTAACGATGCTTCATCGGGCCAAGCTTGCACTTTAATATTGCGTACTTGTTCTGCTGCATCAGCGTCTTCATCCCAAATATCGTTAAATTGGTTCTCGACCGCATCAAACTTGTCTTTTTCTTTGTTTTCGGCGTAGCACTCTAAAAGCTTAACTTTCAGATCAGTACGGTCAGGCTGCGCATCAATCGCGTCCATTAGCAGTTTTTCGGCCTGGTCGTATTTACCGTAGGCAATATAGATATCGGCTTCACCCAAAGGATCCGCTTCTGTGCCACCGTCTTCTTCAAAGACATCGTCGGAATCCAAATCACCCAGTAGATCGTCTCCTACGTCGGGCATATCGATGCTTTCTTCAGTGTCGAAACTTGA
>JBFHVL010000104.1:0-11626 GCA_041589565.1 Kangiellaceae bacterium | reverse complement strand
AGGCAGTCGGTCTAACTGCGCACAACCTAAAGCCGCGTTAATATTCGGCAATCGATAATTATAAGCAATGGCATCGTGATTAAATAAAAAAGGATGAGGAACCTTTGCCGTAGTCGACATATGCTTTAACCATCGAGCAGACTCTTCACATTGTGTCAGAATGATGCCACCACCACCTGTGGTGATAACTTTATTACCATTAAAAGACAAAGCACCAAACTTACCGAAGGTTCCTAAATGTTGCTCATTCTTAAAACTTCCTAGCGCTTCTGCTGCATCTTCGATTAATGGTAATTGATACTCATGGCAAATATTCTGAATTTCCTCAATGGAGCAACAGTTGCCAAAGGTATGCATTGGGACACAGGCCGAGACACGCTTTCCAGAAGTTCGATTAATCAACAGGCCATCGTTAAAATCACAATTTTCATTTATCCAGTTTTTTAATCGTGCAGGAGACAATCCCAAGTTACTTTCATCAACATCAATAAATACTGGAGAAGCACCGGTGTAACTTATTGCATTCGCCGTGGCTACGAAAGTTAAAGATTGAGTCAAAACTTCATCGCCCGATTTTACACCTGCGGCCAGCAAACTTAGATGCAGAGCTGCTGTACCATTGGTGACAGCGACGGCAAACTTACTCCCGGTGTAATTGGCAATACGCTGCTCAAATTCAGTAACAAACTCACCCACAGAAGACACAAAGCCAGAGTCAATTACCCGGTTAAGATAATCTTTTTCGAGTTGACCCAAAATAGGTTCATGTAAAGTAATCACCCGCTTGTCAGGATAAAGCTGGCGAATAAAATCAAACAGTTCATCAAACATTATAAATGTCCGACTTGTACTTATTTAGATTGGCTTCATCAGTAAACCAGCTGATGGTTTTTCTGAGTCCCTCTTCTAAAGTGACTTCTGGGCTATAACCACACAGACTTTTTATCAGGCTGTTATCGCAAACCAAGCGAAACACTTCCGAATCCTTAGGACGAAGCCTTTGAGGATCAACTTCAAACTCAACATCGCTTTGCATCAACTTTTTAATCAGAAGCAGCGTATCTTGCATCGAGACTTCGGTATTGGAACCTATATTAACCGTTTGACCAACGGCTTCATCACTTCGCGCAAGCAGTTCAAATCCCCGACAGGTATCGGTGACAAAGTTAAAATCTCGCGTTGGTGTTAAATCACCGACTTTAATGACCGATTCCCCTTGGGCGATTTGAGATATGATCGTTGGAATAATCGCTCGGGCTGACTGCCGGGGTCCATAGGTATTAAAAGGTCGAGCAATGGTTACAGGCAACTCAAAACTGTTGTAAAAGCTCATCGCCATTGCGTCTGCGCCTATCTTAGATGCGCTGTAAGGTGATTGTGGTTGTAGTGGATGTTTTTCATCGATAGGAACATATTGAGCGGTACCATAAACTTCACTGGTCGAGGTATGAATCACGCGAATATTTCCCGCCTCTTTTGCAGCCTGGCATATGTTTAAAGTTCCCTTGATGTTAGTGTCTACGTAACTGTCAGGAGCAACATATGAATAAGGAATGGCAATCAAGGCTGCCAAATGAAATACCAAATCGGTACCTTCAACAATATTTCTGCAAAAGTGCGGGTCGCGAACATCGCCGTTAACGACTTCTAAATCATTATTCGCAGGTATATCTTCTAACCAGCCCCAATAATTAAACGAGTTATACACACTAAGCGCTCGCACTCGATAGCCTTGAGCTAGTAAGTGTTCCACCAAATGAGAGCCGATGAAGCCATCAGCGCCTGTGACTAAAGCAAATCGTTTACTCATCACTTCAACTCGTTAATATGTGTAATTAATTTTTCTTTTATTTGTTCCAATGACTCAACCACTCCACGACCGACACTCCAGATCATTTCAACATCGGGAAACATGGGGTTCGATGGGGCACCGTACATTTGTGCAGCAGGCTCACTGTGGGCGTAGGAATAGCATAAAGTACGCTTACCTACAGCGCCACATAAATCATAAACCGCCGTTGGGGCGGTGAATACCATATCGACAGATTTAATTAATGCAGCCAAAGCATCCTGATCATCTTTTAAATCAATATCATCGAAATGAACAAAGCGGTCGCCTAAGTGCTCTCTTAAATAGGTAAGTTCGGCTTGATTAAAGCTGTACTGCAAATTAATCACATTCGCGTCAATGTCTTTAAATAAATCACAAACTTCTTTAACCGATAAATAATAGTTTTTCCTAGTTCGGTTGATAAAACCACTACGCCATGCAACTCCGATGGTTGGTCGATTCGGTAGTTGATTAACTTTCTCTGTCCAGTGCTGTAGTAGTTTGGGGTCAGCTTTTAAGTATCCTTGTTCTGTAAATTTATCACCTTTGGCAGCCTCTTCAATTTTAGGAAAATACACCAGCCCCAAGCTTTTTTGCAGAACTTGAAAATCATAACTGTCAAACTGGGTGTTATTGATATACTCATCACTAAAAGTCACATACTTAAACTTGGGAAAACTTCGGCTTAATAAGGGTATGAGACGTTCGTCAACCTGAACCGTTGCGTCGACATCAATTTGATTTAACCATTTGAAGTACCAGGCCGACTCAATTTGATCACCAATGCCCTGCTCCTTCCGAATTAACACTTTTTTCCCTATAAGAGATTCTCCTTGCCAATTCAGTTGGTTAAATTTGAACTTCATATTATCAAAACGATTATTAAATACTCGAAAGCCATCTTCCAATTTTCCTGTTGCAATCAGAATAAGCCCCAAGTTTATTGATGCTTGTGCAGCATCAGATTTTTCTCGCAAAATTGCTTGATACATTGGAATTGCCTTGTCGTAATCTCCTTGTACTTGATATAAATGTGCAATATTCAGCTTTGCAGTATTGTCATTCGGATTTTTAACGAGCACTTTTTCGTAATAGCGAATTGCTTTTTCTGGCTGATCCATCGCACCATACAAAAAGCCTAGGTAAAAATGCGACTCCGGCTTACCGCGATTGCGCCAAACCGCTTTTGCCAGATAATGTCTTAACTTATCTTGCTCTCCCAATTCCAGATAGGCTTTGTAGAGTGCAATATTCAGATCATAATTATGTTCATCTAACTCCAACCCCTTTAAATAGACATCAATGGCTTTATGAGTTTGAAAGCTGTAATAAAATGCTCTCCCTAACTGATAAAACAGATCGGTCGATTTATTGCCAGAAAAATAAGCCACTTGTAAAAACTTTAAAGCGTGTGGATATTCAATCAGCTCATTAAAGCAGGAGCCTAACAACACCAATGAATCAAAATGAATTTCATCGCCTGAGGCAGCTTTTGTTGCATACTGAACAGCGCCGATATAATCCTTCAATTTAAACTGAAAGTAAGCCTTCATGTAGTTGGCTTCGATATTATCTGGCTGTAATGCGAGAAGATCATCGGTAGCCATCGAAGCTTCCTGAAGCATTCCTGTATTTTCGAACAAAGCGATCAGCAAACACAAAGAGTCGTGATGAGTTGGATCAACTTTCAATGCTTCACGCAAAGATTCCATTGCGAGCTGGGTGTCTTCTAGCTCAATAAAACACTGGGCAAGCTGAAAGTAGTTAAACGCCGTTTTCTTACGTTGTTTATTGATTTTTTGTAAAATCGACTGGGTGGTTTTTAATGTTGTTTTATATTCAGGACCATAACCATGACCGGTCGCCAATATTTGCTTAATGCCCTTTTCAATCGTTTTGGTATTCATTTCACCGGTCATTTACAACAACCTCCTGAATTTGCGGAATTAACTGGTAATCAATCATATCCGCAAGGTATAAATAATCACTACTTTTATACGCGGTTTCTATTCGAGTCAAGCAAGCTAACCATTGCTCGCCATCTTTTATTACACCCGACAATAGCTCATGCAGTCTCGACATCGTCAACTGAACCGTCATCAGCTCACCGCGTCGGCAAGATTTCGCCAAAGTTTGCAACTGGGTAATCGAGTCAGAACTATTCATAACGAACTCCGGCGAGTGATAACCCTTGCTGCGACACAGATACAAAATTCACATCGGGTTGTGATTGAATGTATCTTTCCACATCCAGAGCATAAGACAGCAAACTCGCACAAGTATTAACCAGCTCTCCTCGCGCATTTTTCCGTTGGATAAGAGTCTGATCGTCGGCAAAGCTGGCATCACTAGCAGCGGCATGCGTTTTTGTCCCCTCAAAACAAAAGTCAGCACCGATTAAATTCACAGTGCCATTACTTAACTTTACAGCCAGGTCAATCGCTGGATGAATGACGCTGCCAGCATTGAAAAGTATGTCCTGTTCTCCAAAGTTTAGCCCATGAAATACCGGGTGATGAGAAAATGCCAAATAACACGGGCCTTGCCACCGTTCAATGACCGATGGGCATAGTGTTGGAAATGCAATCAAAGTCGAATGATGCGACTGCTCCACCGTCAGGAAGCGTTCTACTTTTTCTGAAAAGTCGATAGCCACGACGAAATGCGGCTCGATTCCACGATGAATGAGAGACTTGAAAGCAGCATCAACACAAACTATCAATTGATCATTCAAACAGGAGAGATCAACATTATCCAAAGAAGGACCAGCACCAATTACCGTCACTTCTTTATTACCAATAAAGCGATTACCTGCATCGGCCAACAGTTGGCTGAGCTTAGGTAATTTATCAATCAGTGGTAAATTCGCGTCAATATTAGGTGAAACGTTTTTAACATACTGACGATTAATCTCGTCGGTATTTAACTCTAATTGCAATTTATCAACCAAAGGTTGTGACGACTCATTGGCTAAGGCGAGCTCTGCAGGTGCTACGACCCATGGAGTGTTGACATCGTTCACAACCGCAGCTGAGTGCAACTGAATAGCTTCATCTTGCAACCAGTCACTCCAGTGATACATGGCAAGCTGAACCTTAAACACGAACGGGTTGAAAATAACCACGTGAATGGTGGAGTCTGGGTAACGTCTTAATAACTCTCTAACCAATTCACCGCTTCCAACCCCATAGCAATATATATCGCCCTTTACGTTTTTAAGGTGTTCCAGCTGCTGGCTCACTTCAGTGTGTGTATCAAAACAGGAGTGAAGATGAATATTGTCAATGATTAGCGCTGGCAACGTATGAGTAGTATCAACTTCAAGAGTTCTGGGTTCGGAGGACGATTCAATTTGGGCCCAAATATCCGGCCAGCGCGAAACCACCAGGGTTGCATTTTTCTCAAATAGTCGCTCATTGATGCCTAGCTCACAGGTCTGCTGCACCTTACCTCCCTCGAATTGTGAGGCAAACATTTACCGCTTTGCGGCAGTGACATTCCTAAACTTACTTGCAAAATAAAGGGGCTAAATTACTTTAGCCCCTACCGTACAACTGAAGGTTACTTGTATCAAGTCGTTCTCAGCGACCCGAAAAAGCGGTCCTTCTGAAAACTTTCCGGCTTAATAGCTGTTCTCAGCAACTATTAAAGAAAGTTTCCCGACACTTATGAATAAACTGTTCTCAGCAGCTTACTCGTGTCTTATATGCCAATCATTAACTTCGACCTATCATGGGATTTGGTTAAAGTTTCAGTCGGCATGAATGTATTAGCATATGGCGTGCCAACTTTTTAGAGCCGATAAATCAGCAGCTACCCACTTAATGAGTCACTCCTGTGGCGTTAGGAAAATAAAAAAACAAATTTTTTTCATATTTTTTTAAAGTCGGATTTTTGAGGGCCGATACAACTCATGAGCCGAGTTCTCAGCAAGGCTTCCCGCAACAAGATATTCTCAGTGTCTTTTGCAACTGGTGCAGCAGCATCAGCTCGCGAAGAGATATTCTCAGTATTTCATCGTCCTAGTTTCACATTTTTTGATTAGTAGCATTTTGCAATGCTCAAAATGATGATCTTCAGGAGTTAAAGATGGGTAACGTCATACAAACCAACATTGCATCTCTGAACGCGCAGCGGAACTTGTTTAAAACCAATAATGGTTTGCAAACAACGTTTCAGCGGCTGTCTTCAGGATTTCGAATCAACAGCGCGAAAGATGATGCGTCTGGACTGATTATTTCTAACCAGATTTCCAAACAGGTGAGCGGCTTACAAGTAGCCATTCGCAACGCTAACGACGGAATTTCACTGTCTCAGGTCGCTGAAGGCGCATTACAGGAAGCTACAAATATACTGCTGAGAATGCGTGATTTAAGCCTTTCGTCTGTTTCCGGGAGTACTACCACCTCGGGACGAACCGCATTAAATGCTGAGTTTGAGCAACTTTCACTAGAGATTGGTCGTATCGTTAGCGATACCACTTTCGCCGGTACTGCCATATTGTCACAAGCCGGTGGTTACAGCGTTAACCTGCAAGTGGGGGCAGAAGCCAACTCTACTGATATTACCGTAACCATTGCCAACTTAAATCAGGCCGCTGGTACGGGTATCACCGTCGGTGCAGAAACCATCAGTACAGCCACCGGAGCATCGGCAGCAATCACAGCTATCGATGCGGCCATCGAGTTAATTGATACGCTGCGGGGTGATTTAGGTGCGGTTCAAAATCGTTTAACCTCAACCATCTCCAACCTGCAAAACATCATCGAGAACTCGGCAGCGGCTCGCTCGAGGATCAGAGATACGGATTTCGCCATCGAAACCTCCAACCTGTCCAAGTTCCAGGTATTGCAACAGGCGGGTCTGTCCATTCTCAGTCAGGCCAACGCTTCGGGGCAAGGAGTTTTATCACTACTACAGGGGTGATCGTATGAAAACCCAACCTCTGCAAGACCCCTACCGTACCTGATTGCTTTCAAGGAGAAGATTTTCTTCTCCTTGTTTTTCAGTGAGTTAGCAATTATTTGTCAGTTTTTTTAGCATTCCCTTAAAGTCGAGATTTCCAGAGCCGATAAGTTCTCTGAGGCTGAAGTGTTCTCAGCATTTTTAGCCGGACTTAATGTTCACACTTTGTAGTTGACTGTTTCTCAGACGGTCCGTCAAAGGTAACTGGAGATCTATCATGGGTAATGTTATTCAAACTAACGTGTCGTCTTTGGCGGCTCAAAGAAATCTTTTCAAAACCAACAACGACCTCGGAACTACCTTCCAACGGCTTTCTTCTGGTTTCCGCATTAACAGCGCTAAAGATGATGCTTCTGGCTTAGTTATTTCTAACCAGTTAAGTAAATCTATTGGTGGTCTTAATGTTGCTATTCGTAATGCCAACGATGGTATTTCGGTTGCACAAACCGCTGAGGGTGCACTTCAGGAAGTAACTAACATCGTATTGCGTATGCGTGATCTGGCGTTACAGTCAGTTTCCGGTAATACCACTACCGATGGCCGTACAGCTTTACATGCTGAGTTTTCTGCGTTGGCCGATGAAATCAACCGGATCGTTGACGATACGACTTTCGCAGGAACTAACCTGTTCACCGGTTACTCAGTGGACATTCAGGTAGGTGCAGAAGCGGGTGATACCGATATTTCCTTCACCATTGCAGCTCAAAACGTAGCCATTGCTGCGACTGTTGGTCTGGATGCGTCAGGAGAATCAATCACAACCGTGGCTACTGCCAGTGGTGCTATCACTGCATTAGATGCTGCGTTATCTACCATCGACGTACTACGGGGTGATTTAGGTGCGGTTCAAAACCGTTTAACTTCGACCATCTCTAACTTGCAGAATGTGGTAGAAAACCAGTCGGCTTCTCGTTCACGTATTCGAGACACTGACTTCGCGGTTGAAACTGCAAATCTGGCGAAAAACCAGGTGCTGCAACAGGCTGGCTTATCGGTTCTGGCACAGGCAAATGCAAGTAGTCAGTCCGTCTTGTCTCTACTGCAATAACGGTAAAAAGCCCTGATGTTCTTATTACGTGACGTACATAATAACAGCACGGGCTTTGCGACCAGACGGGAAACCGTCTGGTCCTGGCTGAACTAGAGGTGTAAGACTATGGCTACAACACCATTGTCGGGCAACCTTCAACCGCTTGGCCTAACGAGTAGCGGCAAGGAATTGCCAAAGCCCAGTGGACAAACGGGATTGATTGCCAAACAAACCCCAGAGGTAGCATCCCCCGCTGCCGCTGAAGAGGCGCGTGAGGCGAGAAACCTGAATGCACAACAGGCAGCAAAAGCAGCGGAAAAAGACGGTTTGGGTGCAGCCGAACTCCAGGAACAATTGGATAAGTTTGCCCAGGCGGATTTAAACATTAATCGAAGTTTGCGCTTTTCGGTCGACAACGACACTGGAAGTACTGTGATTCGCGTCATTGATCGGCAAACCGATGAAACCATTCGCCAAATACCGCCAGAGGAGTTGCTCACATTAGCAAAGCGCCTTAAAGAACTGAACGAAGAGCTTTCAAACGGTCAAGGCGTGCTAATTAGAACTGAAGCATAGCAGTTTAAAACGGAGAAGATTGCCTTCTCCGTTCTTTTCCTTAATCAAATCAAAGCTTGGCACAACCATTGCTGTTCTTACCTTAAAACACCAGTTTTTAACCTTAAAAAGAGCAATTTTAACGACCGTACAGCTCTTGGCTTAAATCGTTAATCTGAGGCAGTATATAAATCGTATCCCTTTGTTTTTATTACTTAATATTAATTCAAAAGTGAAATCAAAAAATATGAGATTTTTTACGCAAAAACTTAAAGTCGACTATTTTGCGGTCGATAAACAAACAAGTAACACAAACTTAAGGCATTTATCATGGGTTTAATCACATCAGCAGGTATCGGTTCAGGAATTGATGTTGAATCCATCATTTCGGCGATACTCAATGCTGAAAAAGCTCCTCAACAATCGTCCTTGAATCGTCAGGAAGATCGTGCGAGTAGTACGCTTTCTGCCCTTGGTCAGCTTAAAGGTGCTTTATCGACGCTATCAGATGCCATTGAAAACTTAAACACAGCTTCAAAGTTTCAGGTCAACAGCTTTACCAGCGCTAATGAAGATGCCATCACCGGCAGTGCGAATGAAAACGCCGCTGCCGGAACCTTCAGTATTCGAGTCGGCACTTTAGCGCAAGGTACTCAACTACAGTCCGCAGCGTTTGGCTCTTCTTCCGACACGGTAGGCAGTGGCACCCTTACCTTCACGGCAGGTGCAAATACTTTCGATGTGACCATTGCCGCAACCGATACTCTGGAAGATATTCGCGATAAAATTAATCAAGCGGGTGATAACTTTGGCGTAAACGTCAACTTAATCAATACCGGAAGCGCAACCTATATGGTGGTCGACTCCGACATTACCGGATCGGGTAACACATTGTCGGTGACCAATAACGACGCATCACTAGACTCAATCTCGACCAATCTGACTCAAAATTACGGTGCAGCCGATGCGACCGTATTTATTAATAACATTCAAGTCGATAATGCGACTAACACCTTTACCGATGCCATTCAAGATGTAACCTTTACCATTACAGAAACTACCGCGAGCGCTTTTGACGTCACCATTAGCCGCGATACTGAAACCGTAAAAGAAAACATTCAAGCTTTTGTCGATGCTTACAATAGCTTCCTTACTACAGCCGATAATTTAGGTCGAAGCGACGAGTTTGCAGTGGGAGATTTGGCCGGCGACTCAACTTTACGGATGATTGTTTCTAAAATCCGCAGTGTAGTTGGCTCGACGGTATCAGGCATTACTTCCGGTTACGATAGCTTATCAACTATTGGCGTTGAAACTTTAGATACCGGTAAGCTGACATTTAAAACATCCGATTTCGATAACATAGTGGATGATGCGTTTAGTAGCCTGTCAGAATTGTTCGCTGGCACCAACGGAATCGCAACAAAGCTTTTTGACTCAATCGATCCCTTCACTAAATTTAATGGCATTATTGGTTTAAGAGAAAAATCGCTTAATGATTTGCTCGATCGCATTGAAGATAAACAGTTAAACCTTGATTATCGTATGGAGCAATTGGAAATTCAGCTACGAAGAAAGTTTGGCGCTATGGATACACTGGTATCACAGTTTAACTTTACCAGCAGTTATCTAACCCAACAGTTAGCTAACTTACCTGGCTTTGGTTCTAAAAATTCAAATTAGTTATTTACGAGGTAACTCATGAGCTTACGTGGTCTTAATGCGTATCAAAAAACCAGCACTCAAAGTGGTGTTATTGATGCAAATCCACATCGTCTGATTCAGATGCTAATGGAAGGTGCAATAGAAAAAATGGCTAACGCCAAAGGCTTTATGGAGCGTAAGCAGTACGACAAAAAGTCTCACCATATTAGTTGGGCCATTAAAATTGTCACCGGTTTGCGTGAAAGCTTAAATATGGACGTGGGCGGCGAAATATCCAAAAATCTGGACGGTCTTTATGAGTACATCATTCATATATTAATGCAAGCCAATGTCAGCAATAATCCTGCTGAGATTGATAGTGCTGTTAAAGTAATGAAAAACATTAAAGAAGGCTGGGATGGAATTGAAGACGAAGCCAAGTCCATTTTCTCACAACAATCCAGCCAGACGAATCAAAGCGCGGCCGTTTAACTAATGTCTTCCATTGTTGAACAACTTAAAACCATCGCCGAAGCAACCCGTCAGTTTCAACAACTGATCGACGACGAGCAATGGGATGTATTAAATCAAAAAGCGGAAGATCGCCAAAAACAGTTGCAAACTATATTTGAAAGCGAAATCGACGCAACTATCGCAAACGAAGTTCGTGAGCATGTACAGGCTATACTCGATCTCGATAAAGCCTATGCAGAGCAAGTCAAAGCTAATAAAGAGAAATCGATGAATAATATTGTCGATATTCGTTCGCGATTTTCAGCCGCTAAAAAATACAAAGCTATTCATGACGACATCTGAAGCTCAGATAAGCTTTGAGATGGCAGATTACGCTCATCTGGATTATATTGCGGAAAAAACCATAGCCCTCCATCACTTTGAAACTGCATCTAGCGATAACCAGAAAATTCTCAGTTCAGACTTTGAGCAGCACATTAAAGATTGGCTTAGCGCCGAGTTGGGACTCAAAAACACACTCATCTTTCGCGTTTTCCTTAATCAAAACCTTATTGGCTTTGCTCATATAAAGGTACTCCCCTCCCCGAATAAATTCACTAAATTCGATACCTATGGTTACATTCAGTCGCTTTGGCTAGAGCCGGAGTTTCGTGGTAAGTCACTGGGCGAACAAATTGTTGTATTTATTGAATCAGTGTTTAAAGAACAGCAAGTTGGCTATTACGAAGTAAATACTTCAGCCAGCAATCAATTAGCACAAGACTTTTGGAAAACCATTGGAATGGAAACGTATTCCATTAATTTTAGGAAGATGCTGTAGTTAATCAGCTACTTGCCAGCAAAATATCGAAGCTGGTGAAAATTTCGGCGCGTCTCGTGTGGCGTCATTGCGAACAAAGAGAGACAATCTTGAATTCTATAAGCTCAATAACGAAGATCATTTGATTAAGCTGAAGAACTGCAATGACAAGTGATTTTTGAGACTGTTATATTGCGACTTAGTCGCAAAATCTAGAGACGCTTATCGGCCATTTTCGGAAATTAGCCTTCTGACCGAAAACTCCCCAAAGCCGACTATTATGGTCGAGTTCAAAAATATCAGCTCTTGAAACCTAATCGGACAGATT
>JBFHVL010000103.1:0-11656 GCA_041589565.1 Kangiellaceae bacterium | reverse complement strand
GTTCTAACTCTGCTTCAGGTTCTAACTCTGCTTCAGGTTCTAACTCTGCTTCAGGTTCTAACTCTGCTTCAGGTTCTAACTCTGCTTCAGGTTCTAACTCTGCTTCAGGTTCTAACTCTGCTTCAGGTTCTAACTCGAGTTCTGGCTCGTGCGCATCTTCTTCTGGAAGTGGGGATTCTTTTGGTAAATTCGGTTTTTGAGATAGTTCGAGAGGTTGAGTAAAGCCGTTTTGCTCTGGAACAATGACCGCGGAGGTTGATACCAGAGTCTCGTAATTGGAGCTATCCGCTTGATTGACTGGCTCTGGCGTATTGTCGAGATTTTCTGTTCCGTCGATTACTTCGGTTGTGTCACCCTTAAGAGGTGATTGACGTCGAAATCGGCCAGTACCAAACCGAGTAGTGAAACTGGATCGACGAAGATTTCGTTTGCCTGACTTTATTATTCTCATAGTATCGTATTTATCATTGGCCAGCCTACGGCTTTTACCTCCCCAGTATTAAGGGAAAAAACCTACATCTGTCAAGCAGTTAGCGATAAAAGGTGACGAATTTTTGAAGATTAAAGGTAATTTTGCAGTGTATCGATAATGTAGCGGTCGGCCCAGCAGTCAAAGCGCCGGTTCTGGATAAAGCCGCAGTGACCACCATATTGGCTGTTTGTAACGGTAATTGATGGGTGATCACGCAAGGGCTCCAGAAATTTAGGGTCGATGATAGGATCATCCTGACTCATCAATATATGGGTCGGGATTTTTAGTGCCTCCAGTTTGTTTCGAGAAAGGCTGTAGCTATCGAAATAGGTAAGACTGTCGCTATAAGGGGTGTGGTGCATAACAAAATAATCGGTAAGTTGCCGCAAACCTCGCATTTTGGCCAACTCGATGCCCTGAAAGTCTTCTTTAAATAAACGCTGCTTCAGTTTTAAGGAGCGTTTCCACTTACGTGTGAAGTAGTGGTGGTAAATTGCGGGACCTTGCTCAAGCCGTGTCATAGTGTCTGCTGCGTTGATCAAGGGGCATATGGCTATGCAGGTGGTTAACGGGATCGGACTCTTTGATAGCTCTCGGGTTACTCTGAGGGCAAAGTTACCTCCTAACGAAAATCCTATCAACGCGGTTGCTGGTGACTTTATCGTATTAATGGCATGGCTGACCGCGTTAACCACTTCTTCCAGTCGGGCCGAGTGAAAGAGTTCTCGGTTAAGGTGATGCGAACGATCATGATCACGTAACGCCAGTCGAAGTAGTTGGTAGCCTTGCTGATGTAACTGGTTGGCAGCCGACAACAAATAGCCCGACTCGGTACCTCCTTCCCAACCATGAATCAATATGGCCAGCGGGGCGTCCGGTTTTTCGGACGGTGTCCAGAATCCAAGCAAGTGTGAGCCATCTTTTCCCGGTAATAGCCGACTTTCACTTTTTGACAGCCAATAGGCACTGACTCTTTTCAAAAACGCCTTACGCATGGGTGAGCTGGCCAGGATTGACTGGATATGGGGATTTCGCAATCCGTAGGTTGGAACAAAAGACTCCATCGAAACTCGGAAAAATCGATTACAATGGGGGTGAATTCTAAAGGTGAGAGCGACCAAATGCCAAATCCAGAATTAATTGAACTGCTTGCCGAAGCTTTTGCGGAAAAAATTCCCTTTAATAAATTGCTCGGTCTCAGGTTTACTCAGCTGGATCGAGAAGCTTGTAAAGTGTGTTTCGATCATAAGCCTGAATTAATCGGAAACTATATTCAGGGCATATTACATGGTGGTGTAATTGCCAGTGCAATAGATGTCGCAGGCGGTACTATGGCAGCCATTGGCCTGATGCAAAAAAATCCGCAAACCCATCAACAGGAACTGCTCGATAAACTCTCTCGATTGGGTACCATCGATTTACGAATTGATTATGTTCGTCCGGGACGAGGGAAGCACTTCGAAACCTCAGCTCGAATATTACGTACTGGAAACAAGGTAGCGGTTGTGCGTATGGAACTGCATAACGAAGATGATATCTTGATCGCTTTGGGCACCGGCACTTATTTGATTGGTTAGTTGATTGTTTTGGAAAATAAATGACAGAGCAAAAACAAGGTTATCTGGCAGCCATCGCTGCTTATATTTGGTGGGGATTGATCCCAATTTATTTCAAACTTTTGTCGCATGTAGATGCGATGGAAATTTTGATGCATCGCATTGCCTGGTGCGTGCCGACGATTTTGATCATTATGTGGATCATGAAGCAACCGATTGCGGTGGCAGCGATTTGGCGCAACCGAAAACTATTCTGGGCGCTGGTTGCCAGTACGCTGCTAGTCTCCAATAACTGGTTTATCTTCACCTGGGCTGTCGTAAACGACCGGGTACTCGATACCTCACTGGGTTACTTTATTAATCCGTTATTATCCGTATTGCTCGGCGTTTTATTGTTAAAAGAGCGTATGTCGCGTTTGCAATGGATCGCGGTTTCTTTGGCGGGAGTTGGCGTTGCCAATCAAATTGCTTTTGTCGGTCAGGTACCTTGGCTTAGTTTGGCGCTTGCTCTAACTTTTGGACTTTATGGTTTAATTCGCAAGCAGACCCCCGTTGACTCTATGAATGGATTGCTGGTTGAAACATTGATTGCCTTTCCGGTTGCTGCTGCGTTTATTGGCTTTTGGCTGTGGATGTCCGAGGCTGCGTTTTTAAATACCAATGTGGCAACCGATGTTTCCCTTGCCGCCGGTGGTTTGGTCACTGCAGTACCGCTGATTTTATTTGCCATTGGTGCTCGCCGCTTGCCGCTATACGCCATTGGGTTTTTACAGTTTATTGCACCGACGTTAACTTTTATGTTGGCCGTATTGGTGTATCAGGAGCCTTTTGGTTGGGAAAAAGGCATTACGTTTGGTTTTATCTGGCTAGCTTTAGCGGTTTACCTTGCTGACTCGGTGTTTAAGCGATTTAAAAAGACGGTGGGTATTCCAAGTTAAGAAAGTATTTCGCACCAAAGAAAAGGGAGCTAATGATAGCTCCCTTTGGATAAGTTTAAAGTAACGCTTCGTTAAAAATTATAACGAATCCCCGCGACAAAATTTCGTCCGGCTCGTGGAGCTAAATCTTTCAAGTATGAGGTATGATCGCGGGCTTCTTCATCGAGTAAGTTTCTACCTCTTAAAAAGATCAAGGTATCACTGGTATTCGAAGTGAGACGATAGGCTAGCTCTATATTCACCATGGTGAACCCTTCGGTCGGTAACTCATTGGCCGCAGTTTTATACTGATCCTCGTAGTTAACTACGGTGAAATCGGCAAAAAAGTTATCGTGATCATACTTCAGGCCTGTTCCATACTTTAAAGTCGGCATTCGTGGCAAATAGTCTCCGGAGTCCAGTTCTGCTTCGATAAAGTCGGCCAAAAACATCAAGTCGAGACCGTAGCCATTATGCTGAACCAGTGGAAAATTAATGTTGACTTCGATTCCGCGTATGGCGGCATCTTGTTGCAGATAACGGATCACCGGTAAGTCTTCTTCAATAAAAACGACTGAACCATTCAAGTCGGTAACAGAGCCTATATTCTGCTGATTGGCACCATAAATAAATCCATCAAACTGATTCCAGTAACCGTTGATTTCACCCTGTAGAGATTCAAATTCAAAGCGGAAAGAAATATCCAGATTGTTCGATTTCTCGGTATCCAGTGACGGGTTTCCGATTTCAAAAGTCTGCGTTGCGGCGTGCTCACCGAAGGAATAAAGTTCTTCAACGGCTGCAGCGCGTTCGGCGTGAGCAAAGTTAATGGCAAATTTACTGGTGTCGGAAATGTCATAAACCATTCCCGAAGAAAAGCTAAATGTGGTTTCGCTTTTCTCGGAAAAACCGTCTGCTTGAACCGACTGTCTATCAAGCCGCGCACCCAGTTCCAATTTAATATCGCCAAATCGCTTTTCCTCTACCGCGAATATGGACATTGAGCGAGTCACCGATGGCGGAACAAAAGCTTCTTCACCTAGTGCGGAAAAATCTCTATCGGTAAATTGAAACCCTAAAATACCATCCCAACCATCGGCCGGATTGTGATGCAAATAACTTCTTAACTCAAACGCTTCATTGTCGAAAGTCGTTCCGATTTCATCACCTTCTAGTTCAACGTGTTGATAGTCGGTAAAGGCTGCGCCAATAAACCACTCTTTGATTCCAGCAAAAGGTTGGTTGATGCCTGCCTGTAGATCATATCGAGTTTGTTTGAGATCAATAAACACGCCGGCTTCTTCTTCTGGCTCTGCTGGAGGGATCACCGGCTCTTCTTCGTGATGTGCATGTCCGGGAACGCCGTAGAGTTTTTCGGTACGACTGATAGCTGCGCCAAAGTAGCCCCATTCACCGTTCCAGGTTGCCCCTGCACTACCGCCCTGAGATTCTGAACGGCTGTTTTCTAATACGCCGCCGTGCTCTTCTTCCCCCTCTTCTTCATGGCCTTCGGCTTCGTGTAGAATTTCTGATTCGGCATGCCCGGGGATTTTGATGTCATCGAATTGATTGTCGTAAAAGTCGAGGTGCCAGGCAAAGTCTGCACGTCCACCTTTCAGCACACCAACTAATGATTGCTCTCCGGTGGTGGAGTCTCCCAGTCGAGCTTCAACACCGCCAGTGGTTTCCAGCGATCCATTGGGGTTAATCTTGCCATCTTTAACATTGACAACACCGCCTATCGCACCGCTGCCATAAAGCAATGTGGCAGGCCCTTTCAGTACTTCAATTTGTTCGGCTAACAGGGGCTCCAGAGATACATCGTGATCGGCTGATGTGGTGGAGGCATCTTGCACCGTCATTTGATTGTTGGTGATCACCACGCGGCCGCCGGAAAGGCCGCGGATAACCGGACGGGAAACTGCTGGACCAAACGATGACATGCTCATACCGGGCTCTAATTGAAGAATCTCGCCAAGATTAGCGGAGCGTTTTAGTGTCAGCTCTTCACCGGAAAGGACGATTGCTGGGGCTGCCATGTCGAGCTTGGTGTGCTCCAGGGGATTGGCGGTTATCACCACCTTGTTGGCGTGATTGACATCAATATGTACCAGTTGCAGCTGGTTGTTCTCGCTAACCGCAATGGATTGGTGAAAGTGACCTTTGGCACCGGCTTCGATATCCAAAGTGTAATCACCAAGTGGCAGCTCCAGAGTAAAAGCGCCATCATTGTTGGTACGGGTTTTAACTGACTGACCACGAACCTCTACTGAAGCGTTCGCCAGAGGTTTGCCTGAATGATCGACCAGTTTGCCGTTAAATTGTTCTGCGTTTGCCTGCAAGGCCAGTATTACTGCGCTGGCTAAAAGTGTTTTGTTCATTGCTTTAAATCCTTCAATTCCTACACGTAATAACAGGTCGCGCATTTCGAGACCTGAAATAGTTCGATGACTTAGTTTGAGTTAAAAAAGGAATTAGAGCTGGGGTGGGCCACGCGGTTGTGGGCTTAAGCGATTGTTTTGTTGGGTCTTGGGGCTTAGGTAAACCGAGAACGATTGAACTTGTGGTACAACGCCGGGTATTGAATGATCCGCATGCTGCAGATTCTCGAATTTATTTCCGTAGCTGGCGCACCATTCACAGACGGTATCGGTCGAGTGGGATTCACTGTATACGTGATCAATTATGGCCAGTTGAGCTACAGCCCAGCCAGCAATAAACAACCATGTAAACAGGAACTTGCGCATAATTATTAGGGTTAAGTGTTAAAACATTGTTTCGCTTATTTTATCAAGGGCACGATTTTGGCATTGAAATGGTTGAGGATCAATGGCTATGCCTTTTGAATCTGTGACAATTTTTTTCAGCAGATTTTTCTGGAAAAAGCGCTATTATTGAAAGTGAAGGGGTAAAAAAGTTGGGGTTAAACATGCTGGCAATTCCTGTAATAGAAGTACAGTCAGGCCGCTGTGTTCATACCCATACTGAAGCCAGCCGACAAAAGGTTATAACGGATGATCCGGTCGATGTGTTCATTCAGTTGGTAGAACAGGGTGCACAACAAATTCAATTGGTGGATGTCGATGCTATTCGTAATCGGCAGCCTGAACATTTATCGTTGGTAAACAAACTCAAGCGACAATTCCCGCAAGTTAAATTACAACTTACCGCTGGCGTTTGTAATTCTGAAGATATTCAAATATGGCTGGACTCTGGGGCTGATTGGGTGACCGTTGGTGGTAGATTATTACGTCAGGAAGATAAGTTGGAACTCATCTTGGTGGAAATGGGTGAAAAAGTTATTATCGGGCTTGATGTGCGCCAGTCGATTTGGCGCAATGGTTATAGCCCGGCACCCGGTATGAGTTTTGATCAATGGATTGAAGCGATCGAAGATGAAGGCGTAGCCGCACTGATGTTTACCGAAATTCCCGAAACCGGTCACGTTAATGGACATAACTTGTTAGCCGCCAGTGAGCTGGCAACAAAAGTTAATATTCCGATTATTGCTCATGGTGGTGTCGTTTCAAAGAGCGATCTATCCAGCCTGTTGCAACCTAATTATAAAAAACTTCATGGCGTAACCATGGGTAAGCCACTGTTTGAAGGCGCCTTTACCTATCAGGAAGCCCGCACCATGTTGATGCACTAAAAAACCCGGTATCGAAACCGGGTTTTAGTGTGAAAAATCTCATCGAAAAGTTTTACCAGGAATGTGGCAGTGATTTATTAATCACAATGTAGCCTTCGTCCATAGAGATGTAATTGCCGGTTCGAAGATCTTTTAAAATTCTTGCCACCATCTCTCGTGAAGCACCGACACGATTAGCAATATTTTGCTGAGTCAGTTTTTCTTTAATGATCCAGCGGCCATTATCCTCTTCTGCCATGTTTAAGAAGGTGACGACAATTCTACGATAAACATCCATCAGGCCCAGTTTACGAATAGTTTCTGTAGCTTCACGCAGGCGAGTCACCAGATTATGCATCATCTTCATAGAAAAGGTAGGGTAGCGCATCATTAACTTCTGAAAGTCCTGCTCATTGAGAATACCCAGTCGGGTATCGTCCATCGTGGTTACCGACGCAGTGCGTGGAATACCTTCAATCAAGCCGAGTTCGCCAAAAAACTGACCTTTTTCGTGAATATTTACCACTATCTCCTTGCCCGAATCATCATCTAGGTATACTTTGACCCGCCCATCCAATATAAAATACATACTGTGTGACGGATCGCCTTCGACCACGATTTGTGTTTTTTTGGGAAACTGGCGATAGTGGAGCAGTTGGCTGATGTCGCGCACTATATCAGGGTCAAGGTCACTAAATATCGGAAACTCAACTAATTCCATAAAGTATCTGCTCTGATTTTGGCTTGCTGCAAACATGGTATCTTGCGACTCATTTCCTCGAAAATAGAGCCTATAGGAGACTCTTTAACCGAACTGAGTGCAAGTGTGAATAGTACCAATTGTTACAGAATAGTAATTAATAGTATAGATTGGTAGATGTAATATCGAATACTTTCATGTACAGGGTAAGGAAAATCCAGTAACGGATGGTTGAACGAAGTAAAGCCTTTGTATGGCGTTTAGATTAGTCAGTTTAATATTATTATTGGTTTGCAGTGTCGTTTATGCGGGTAGCAGCAGCTATCGGCAGGGGGGCACTTCAATCTATTTTACCCAGCTTGGGCATTTAAAGCATCAGGCTGAGTTGGGTGATCCTAATGCACAATTTTTATTGGGCAATCTTTATCTTGCACCGCCAGAAGATACTGCAATCCAACAAAATCTACATAAAGCGGTCGATTATTACTTTCAGGCGGCCATACGCAATCACGCGGGAGCGCAGTATAATCTGGGTGTTCTGTATTATCGTGGCAGCGGTGTTCCTGAAAGCAAAATGATGGCTTCGGTATGGTTCAGTATTGCGGCAAATAATGCCAGTCTGGCAGCGAAAAATGTAAAACGAAATGCTAAAAGCTCATTGAACGACCTTCAACCTTTGCTTAGTGATGATGATAAGTCGAAAGCCATTGAGTGGATTAAGTCGTTTAACTCTATTATCGAAAAGAAAAATTATCGATTGGCTAAACTGCCTGAACTAGGTTAACGTCAAAAATCTATTATCTATCGAGCCGGTAAATCTTGTGCCGGTGATTAAATCCTTTAAATTGCACTTCATCTACTTCAGTAAATTCAAACTCTGATTCGGCTTGCGCAAAGATCGGGTAACTAACTAGAATCTCTCCAGGTTCGCTTAATGACTGAATTCGGGCAGCGAGGTTGACGCCACTGCCAACCGCTCTAAATACAATCATTTCTCGGGAGCCAAAGTTACCCAATGTCACGTAAGACTGATGTATGCCAATACGTAAGTCCAGCTGTTGTTCCAGTCCTGTCGCACGCCATTGTTCGGTCAGCTTTTTTATTGCTTGCTGCATATCTTTGGCAAGGTTGAGCGCTTTGACCGCTTGTGCTTCTTTGTCAAGATGATCCAATGCGCCAAAGAATATCACTAATCCGTCACCTAATACTTCATTTAACAGGCCACCATGACGCGCCACCAACTGGCTCATATGAGTTAAAAATTCATTTAATACATCAGTAACCGCTTCGGGTTCAAAACGGTCGGAGAACTCTGTAAAACCAACCAGATCAGCAAACACCACCGAAATACAGCGTCGCTCTGGCTGAATATCTTTAACTTGTTCGCCTTCAAGAATTTTTTCCACCAGCGGTCTGGGGAAGTAGCGACTTAGCTGGTCACAGGTTTGCTCCATGGCACGCAGTTGCGCACGTTCCTGTTGCGAGCGATAGACATCGTGCAGCATTAATAAATTGGAAACTCGCGCCATTAATACTTTACGATCAACTGGTTTACTAATGTAGTCATTAGCGCCGACGTTAAGGCCCGTATTGATATCTTCTGGTTGGTTTTTCGCCGACAAGAGTAAAATCGGTAGCTCAAGCAAAGAATATTTTTCTCGTATTTTTTCCGAGACTTCAAAGCCGGACATTTTTGGCATCATTACATCAAGTATTACCAGATCGAATTCTGTGTTTTCTATTTTATTTAAAGCATCAATGCCATCGACTGCTTCGGTAACTCGATAGTGGCGCATGACTAAAAAGTCATTCAGAACCTGCCGATTTAATACGTCGTCATCGACAACCAGAATATGAGGGTGGCCTTCTTGTGCAGGCACCAAACTACTTTCGTTTGACTGAGCAAAACGTACGGGTTTTTGCGACGTATTGCTGACATCTGCAACAATAGGCTCCTGTGAAACCTGACCCTCTGTAGCTATCGGCAAAGTAAAGTAAAATGAAGAGCCTGACCCCGGTTTTGACTTCAACCATATACTTCCGCCGTGCAGTTCGACCAGCTGCCGCGTAACTGCCAGTCCAAGTCCTGTTCCGCTTTTCAAATTAGAGTTTAGATTATCGAGTTGTTCAAAAGGCTGAAAAATAACTTGTTGCTTATCCGGTGGAATTCCAACACCGCTATCTTTAACGCAAACTTCAATTGATTGTTCAACAATGCGAGCGGTTAGTTCGACAAAGCCCTTCTCTGTATATTTGATTGCATTGCCCAATAAGTTATACATGATTTGACGAAGCCGGTTTTCGTCGGCTGATACTGTTGGCAAAAACTGCGGTAATGAATTGGTCAGTTGCAATTGCTTTTCTTCGGCCAATGGTTTTAATAAGTTAATAACTACTTTAGCCGCAACGCGTAAATCGACGGCACCTTTATTGAGTAACAAACCATGATGGCGCAATTTTTTAAAGTCGAGAATTTCGTTGACTTGATGTGACAATCGTTTACCGCTATCAACGATTAAGCTTAGGTGGCCTTGTGCTTTATCGTTTAGTGGACCTGCAATCCCTTCGCGTAACGATTCAGCAATACCGATTATGCCGTTAAGCGGTGTGCGCAATTCGTGCGAGGTATTAGCCAGAAACTCATCTTTTAACTTATCAAGGCGTCGCAGATGTTCATTGAGCTCTTGTTGCTCTTTTAATTTTCGTGCATGGCGGTAAAGATACCAGCCAAATAGTGAAGCAATGAGCAATAGATAGAATGTATAAGCCCACCAGGTTGCCCAGAGCGGAGGGTGAATGGTTATGGAAATAGTTTGTATTTCATCAAACCATACTTGATCGCTATTGGTGGACTTGAGTTCAAATTGATAATGTCCAGCTCCCAAGTTGCCGTATTGTACTTCGTTTTTGCCCTGAATAGTGTGCCAGTCTTTATCATAAGGGAGTAAGCGATAAGAATATTGAATGCGTTTTGGCGTTTGAAAATCAAGCGCACTAAATTTGATTGCAAGATTGTTTTGGTTATGTGCCAAATTCAGTTGTGACAATGGTGACCAGCCATTATTTTGAAAATAGACAGAACCATTGATTGAGAGTTGGGTAATAATGGGTTGCGGTCGATACTGGCTGACACTTATGCCTTTGGGGTTAATTACCGCAACACCGGATACACTACCAAAATACAGTTTTCCATCAATAGATTTAAGAACTGCATTACCGTTGTATTCGTCAGCGGGTAGGCCATCAATAGTTGTGAAGTTTTTAAATTCGCGATTACCGGGGTCGAATCGGCTAATTCCTCGATTGGTGCTTAGCCAAAGATACCCAGAGTCATCGCTGCTTATGGCATAAATAGAATTGTTAGGTAATCCATCACTTTCGTAAAATGAATAGAATTTAAAGTTGCCATTTATGCGATCCTGGTATTTAAGAAGGTTTAAACCATTGTAAGTACCTATCCATAAATTACCCTGATTGTCCTGATAAATGGATCGTACCGTGTTGTCACTAAGTGACATTTCGTTATTCGGATTATTGCGAAAAGTTAGTGTTTGCCGAAACTCGGGATCGTATCGTTGTAAGCCACTATCCCAGGTTCCAAACCACATAATTCCCTGATCGTCCTGAAACATGGTGTAAACTGACGAGGTTCCTAGTTCACCAACCGAAGCGTAACGAAAATCTTCCTGTATTTTTCCGTCTTCATGATTGAGTAAGGCTAGACCTTCATCGGTGGCAACCCATATATTATCCATTCGGTCGCGTGTTAACAGTCGAATACGACTGTCACTGAAATTACCATGAATAAAACCACTGCGATCGAATACATCGACTCGTTTGGAATTTTTTCTTGGATTTAGTCGAGCAACCTGCCCCTGTTGATTGCCAAACCAGACATTACTCTTACTGTCGATAGTTAGTGTGGTAATTCGGTTACTAACGGCTTTGCCTTCTTGATCAAAAAACTGTGTGAAGTGTGTAAAGGTTTGCGTCTTAGGATCAAATCGATCAATTCCATTTAGGGTTGCAAACCAGATCATGCCTTCTGAGTCTTGCGCAATGTTCCAGACAAAATTATGGGACAGGCTATTGGACTCAAATGGAGAGTGTTGTAAGCGGGAAAAGTTTTGAAAGTAGGGAGTTGTTTTATTCAGTCCACCACCAGCAGTACCTATCCAAATTTGACCACTGGAGTCTTCAAGTAATGTCCAAACATCGTTAATAGATAAACTATGAATATCAGCTGCATTTTTCTTAAAGTGAATAAAGTCCCGGCTGGCGCGCGGTTTTAAATTTAATCCGCCTAACTCAGTGCCTATCCATAAGTTACCTTTTGAATCGCGCAGTATGGTTTTAACGTTATTAGAACTGAGTGATAAT
>JBFHVL010000102.1:0-11816 GCA_041589565.1 Kangiellaceae bacterium | reverse complement strand
CCAAAACCGTTAACTTTTTCTTCAATAAAAACAATAAGATAACATTTGGCTTGCTGTATATGCGGAAAGGAAACTGGAACAAAACTACCTGCATAAATAGTATTTAATTCTGTTTTCGACGAATGAATAGATGTCAGCTTTGGAAGTACGATTCAGATAAGCTCTAAGCTGTAAGATATGTCCGGATTAAGATAATAGTAGACTGTTCCCTATTACCTATTCACATCCATACAACCAACCTGAATCAGTCTAAATCTCAACTAATCCAAACTTTCAATAATCTCAACTATCTCTCGAGTATTTTTTACCAGTCGTACCAACTTCCCTTCAATAGAAACTGTAATAAGACCTTTATCATCGACTTTTTTGATGATTTTTCCGTGATCGTAAATGTCGCGATCCAGTATATGTCCTACCACTAACTTTTTCTGCCAACCGGGAGGAAGCGGCTTTCCTTTTTTCGCTTTTTTCTGCAAACCTGGAGGAAGACCTTTTTCCTTTTCTTTATCATTTTTGGCTTCAACAATACCTGAGAATGAAAAGCTTACCGCAATCGCCAGAGTAGTGGCTCGCCAAAAACGGGCTGGGCTGTTATGTTGCTTCATATTCAACCTCCTAGATAAAGTTGATTAAAAGTCGGGCTAAGGACGCGATAAACCTATAAAAAGTTTAAACGCTGTCGCCGGTAATATTGCCACAGTGTAATCCATTCTGATTAATCTGTCATTCAGGCTAAATTGCCATACTGAACTCACCAAACAGCAAAAAAGGTGAGCGATATGAAACGTTTAATCTCGACTATCTTGGTGATTCCGCTATCAGGCCTGGCTCTTGCTGGCAGTCAATCTTTCGATGACAAAGGTGTTCGATACTTTGACCAACACTGGCAAAATGCCGGTTACCACCAAAAACCATACACAAAATCATTTACATGCTGGAGCGCCTGGGGCGAAACGATTCGAGGCAAGTTTAGCAAGAGTGATAAGTACTTAATTGAATTGGCTGGAGGTCACTGTGTTCGATCTCGTTACGACAGACCGGATTATGATCATAAAGCAGACTTAAGCGCTATTACCGACACCTACTTCCCGGTTAATAATGTGTATCGCGCGGCCAGCCAAATTCGTAAAGACTTCCGACTAACGGGTTCACGCCTAGTGCGTGCCACACGAGTCAAAGACACTTACAAATGGTTTAAGTATACGCTGGTATTTGAAACAAGAGAGGGATTACGCAAATTTAGAGTTAAACATAAACATTGGAATGCCGAAATAACCGATGTTAAAGAAGTTTAACCAAGATGAGGAAAAGAACTCCCGTAAATGGGAGTTCTTTTTTATAGGCAGTGATTTAAAGAGAAATAAGAGGTCTAGTCCCTAAGCCGGGGCCATAGACAATAGCGTTAAGCAACATACGGTTAGTTGCTCTTGTTGCTCCTCGGAAGTTTGGCGGAGTGGCAAACAAAATTACCTGTCCCTTGCCACGAGACTCGCGCGTTAAGTGCGCTGCATTAATCATTCGTTGCGCGGCTTCCGGCCAAACCAGACCACTGAGTCGAACAATCATTGACTTATCTTCCGGAATGCTCGACCAGCCTACGGGTTTACGTGAACTCTCTACCGAGCGAGTCAACTTTGAAATAACGCCACCATTACTATCTCGTAATACGCCAATTCGAGTAACCGCTTCGCTGGCATCATCAGACATAAACAATGGTGCATTATCAAACAACAATGGCAGTTCTTCATCGGATCCAAAGCTTAAAAAATGTTGTTGATCAACTCGCGCTGCGACAAAAGCTCCTGATGGCATAAACCGACTTTGCCATTCATCGAGCTGCCTGAGCTTTTCTTTATCCAGTCGCTTCACCTCTGGATCCCATGGAATTTCCAGCTCATGACTCACGCGAAAGGCATTTACTTTTTCGAGATCAATGTCTACTGACTTTGCCATCCACTCTCTTTGCAACGAAAGATCGTAAGTTTCGGGATCTTCCAGTGCTGCATCAATCAGTTTAACGGATGTCATTTCTTGATCGATGATTGCTTCAGCGGAGCTTCCAATTGCAATTAAAGTACCACCCTGCTTAACCCACTCGTCTATCATTTTAAAACTTGATTCCGACATAGTGGACTGATAATGCTCAGGCATAATCAATACATTATAACGTCGCAGGTCTGCATAGTTCACATTCAAGCTATTCAGCTTGGAGTGACGAATGGCCAGATTTTCATCTAGCGAAAACCATACGGAACCGACATCGTAAGACGAAAATCCACCATGTGCTAACACGGCAATTTGAGGACGCGTTAATAATTGAAAATGCTGTCCACCCCAGTCGGGAAGTTCACCTTTACCCATTCCGTTTTTAATCGAATGAATAGTTAAATTTAATTCTGATGCAGCTTTCTTAAGAGAGGATAAGTTTTTCTTTAGATTAGGGTTATCGGGTTTTGTAACAATAACTGAACCCCGTGGTAAAGTAACGCTACCAAGCTCGGTCGCTTTATCAATCACCCTGACGTGAACACCTTGCTCCATGAGTCGTGCAGCGAACGCAACCGAGGCATCTTCGTTTCCATTCACCGCAAACGCAATCGCAGTCTCATCAACTTCTTCATGCTGGGTTTGGTTAACAGACAACGGCTCAACATCATCAATTAGCGACTGCTGCATGCTGTAGGCTTTAAGGCCATACATCATAGTGAGATTCCAAGCCGTTGTGTCATACATTAACGAGGAACCATCGCGTAATGTGCGTGATCGCTCTTCTTTTAACACCTCAGGTTTAATATGCGCATCGAACTCAAGCATGGTGGCAATTAGCCGAGCTTCTGGCTGACGATTTGGAACAATAAGAGTGCCTTTTGGAAGCTCAACTCTTTGACGCTGATTGCCAAACTGATCACGAGCGACCACTGTTTTCTTAGTCTTTAATTGATACACCTGAATATTTTGCAGAGTCAGGGCATCCAACAGGTGACCTATTCGAGTTTTATTATCAGTCGGTAAAATGGCAAACGTTCTGTTTGCATATGGGCCACTGGTAGCAATGTTATTGCGTCTTTCACGGTAAAAGTCGCGATACATATCTTTACTGTACTTTGACAGTGACGTTAAGTTGGTAAAGGTGCTTAATAATTGGTGGTGTACTGCCTCTTTATAAGTAACAACTCGACCTTCAGGACGGCGAACACCATCTTCGGCGATACGAGCCTGCTCATACAGAATATGTACTGCGCCACGATACTCAGCATAGTTGGAATAGCCGGGATACAAATTTTCAAACCACTCTCCCGTGTAATATCGCCAATGATTGGCATCGAAAGCCTGCGCTTGATCTTCGGCAAACTTCCAACCCCACTTCTTACGCGATTCGGGTAAGTGAGGGTTTACAGGCTCTCTCGCCGGAGCAAAGAGGTAAGTGTCTTGTGCGCCCATCTCATGACCGTCAATCATCAGTTGGGGATACCATTCATTTATCGCAGCAACACGTCCTCGCGTTTCCGGTTGTGTGACGTAGATAAAGTCACGGTTTAAGTCGAAGTAGTAGTGATTTGTACGACCGTAGGGCCAAGAACCCGTGTGCAATAAACTTTGATCGTCTACGTTAGACGCAACGCCACGATTTTCCTGTAGCTCTTTAGCAAACCGAGCCCGGCCATCCGGATTCATCATGGGATCAATAATGACAATTTGTTTGTCTAAGAGTTGTTTAACTTCATCACCTTTCGATGCAATTAAATGATAGATAGCCGCCAGGGCTGCATCGGCACCAGAAGACTCATTGCCATGAATTGAATACGCCATCCAGGCAACTGCAGGTAAACGCTTAATAATTACTTCAGCTTCATTGGACGAGAGGTTTTTAGGATTTGCCAGCTTTGCTAAATCAGCTTTAACCTGAGCTTGCTGCTTCAACCATTCTGGTGTCGAAATTACAACATAAACTAACGGACGTCCTTCGTGAGTTCGTCCGTATTCAATGACCTGCATGCGATCACTTTGCGTTTTCCAGGTTTCGATGGCAGCAATGATTTGTTCCGGTGAGGCGACTCTTTGTCCGGCGTCAAAACCGAGAAAGCTCTCAGGTGGAGTAATAAGGCTGTCATATTCACCATCCAATAATTTGCCTTGGTATTCTCCATCAGCAAAATCCGTCGGTTTTAGCTTAATTGCCGCATGCCCTGTGATTGCAGCGGCGATAAGCAATAGCAAAAGGCTAAAGCGTTTCATTTTATTATCTCTTTATAGTGGATCGACTAGCTGCCACTATACAATTAGCCTTGCTTAAGAACAATCTTACTTGATCCGACCTCTAATAATTTGAACTCTTCCCTTTAATTGCGATACTCACTCATCTAAACTAATAGGCTTCATACAAACATAAAAGGAATAATTCATGGAACAGATGAGCCAAATTGTTCAAAGTATGTTAGACGTGGCGGTTCAATGGTTATTGAATAACTACCTTTCCCTAGTGATGGCCCTGCTGATATTTTTTATTGGTAAGTGGATCGCTAATTTAATCACCAAAGCAGTACGCGCTTTAATGTTAAAAGCCAAAATGGAACAAATTTTGGTTAGCTTTTTGTCGCGTATTGTTAAATCAATTCTAATCATATTTGTTGTTATCGCTGCACTAACTCAGTTAGGCGTAGCTACAACCTCTTTAGTTGCCATTATTGGTGCTGCCGGTTTGGCTGTTGGTTTGGCATTAAAAGATTCACTGCAAAACTTTGCATCTGGCGTGATGTTAATTTCGTTCCGACCATTTAAAACCGGCGACTTTGTCGAAGTTGCAGGGGTTTCGGGCGTGGTAGAGCGTATCGCAATATTTTCTACTACTATGCGAACCGGTGATAACAAAGAAATCACTGTGCCAAATGGTGCTATTTATGGCGGTACCATTATCAATTACTCGGCGCGCCCTACGCGTCGTGTTGATATGGTATTCGGCATTGGCTACGACGATGATCTTAAGAAAGCCAAATCGCTTATTGAAAAAGTGCTCAATGAAGATGATCGTATATTAAAAGATCCAGCGCCCGTTGTCGCAGTATCAGAGCTGGCAGATAGCTCAGTTAACTTTATCGTACGTCCCTGGGTAAACTCTGCCGACTATTGGCAAGTGTACTGGGATACTCACGAAAAAATTAAGCTTACCTTTGATGAGAATGGTATTTCTATACCTTTCCCACAGATGGATGTTCATGTTAATAAAGTAGAAGGGTAAATACTAAACTCTATGAAAACGCCGCACTCTAATTTCGACTGCGGCGTTTTTATTGGCAAATTAATTCCGTTTGCTTACGGATCTGGAGCTATTAAATCAATAATTGAAAATACAGCTCCTTGCGGATCATTCACTACTGCAAAACGACCGATGTCCGGTATATCAAACGGCTCAACACAAACCGTCCCACCCAACTGCTTTACTTTCTCGCAATGAGCATCGGTATTTTTTACAGTGAAATAAATCATCCAATGCGGAGGAATATCACCCCACTCCTCGGTCATTTGCATTAAACCACCGGCCATTGCCTCACCATTCATAAAGGTTGTATATGCACCCATTTCCATATGCTCAGTTTTAGCCGTCCAACCAAATACATTGCAATAAAACTCTTCTGCTGCTTTGGCATCTTTCGTCGCTAGCTCATTCCAACACAGGGTACCCTGTTCATTAACCAGCTGTGCACCTTTATGTTCGAGTCCCTGCCAAAGGGCAAAAACCGCTCCTTGAGGATCCTGAATAACGGCCATTCGTCCTGCGTCTCCAATATCGTAAGGCCCCATTAACACAGTCCCGTCGTTGGCATTGATTTTTTCGAGCGTGTCTTCAACCTTTTCTACCGATACATACCCCATCCAATTCGGTGGAACGCCTTGTTTTATCTGTTCGTCCATCAGCTGGTACATAGCACCGATATCTTTATCTTTTAATCGCCACATATAATAAGAACCTTCTCCACCCATAGGCATATCGCGAGTCCCCCATCCCAACAGCTCACCATAAAAGGCTATTGCGCCTTGTGGATCGGTGGTTGCCAGCTCTGGCCAACAAAAAGTCCCCGGCCTGTACTCAGTGCGCTCTCCCATCCTTTGCTCCTTAGCTATAGGTAAATGAATTATGATTATGGACCATACACCAAGTATCACAACGCTAGATTGGTTAAAAAACATTACGCACTTCTGTGGTGCATCATGGCTTACAGAACAAATCTCAAATTGCTAACACCGGTTGCAGACTCAGGTATCAGATTAGGTTATGATAACTTCAGGTAGAGACGGATAACATCAAACCTTGATAACGACAACAAAGCTCAATAACAACTCTTTTTTGCTTACTTGTAATGCATCTCCAGTGGATGTGGGCGAGCAATGGTTCGATGTTTCTTATTGGCAACGCAACAATAAAATATCTGGCACTTCAACCGGCAGAAACACCACCTATTTTTTTCAACACGGAAACAGTGAGTTTGTCCTCCGTCACTACTACCGCGGAGGATTGTTCGGCAAGCTTATTAAAGACAGCTACTGGTACTCCGGAATTGAAAACACCCGTGCTTTTCGTGAGCTGGATTTATTACAGCAACTACGAGCACTGGGGCTACACGCGCCAATCCCAACAGCCGCAAAAATTATTAGAAGCGGATTGAGCTATAGCGCCGATATTATCATTGAAAAAATTCCCAATGCGACTGATGCTTTTCACCTGCTTTTAACAGCGCCTTTAAGCCAATCAATCTGGCAAATAATTGGCCAGTGCATTCGAGCGTTTCACAATCATCAGGTTTATCATTCCGATCTTAATATTCACAATATTATGATCGATACCAACAATCAGGCCTGGTTGATTGACTTTGATAAAGGTGAGATTCGAGATACCAATAATAGTGATGACTGGAAACAGGCTAACCTTGATCGGTTAAAACGATCTTTATTAAAAGAGCAGGCTAAACATTCTGAGTTTCATTGGCAGGAAGAGCATTGGCAATGGTTAGTACAGGGCTACCAAGCTTAATTGACATGCTGCAACAAGGAGGCGCTTATTAAACGTCGGCAAAATTCAAAAACTTTATTCCGTGACCTGGCAACATTAATTGGTGCCGGTATGTCACCCCACCAGTCTCTAACGAAACTCTCACCTACAACCACTCCACAGTGGTCAAGTTGTATTGCTCAAGTGTCGAAAGGCAAACCACTTGCAACAGCGTTATATAGCTACAAACTTATTAATCGCTACGAAAAAGAATTATTAGATGTTGCTGACAAAGCAGGTCGATTACCGGAAGGATTATTACATATTGCCAACCAGGTGGAGCAACGACAACAACGTTTAAGTCGGTTAAAAGTGCGACTTGTCTACCCTTTCGCAATACTTACTGTGGGTATATTGGCTGCAACTATTCTGCAGGCCTTTAAAAGTGATGGCAACCTCATGGGAGCTGTCACTAATGGGCTCATTTTATTTGCGGTTGCTGGTATGCTCACCAAACTGTTTTTATCGTTATTTAATACGGACAGCTGTGAGGTGCTTGGTCGATTTTATAGCTTATCCTCTCAAAGCTGGTATCAAAGACTATTTCAGCACATTGTATTTGGCTGCCTGGCCTGGCAGATCAAATCGGGTATCGACTTTAAATCCGGTTTTTTGCGCGTTTCTCGGCTGCTCGATCATAAAGCACTCAAACAACAGCTGGTAAAAGTTGCTCAGCATTGCGGGCAAGGCAATTCGGTGGCCCAAAGTTTGGCAGCATCTGACCTGCCCTTAAGCCACGATTTTCAAGCCATATTACATACCGCCGAACAAAGTGGTGAGTGGAGCAGCGCGATTGAGCGCGCACTACAGCTACAGCAACAGGAGCTGGAACAGAGCATTAATCAACTGTTCGACTGGGCCCCTAGAATTTATTACGCGCTAGTGGTGGTGGTAGCCATAATGGTCATTATTTAATACAAAACTTATACAATTCTCAATCTGCTTTGAGTCCATTATATTGCAGGCATAAAAATGAATGATTAATAACCAATATCTCATTGCACTATAGCCCCACTACCGTTAAGATACGCGCCGCAACCCACCCCGTCTCGCCAGCACAAAGAGGCTTTTTTTGAATTCATTATCGCAGCGTGTTGAGCGCAACCTTATCCAGCAAATTAAGCGCAAAGAAGCTGAAGCCGGAGCCAAACAAGCTTTTGTCATGTGTGATGACTATATTGCTCTGGCCAACTTGTATCAATCTAACCAGTTGTTTCAAAAAGAGTTTACGATATTAAGTCGCTTTATCAATTTAGGTCTTGCGTTACATGACGATCTTGAAAAAGTAGAATTGAGGTTGCGGCAGGCCAAAGCAAGATTGCATCAACAACGTCAGCAATGCCCCGGCCTATCCACGGCCTCATCATCGAGCCCTGCGGCTGCCCATCTAATCAACAGGCCCATTGAAGAGAAAGACGCCCCAAAACTTGAATTAGCGCTCGAGGAAATAGACGACGGTAAAGAAACCCTCTGGCAACCGCAATCAAGTCAGAAAACCCATAATACTGCCGCCAGTCGAGTCGCCAAGCTACCCGAAAGAACGATTAAATTAGTCAGTATTTGCGCGGCATATACCGGGAAAAAACATGATGACGAACTGTTCGAGCTAGCGCTGATTGCATTTGAGTACTGCACTAATAATGATATGGTCATGCGATTAACCGATGACTATCACGGTTTACGTTTACCTTCTAAAGATATCCCAGCCAGTGCAAGACTACGATTTGGCGTGAATCAGCAAGAATTGAAAAATAGTCGGTTTGATCATGACCACATACAGCAGGTACTGGAAGGTGCTCACAGTGTTATCAGTCATAATGATCCTGTCATTGAGCGCCAACTGTTTCTGTGCCATTTTCCGGCCTTTAGCAAATTAGAATGGCGCAGTTCGCAAATAGACATTCCGTGGAAAGCACTGGGATTTGAAACCACCTCATTATCAACCCTTGCCAGCTTCTACCAGCTGCGCTCAGGCACACGCACACCAACAGAACGAGCCAAAACCATTATCCGATTATTAGCTCAATACGAGCCTGAAACTAACCACACTCTCATTAAAAGATTGATGAGCTGCAGTCCCATGTCTCCCATGAAGTGGAATGATGAGCTAAGAAGCCATTCGAAGAGGCTTAATCGCAAAGGCCTACTAGGTTTATTTGGTAGTTAACGCCCACAATTTAGCTCTATTTATGACATACCGTACTTCCTGAACCGTCGCACCTGCATCCTTGCCTCCTTACGACATACCCCACTTCCTGTACATAAAAAAATGGGTAGCCGAAGCTACCCATCAACACACCCTCTCACGCTATGTCAGGAAGGACAAAAAAGGGTCAAAACACAAAGTACAAGACCAGTCATTACACAAACTTTGACTACCAGAAGCCTGTGCAACAACAGCAATGTAGTTATATTACACTTTACCCATGTATTTCAAGCATTATTTTCAACAAAAAACCCGTTATTGTAATTTTATTACAACCATTTATTCATTATGGAAAGATGAGCAAGCTCAGTACCTTGCCAAACCCTCGACCCTGCCGCCTCTGTAGCACGCCATTTATAGGACTTTGCGACCTATGGCGAATGTCTCACAAATCACGAGAAGAATCTCTTATTGTGAAGTAGCTCACACTTAACAATAATTAGATAATTACATTAAAAGAGATGCAGGTTCATGGAAGACAAACAGCAGTTATTTAAAAAGGTGATCGATGCGTTTAAACAGCATGGTTTCAACCGCAAGGACGCTCAAGACTACTTGGACTGGATTAAGTTGTTTCTTAATTACCACCAGCTCAAAAACCCGATGGAGCTGGATCAACAATCCGTAAAAAACTTCCTACGGTATCTATGTGATGAGAAAGGATTGATGCCTTCTCGCCAAAAACAGGCTTACCTGGCTCTTAATTTCTTTTATAAACAGGTGCTGCACCGATCCCTATGGACACAGGTGGATTTTGGCAGCGAGAGTGGACTCATGGCCAATACAATAAATAACAGCAATGATGTTGCTACTGAGCAGTGGGATGAAAAACTGCCCAAGTGGACCCGATACTTACAACAGCCCTATCAGGTCATTGCCCAAATTATGTTTCAGTGTGGACTAAAGCTGGAAGAGGTATTGAATCTTCGCGTTGAAGATATAGAACTGGAAAAACATGTCATTCGTATTCGAGATGCTTTTGGCGACTTCAGTGAAATGCATTTATCCGATAATCTGTTTCAACCCTTGGCATTACAGGTTAAAAAAGCGTTAAATGCGTTTCAGCAAGATAGCCGCCAAGGCAATGTAGTATTTCAGAATCCCAATACTTTTCAACGTAAACAGCTGACAGACAATCCCCGTTGGTACTTCTTGTTTCCTGGGACACTGCAGTTTAACCTGCACACCCAACGCCGTGTGCGCAAAGCCATTGATATTGAGCGCGTGGAGCTGGCCTTTACACAGGCGCGCGAGCAAAGCTCAGAACGGATCACCAAGATAACCCCCGAAGGTCGACGTAACGCCGCTTCCTTTTAATGGAACTTTCTTAACAGGGTTGGCCGAACCTTTATGAGCGGGTTCGGCGAGTTCGGCTAGTGTTTTTGCTTTTATATTTAAACTGTTTTTTCCGTTGAGTATTGTCGACCTTGCGTTTAAAACTTCGCGCTGAAGGTGCCAAACCAACAGATTTTTCAATTTCCCTTAATTGTTGAACATCCAGCTCCATCCAGGCGCCGCGGCGCAGTGATCGAGGCAGAGTGACAATCCCATAACGGACACGGATCAGTCGCGAAACCTGACAACCCACTGCTTCCCATAATCGACGTACTTCCCGATTACGGCCTTCTTTAAGAGTGACGTGATACCACTGGTTAAACCCTTCACCACCAGAAAACCGAATATGGTCGAAGTGGGCCATACCATCATCCAGCGCAATACCTGTTTGTAACTGCTTTATCGAGTCATCCGACACTTCGCCATTTACTCTTGCAGCGTACTCTCGTTCTAGCTCGAATTTGGGGTGCATTAATCGATTGGCCAGTTCCCCATCGTTGGTAAACAACAGTAAACCTGAGGTATTGAGATCCAGACGGCCTATCGCAATCCAGCGGCCTTTACCCGGTGAAGGTAATGCATCAAACACCGTTTTGCGGCCTTCCGGATCTTTGCGGGTACACACTTCGCCATCAGGCTTGTGATAGGCGATCACACGACGAATCATCGACTCCTGTTTAGGGATTGAAATGATGCGGCCATCTACTCGAATTTTGTCGTCTTCGCTGGCACGAGCGCCAAGCTCGATCACCGAACCATTAACCGAAACCCTGCCCTCAGCTATGATACTTTCCATTTCGCGGCGCGAGCCCATTCCGGCACGTGCCAACAGTTTTTGAACTTTTTCAGTTGAATCGGACAATCTTTATTACCTTAAAATTAAATCAAGCTTCTTGTTGCGACGTACTTTTCGACTCGCCACTGTTGTCAGTCTGTTCATCGTTATGGGATGAATCCATCACTGAATCATCTTTATCTTGTAGCTGCTCGCTCGAAGTCTCATGAGACTCGGGCTCAAAGGCGTCATTAAACACACGTTCATCCGCCTGCTTTTGGGCTTCATCAGAGAGCTCAACTTCTTCAACAATCTCGCTATCGCTAATCTCGGCATCGCGCGCCTGTTCGGCCAAACTACGGTCATCATCATCGCTTTGAGACCACTCTTTTATAGACTCAGCTGGCTCTTCGAATTCATCGGAGCCTTCTGCACCCTCCTCGAAAAGCTCCCCT
>JBFHVL010000101.1:0-11822 GCA_041589565.1 Kangiellaceae bacterium | reverse complement strand
AGAGTTTCAGTCACACGACCGATTTGGCCACCGCATTGATCAAGTCAATTATCATCCGGCGTATCACCAACTGATGCGAACAGCGATTGAGTCAGGCCATCACAATTTACCCTGGGTCGAGGCCAAAGCAGGCGCTCACGTTGTTCGTGCAGCCATGGAATATTTGCACTATCAGGCCGATCCCGGTTCGGGGTGTCCTTTAACAATGACTTTTGCCTCAGTACCTGCAATAAAACATCAACCCAATATCGCCGAACAGTGGTTACCCCAAATTTTGAGTCAACACTACGATGGCCGTAACGTCCCTTACTTTGAAAAAGCCGGAGTCACAATCGGTATGGCGATGACCGAAAAACAAGGCGGCTCCGATGTCAGAGCCAACACCACACGTGCAACGCCGATTGGCAAAGCAGGTCCGGGACAGGAATACGAAATTATCGGACACAAATGGTTTTGCTCGGCCCCTATGTGTGATGCGTTTTTAATTCTGGCCTATACCGATAATGGTCTTTCCTGCTTTCTATTACCGCGTTGGCGTCCCGATGGCAGCAAAAATGCCATGTATATTCAGCGCATTAAAAACAAAATGGGTAATGTTTCCAATGCCTCATCGGAGGTTGAGTATCGCGGTGCATTTGCCTGGATGATTGGAGAAGAAGGCCGCGGCGTTCGAACCATATTGGAAATGGTTGCCATGACCCGTTTTGACTGCATGGTCGGTTCATCGGCCTTAATGGCGCTGGCCACTGCTCAGGCGATTTATCACACCGGTGGCCGTGAAGTCTTTGGCAAGAATTTGCATGAGCAACCCTTAATGCAAAACGTGCTGGCCGATCTGGCACTGGAATCGGAGGCCAGTTTAGCGATTAGTATGCGTCTGGCTCACGCGCTGGATAACCAGCAGGATGAGCATGAACAATTACTGGTTAGATTAGGAACGGCCATTGGTAAATACTGGATCTGCAAACGAACGTCGCAGCATACAGCCGAAGCCATGGAGTGTATTGGCGGCGTCGCAGTTGTAGAAGACAATGTACTGCCGAGACTGTACCGTGAAGCTCCGGTCAATGCCATATGGGAAGGCTCTGGAAATGTTCAGTGTTTAGACGTAGCCCGAGCCTTACAAAAAGAGCCTCGCACTTTGGAAGCCTTTGTCGCAGAACTGGAAAATGCCAGTAATAAGCATCAAGAGTACGATCTCAGTGTAACGCAGCTTAAGCAACAATTAACCTCCACTGAGGAGTCACAACTCCGACGACTGGTAGAGCAACTGGCCACACACTGGCAGGCGGCAACTTTACTACAGTACTCTGATCCTTTAATTGCAGATGCTTTTATTCGAAGCCGGTTAATAACGCCACATCATTTTTACGGGACACTAGACTCCAGCCAACCCTTGGAGCTGATTATCGAGCGATCCAAACCAAAACTTTAGAAGGAATTGCACACCAAAACAACTCATATCTCAGATTGCACTAAACTATAACTAAACTGCAATACCAGCATAAGCATCTATACTTAAGATCAAAATGGTTTATATGAACTGGAATCCTAATGCAGTCCGCCCCTTTACCGGAAAACGAAGAGCAGCGAATTGAAGCCTTGCGACGCTATCGTGTGCTAGATACTTCTGCGGAAAAAGCCTACGACGAAATTGCCAAGCTAGCGAGCTATATTTGTCAAACGCCCATTGCCCTGATGAGTATTGTTGATCGCGAAAGGCAGTGGTTTAAAGCCAAAGTAGGGCTAGAAGCGAATGAGACTTCAAGAGATATTGCTTTTTGCGCCCATGCGATTTTAGGTAACAAAGTGTTCACCGTAGAAGATGCCAGTAAAGATGAACGATTTCACGATAATCCTTTGGTAGCTTCCGCTCCTCATATTCGCTTTTATGCAGGTGCTCCGCTGATCACACCAGACGGATATCCATTGGGAACAATTTGCGCTATCGACCAAGAACCTCGACAACTCAGTCAGGAACAAATTGATGCTTTGCAATCGCTGGCCAATCAAGCCGCATCATTATTAGAATTACGCCGAACCTCTAGAATCCTGCGACGGCAAAATGACAACAAGATGCAGTTATTATCCATATTATCCCATGATCTTGGTAATGCCTTTAATGGCATTTTGTTTTTCGCCAATGAGCTAAAAGATCAAATTACAGACGAATCTTTGAAAGAACTCGCACAACAGTTGGCCAACGTTTCCAACGCAACTCACGATCAATTGAAAGGACTTCTGGAATGGGCAAGAAATGAAATTGCCAACGTCGAGTACAATCCGAAAACCATCAAATTAGATATTGCCCTGATGGCAGTACTCGAAGAAATGATTCAACGTGCCGATAACAAAAAAATTAAGCTATCTACTTCAAATATCAACAGTGATATTTATGCCGATCAAAACATGCTGGCAAGCGCCGTAAGAAACCTATTATCAAACGCTATAAAATTCTCACCTAAAGATTCAAACATTAATTTGGAAGTTTCCAAGACAAAAGATTACACGTTAATTTCTGTGACCGATAGTGGCCCAGGAATACCTGACGATAAACTTCCCGTTTTTGAAGGTAACTCTAACTTTAAATCTACCCGCGGAACGGATGGAGAAGAAGGTAGTGGATTGGGACTGAATTTAGTATTTCGGATACTAGAGCGCCACAATGGGTACGTAAAGGGTGAAAATCTTCCTGATGATGGAGCAAGAGTAACACTTTATTTTCCGAACCTGTGATTAGTCTAAGCTTTTAAGTACCAATAATTAGTACTATCGTTCTTATCGATTAGCAAAGACATTAAGTTAGCTATTAAGGTAATTGCACAGCAACGTTGACATCACGACCTCTCACGAATGGGTTTGATTGGCGCTAATAGAGCATAAAAAATCCAGGCAAACCAGGAAATAAAAATCATTGCTAATAGCCAGGCAAGCTTTTCTTTACCCGTAGTTTTTGAAGAAGAGATAACAATAATAAATGGCAACAACCAAATCGCTAAAACAAAAACAATTGCAACAATAGAAATTTCCATTGTCTTTCCTTCTTTCAAATTTTCGTTATTAAAAAAATTACTTAATGGTCACTTTCGCAATTTTCTTTTTACCTGCCTGAATCAAATATTCACCTGCGGGTAGCATTAACGAAGGTTCGACAACTTCCCAATCGACTTTTACTCGGCCATTTTTCAGCATATCTTTGGCTTGCGCAGAATTATTCGCCAAGTTGGATTGATTTAAAACGCGACCAATTGGTAACGAATCGGCACCCTCAAGCTCAATGGTCACTTCAGGACAATCTTCAGGAACTTCGCCTTCTTTAATAATATTTCCAGCGCCTTTATGAGCATTGGCGGCCGCGTCGTCACCGTGAAAGCGCGCTACAATTTCGCGCGCCAGCTCAATTTTAATATCACGAGGATTCGCTCCTTCGGCGACCTGCTGTTTTAACTGCTCAATTTCGGAAAGAGGACGGAAAGACAAGAGTTCGAAGTAACGCCACATTAAGGCATCGGGTATCGAAACAATTTTCTGATACATGACTCCCGGTGCTTCGGTGATGCCGACATAGTTGCCCAATGACTTGGACATTTTTTGCACGCCGTCGAGACCTTCAAGCAGCGGCATAGTTATCACCACCTGAGGCTTTTGTCCGTAATCTTTTTGCAGCTCGCGCCCCATCAATAAATTAAATTTTTGATCGGTTCCACCTAACTCGATATCACACTCCAAAGCAACGGAATCATAACCTTGTACCAACGGATACATAAATTCATGAATAGCGATTGCCTGGCCACTATTGTAACGCTTTTTAAAATCGTCCCGTTCGAGCATTCGGGCGACCGTTTGGTGCGATGCCAGTTTCAGCATGCCAACGGAGCCTAGCTTTTCACACCATTGGGAATTAAAAGCAACGGTGGTTTTTTCGGGATCAAGAATTTTAAAAATCTGTTCTTTATAGGTTTTAGCATTGTCTTCAATTTGCTCTCGGGTCAAGGGAGGGCGGGTCGCACTTTTCCCCGTGGGATCCCCTATCATCCCGGTGAAATCGCCAATTAAAAACACAACTTCATGTCCAAGCTGTTGAAACTGACGCATTTTGTTGATCAGAACCGTATGGCCCAGATGAAGATCGGGAGCCGTAGGATCAAACCCAGCTTTAATCTTTAGAGGACGATCCAGCTTCAACAGAGTTTTAAGCTCGTCTTCTACTAAAATTTCATCGGTACCACGTTGAATTTCATCAAACGCTTGTTGTTCGTTGGCGGTCAGCTCAACTTCGGACATTCTATCTCTCCCAATCTTCCTGTAGATATCGATTAGAAATTGTTCAGCAACAAATTGAAATCTTTAACTTTTAATCCGGTCTAATAGGTTATTGCAACGTTGATTTAAGGTACACTTATCGGTAACGTGAGCAAGTCAACGGAAAAACAACGCCGGATGTTCGACTCGATTCTTGTAAAGGGGTCATATTCTAGCGGGAAGTGGTTAAAAGTTGTATTCCAAATTAAGCCCTGAGCTGTATTCCAAATAAAAGATGATAAAACAGGACTATAAATCGAGCAGTCGTAGCCGTCGTCAATCATTGATGCCGCTGGTTCACCACCTCAAATTGCGCTGGGGTGAGGTATTGGCTGTCGCCGCCGGCGTCACCCTGCTGGCTTTCGCACTTTCATCGAGCGATGACACTGAAGTTGAAGAGCATCCAGTGGCTTCAGGCGAAGTCCTGTTGACCGAAGACCAGCTTACAAGCACTGAAGCAGACACCATTAACGATCGCGCCCGTCCTTTTTCCGAGCGTCTACCCTTACCCCTTGATTTTGAAGAACTCTCTACCGCTTCTGGCAGTGAGCAGGAGAGCTCTCCTCGTCAACCATCCAGGGCCCACAGCAAGTCGGTCACCATAAAGTCTGGAGATACTTTATCTGGAATCTTCAAACGTGAAGGGTTAAGCGCACGCGATGTTTTTCTAGTCACTCAGGATAAAACCGCAGAGCAATACTTGCGCAATATTCGTCCGGGCAAGCAACTCACTTTTGAGCTGGATGAGCAAAACCTGCTTCAGGCATTGCACTATGAAGTGGCGATTAACGAAACTTTGCAGGTCAAGCGCCAGAATGAGGCTTTTAAAGCGGAGCTAATTTCTCGTCCTATCGAAACTCGACAGGCCTTTGCCTCAGGCATCATTCAGGACTCTTTGTATCAGGCCGGTAAACAGGCTGGATTAACCGATAATTTAATCGTAAAACTCGCCAATATATTTGGCTGGGACATTGACTTTGTGCTCGACGTGCGAAAAAACGACAGCTTTGCACTGATTTACGAAGAACAGTATCTCGACGGCGAGCTGATTGGTCACGGCGATATTCTGGTCGCTCAATTTGTTAACCAAGGTGACATTTTCCGCGCAGTTCGCTACATCGATAATGAAGGCAACGATAATTTCTATACGCCTGATGGCAAAAGTATGCGCAAAGCCTTTTTACGCGCACCACTTAACTTTATGTATATCAGCTCTAATTTTAAGCCGCGCCGATTCCATCCTATTCTTAAACGCTGGAAGGCCCACCGGGGAATCGACTACCGGGCTCCGACAGGCACTCCGGTGTTTGCCGCAGGTGACGGAAAAGTCATTGCATCGTCTTACAACAAATACAATGGTAAATACATTTTTATCCAGCATGGCAACAACATCGTTACTAAATACCTGCACCTTTCTCGGCGTTCGGTTGGTCATGGCAAGCGAGTCCGGCAAGGCCAGGTGATTGGTTACGTGGGCGCAACAGGCCTCGCGGAGGCGCCTCATCTGCATTATGAGTTTGTTGTGAATGGCGTTCATCGTAATCCAAGAACCGTTCAATTGCCTGAGGCCAAACCCGTTGATAAAAACGAGCGCTCGCGTTTTGAGCAGCAAACGGCGCCTTTACTAGCCAGTCTGGAAACCCACGAGAAATTTTTATCCTTATCGAGCGGAAACTGATGGAATTGTATTTAGGTTTGATTTCCGGTACCTCAGCGGACGGTATCGATGCAGTATTAATAGATTTTGCCGAAGAGCCATTTAAAGTTGTAGCTCAACACAGTTTTCCTTATCCCATGGACATTCGGCGCGAAATCCTGGCGATGGCGCAACCCGCATTGCACGAAGGAGATCACCGCATTGATCGCCTGGGACACTTGGACCATCAGCTGGGCAGTCTGTTTGCCGATGCCGCACGCCAACTTTGCAACATTGCCAATGTCGATCTCGCTCATCTAAATGCGATTGGCAGTCATGGGCAAACAGTACGTCATCGTCCTCAAAGCAAACAGAAGTTTTCGTTGCAAATTGCCGATCCCAATGTGATCGCGTTTGAAACAGGCGTTATTACCATTGCTGACTTTCGCCGAATGGATATTGCAGCAGGTGGTCAGGGAGCCCCCTTAGTCCCTTTATTTCACCAGGCGCTACTTGGTGACAGCAGAATTAATCGAGTCATTCTTAATTTGGGCGGTATCGCCAACATCACCTGGTTACCGAAAAATCAGGGACCGGTGATGGGTTTTGATACCGGTCCTGCTAATGCGCTATGCGACTACTGGATTGAGAAGCATAAAGGCGAAGCCTTCGATGCCAATGGCGACTGGGCAGCTTCTGGAACTTTTTCTCATGAATTGTTAAAGCATATGAGTGCCGATCCCTACTTTATCCTTCCTGCCCCCAAAAGCACTGGACGGGAATACTTCGATGCGCAATGGTTGGAGCAAAAACTCAAAGGTGCCGACAGGGTCGGTGCTGCCGACGTACAAGCAACGCTGGTGGAGCTTTCGGCGAGAACCATAGCCGAGCAGGTCAAGCGCCTGCCTGACGACTGCGATGAAGTGCTGGTTTGTGGCGGAGGTGCTCACAATAGCTATATGATGCAGCGGCTGGGGCATCATCTGCACGACCAAACCGAAGTAAAACCGCTGCAAAACTTGTCGGTAGACAGTGATTTTATTGAAGCCGCAACCTTTGCCTGGCTCGCCAAACAACGTCTTGCAGGAAACAAGCTCGATTATCGAACGGTGACCGGTGCTTCACGTCCTCTGTTAATGGGGAATATCTTCCAAGCAGGTTAAGCGCCAAAGATGGGATTGCCCTATCGAATAATCCGGCAGTCCCACAACTGAAAACAAGGTGGTTACATGGAAAAGGAAGAGCCGCAACCGCAGGTGGCGGTGGCATTTGGATTGTTCACCACAAAACGAGCGCCATCAAGACCATCTATGTAGTCCACAGTGGATCCTGCCAGATACTGAACACTCAAGGGATCAACCAGTAACACCACGCCATTCTTTTCGATTCGCGTGTCATCCTCGGTTGAGTTTTCGTCGAATTTAAATCCGTACTGAAAACCCGAGCAACCGCCACCGGTCACATACACACGCAAATGCAATGACTGATTGTCCTCGTCTTGCAACAGCTCTTTGACCTTGCCGGCGGCAGTGTCGGTCATTTCAAGTAGTGAAGGCATTTCGGACATGATGTTGGTTTACTCAAGTTACTGCGAGGTTAGGTATTATCTCAGCCTTGCTGGCCTGTGTTCAAGCGACCAAAGGCCACATCTTTTTTATGGCCTTTGCGCTTATACCCGAAAAATTTAAGGATTAGCTTTCTGAAGTCTCGGTTTTTGGTGCACTTTTGGACGCTTCATTGACAGGCTTACTCGCTCCAGCAACGGGTTTGTCATGATTTAACAACTTGGGCTTGTCTTCGCGGTGAACCAGCTTACCATTCACTTCAGCCCCCATCGCCATTTCGATGAGTTTGTAATATACATCACCTTCAATATGAGCTGAACTTTCCAGCTCAACGTGTTCGCTGGCATGCACGTCTCCATGTACCTGCCCAAGAATCACCACATGAGGGACTTCCACATGACCTTCCACTTTGCCGTGCTTGCCAATAGTCAGCAGTGACATTTCGTGTTCATCAGCTGAAACATTGCCCACTACGTGCCCGTCAATATACAGCACGCCTTTAAACGCAATATCACCGGTAATTTTGGTATCCCGGGTGATCAAAGTATCGGCAGCACCAGCGCGAGCTCTTACCTGCGATTTATTTTTTTTACTTTTTCCGAACATGTTTGATCCTGAAAAACCTGATAATAATTTTGCTTGAGGTTAGCACAACCGGCTCTGGAAACCAGTATCTCTTTCACGTTTCGTGACTTCTAATCTGCAACAAAAGATATATTCATAGTCCGCCAGAGTTAAACCGACCATGGAAACGCCTTTTCCACACTTTGACCGCCACGGCCCCGGGTAGCAGCAGTGATAACAACTTGTCTGGGCTCAAAGCCTTCTGGCAACACAATTTCACCACCAATATGCTGAAAGTATTTAAAGGTAAATACTAGATCTTTTGCCTGTAAATTACTGATTTCAGTGATGTTGTGCTGGGTAGCCTTACCATTTAGGGTTCCTCGAACCACTATCGTGACATCGCCTTTTAAAAAGATATCATGTTGTTTTACTTGAGTGAGCGCCAGCTGAAAACGAAATTTTTTGGGGTCAGACTTGGCTTCCAAAGTGAAATCAGAAACGTGAAGTCCTTTAATGTCTTTTTCCGGCGCCATAATGCCACGATAAAACGACAGCTCTTTTTCTAACGCATCAATGTGTTGCTGCAAGTTGCTAATGGTTTCCATAATTTGCTCGCTAGCCTGCGCGTCAACTTGCGCTGAACTTTCGAGCATGATGGTTTGCTGCTCCAGTTCGGCGATACGCTGAGCGTCGTCTTCAACCTGCATCAGCAGAGTATCCCTCTCCGTAATAAGCTCTAAGCGCTCTTCTCGGCTATCCAGCCGACCCAGATAAAACGTCATGACCAGTGCAGCAATAGCAACAAGCGACCAGCTAATGTACCAGCCAGGCCCCCGTTTGTGCGTAATGATTAATTCATCAGACATAATGTTGAGTACACAATTTTTAGACCAGCGAAGACGATAACAGTCGCTTCATTGGGCAGGAAGTTTTGGTTTACTTATATCGATAGTTGAGAAATTCTCCTCAACAAATCAATGCGTTGCCTACTATAATGAAAGTCAGTCGGGTATCTCAAGTAAAACCTGATATGCTTCGCGATTACGCGTAAACAATAACCAGAAAGAAGACTGCCTACACTTTAAATGTCATTAATTGACTCATTAAGACTTCGTCTCAGTGGCTACGATGCCCTGCTCCTCCTGTCCTTTGTTGGTCTTGCCAGCGGTATTTTGGCCGGATTTTCCAATATTTTGTTTCGACTTTTCACTGAAAGCGGAATAGTGCTGTGGCATCCAGAGACCGATGCTGGCGATTTTGAAGGCCTTCCCTGGGAACTAAGACTGGGTATGCCCATTGTAGGTGGAATCCTGGTAGGACTGTTTTTGCAAAAATTGAGCAAGCATCGCCGTTCCGTCGGCGTAGGCCATGTACTGGAGCGACTGGCCTTTCACCAAGGTTATTTGTCCTGGAAAAATGCAGCGGTACAGTTCTTCGTCGGTGGCCTGTCACTCGCTTCGGGCATGTCGGTAGGACGTGAAGGTCCTGGAATACATCTGGGCGCCGCCAGTGGCAGCTGGCTGGGGCAAAAACTGAAGTTACCTAATAATAGCATTCGTGTATTGGTTGGCTGTGGCTCGGCCGCCGCTATTTCGGCCAGCTTTAACACTCCCCTGGCAGGGGTGATCTTTGCCATGGAAGTGATCATGATGGAGTACACCATTGCCAGCTTTATTCCGGTGATTCTTGCGTCCGTGATGGGCGCCGTCTTATCGCGCGCGGTATTTGGTGACTCGGTTGCCTTTAACGTGCCTTCACTGCAACTCACTTCACTGTGGGAAATGCCTTACTTTTTGCTGATGGGAATCTTAATTGGTTGCCTGGCGGCTTTTTTCATTTACGGCACCACCTTTGTCACCCGTAAAACTCTGCAATGGCCTGTTTGGTTGAAATGTTCGTTATCGGGCATTGTGGTGGGCGTGATCGCCATAGGGATTCCACAGGTGATGGGGATCGGCTATGACTCGGTAAACGCGACACTGCATGGCGAGTATGGCTTGATGCTGTTATCGCTTTGCCTAATTGGCAAGTTTTTCGCCACCATTGCCTGTTCCGGTATGTCGATGCCGGGAGGGGTTATTGGCCCTACATTTTTTATTGGCGCCATGGCAGGTGCCGTTATTGGTTTTATCGGTCATCAATTTTTCCCTGAGTACTCTTCGTCTTATCCTTTTTATGCCATGGTGGGTATGGCCGCCATGATGAGTGCCGTATTGCAAGCGCCGCTAGCCGCACTGATGGCACTGCTGGAACTTACCGGTAATCCGGGTATCATTTTGCCCGGAATGTTTTCGGTGGTTGTTGCCAACCTCGTAGTCACTCAGGTGTTTAAACAAAAGTCGATTTTTCAAAGCCTGATGAACGCTAAAGGCATGGAAATTAAGTTTAATCCTACCGCACAATTTTTGCGCCGGGTGGGAGTAGCTGGAGCGATGGAACGATCCATTGCAGTTCACGATCGTCACATTCGATTACTTGACGCTGCGCAAATATTGGAAAATACGCCGCGCTGGATTTTAATCCGCGAAGATAATGTTCCCATTTCATTAATGGCAGCAAACGATTTGGCGAGGTATTTGATGGAACAGGAATCTTCCACCGAAGCGATGCCTGAAACCATCGACTTGTTAAAAATACCTGCCGATCGGCAAAACGTATCAGCGGTTTACCTTCAGGCAACCCTTGAAGAAGTGCTCGACACTTTGGTGCGCGAACAGAACGATGCTGCTTATGTTTTTAGAACCACCGCCCCCATGACGGAGAAAATTTACGGCGTGATCACTCGCGAAGCCATCGAGTCCTATTACACATACAAACCGCCCCTTAGCAAGCAGTCGTGAGGTTACAATGTACCTTTGGTTAAAAGCATTACACATTATTTTTATGGTGAGCTGGTTTGCCGGTTTATTCTATTTGCCTCGACTATTCGTCAATATTCAGCTGAGCGACAACACTGAAGTAAAGCAACATTTAAATTTAATGGCGCGCAAGCTCTACCGCTTTGTTACGCCATTTCTGTTTCTCACCGTGATTTTTGGTATCTGGATGGCGGTACTCAACTGGGATTACTTTAAATCCGCTGGTTGGTTTCACGCCAAAATGACACTGATGATTCTGTTGATTGGCTATCATTTCAGTTGTGGTTACTTTCGTAAGCGGCTGGAAGCCGGCACTTGCCAGAAAAGCCATGTGTTTTTTCGCTACTTCAATGAGGCGCCCGTACTCATTTTATTTGCCGCAGTGATTCTGGCTGTTCTAAAGCCTTTTTGAGTTGACCACAAGTAATTGCTAATTGCAGGTCTGATTCTCCAGCGTGGCGAAGACTTTTAGCCAAAAAAGCACTAAAATAGCGCCAATTTATCTCTACCCACTCAACAGAGGCAAATGCCGTGGTCCTGAAAGGTCAACACGTTTTATCAGTCAAAGACTTTGATCTCGAATTAATCAATGAATTGTTTTCCGTCGCCGAGCGAATGCGTCCCTATGCCATACGCCAAAAAGTAACCCGCGTACTGGAAGGCGCTATTTTAGGCAATATGTTTTTTGAGGCCAGTACCCGAACCCGCGTCAGCTTTGGCTGCGCATTCAACTTGCTGGGAGGGGAAGTGCGAGAAACCACAGGACTTTCGTCCTCGGCGCTTGCCAAAGGTGAATCGTTATACGATACCGCACAAGTGCTGTCTGGCTACAGCGATGTGATTTGTATGCGCCACCCAGACCCTGGTTCAGTTGCAGAGTTTGCGACCGGTAGT
>JBFHVL010000100.1:0-11831 GCA_041589565.1 Kangiellaceae bacterium | reverse complement strand
CTTCGGCCAGCAATACGCGCCCACTCAGCTGCTGCTGATTAAAGGGGGGTTCCTGGTTTATTCTTCGAAGGGGTTCCTCATCCAGCCAAATACAGGATGCGGGTAAAATCATTGGTAGAATAACGGTAAATTCACTGCCTTTATTAGGCGTGCTTTGTACGCGAATGTCACCACCCATACGCTGCATCAGTTGGTATGAAATATAAAGTCCAAGACCGGTTCCTCCATAACGTCGAGTCGTGCTGGAGTCTCCCTGCACAAAGGGGCGAAATAAATTACGCAGGGTTTTGTCGTCCATACCGATGCCATTGTCGGTAATGGTAAATACAATAATCTTCAAATTATCGCTGGCACTAACTTTTAGTGACACTTTGCCCGCGCTGGCAAACTTTATGGCGTTGCCCAGTACATTCATCAGTACTTGCTGCAATCGCAACGGGTCGCCATTAATTTGCTCGGGCAGGGGAAAGTTAAAATCACAATCGAAATGGACTTGCTTGGTTTCGGCCAGACGATCAACGGCATCGATAATTTGGTGCAGCCAGTCGAACAAAGAAAATGACTTCGACTCTATATTAAGTTTTCCGGCTTCGACTTTAGAAATATCGAGAATATCTTTAATTAAAGAAAGCAAATACTCGCCATTACGATAAATAATATCCACCGCTTCCTGAATTTCCTGATAGCTTTTGCTATCGTGTTTAATTGATTCGGCAAAGCCCATAATCGCGGTTAGAGGCGTGCGAATTTCGTGGCTCATATTGGCCAAAAAACGCGACTTTTCCTGATTGGCTTTCGACTCATCTTCCTGCGCTTTAACCGCTACGCGGTTGATTTCATACAGTTGTCGCTCGAACATAAACAACCGCCGGTTATGGTTTTCCAAAATTTTACTCGCAGTGATGGCTGCGGCAGTCCAGATTACCAAAAACATGCTTGCTGAAAACCATAAATCAAATGACTCGCGGATCATTAACTGGCAACCTAAAAATATGATCACCATAAATACGCCAGCTTGTATGGCCAGTTTGGGAGTTAGCTGAATTAGCACAACAGCGCATAAATAAAGTGCAAGGTTAAGGGTCAACAGCAGCGGATGATCCATTATCAGGGTGTAAAGAACTGAGGAAGGTAGCGCAAAAATAATAACCGACCAAAGGATAAAGGTTTCTAATTGAAAGTATCGAGGTGATATAAAAAACTGCAGACCCAGTAAACAGGCAAGCATGGCAATTTGTATCAGCCGCAAGCTCAAGCCCTGTTCGGATAATGGCGAAAATAATAAGGTGTCGTGCAGCAGGCCGATTAAGGATAAGGTCATTGCACAGGCAATAACGATAGGAACAAAAGGCCGCGCGCGTTCGCGCTGCAACGCAGAAAAGTAAGCATTGAGCTCGGTAGGCGAGTTGGAAAAGGCAAAGTGGTTACTGCTTGCGTTCATGCCCGAATCGAAGTTTGCGATGAAAGATAGTCTATTTCAGTCTAGTTCAAACACAGGGCGAAAAAATCGGCATGATGAGATATCGGATGATTGGAGTGTAAAAGCGTGAACCGCGTCATTATTTAGAGAACAATAAACTCGGTGGCGGGATTAAGGTGCTGATTATTGTGCAAAACTGCCACAATTATGGTAGCTTGGATTTTAGTTGTATACAGGGTAGTGAAAGATGTACGGGTTCGCAGGATGCGCTTGAAGTGCTCCGAGTTCCGAGTCGGAGTCGATTAGGAGGTGAACTATGGATCTCATCGTTGTAATTTTGGCTTTTGTCGCCGCGCTATGCTTTGCTCGCTTTGCCGTTCGACCGATGATTGATCAGCTCAATAATCAGCAACGCGTAATTCGGCGTGGTCAGGTCGGGATCGATTTTGGTGCTGAACCGTCTAAAAAGTCTCGTCACTCATCAAGTGATCATAGTGCGTCGGCACATTAAAACCATCTAAATTTAGCGATAGCACCTTCTAAGGACTCGAATTACACAATTGAGTTGCCTGGATGCATTTGAAGCACTAGGCTATGCCTCCTGTTTTTCCAAGAATGAATTTGTATGGATTATCTTACCGCCAATCGAAACGTGTGGAATCAACGCGTAGCTGTTCATATGCAGTCCGACTTCTACGATAACGAAAGTTTTATTGCCGGACGCAACTCCTTAAACAACATTGAGCTGGCCTTATTGGGTGATGTTACTGAAAAACGCATTTTGCATCTGCAATGCCATTTTGGTCAGGACTCTTTATCTTTGGCCCGTATGGGCGCGAAAGTCACCGGTGTCGATTTGTCGGATGTGGCCATTGAAGAGGCGCGCAAACTTAATCAATTACTTGAACTGGACGCGGAGTTTATTTGCAGTGATGTGCTGCAACTGCCAGAGTTGCATAATGAATTGTACGACGTTGTTTTTGCCTCCTATGGTGTGATTGGCTGGCATCCCAGTATGACTCGATTTATGGAAGTGGCATCGCAGTATTTAAAGCCGGGCGGACGTTTCATTCTGGCGGAGTTTCATCCGGTCATCTGGATGCTGGATCATCAACTCGAAAACATAGAGCATAGTTACTTTAATCGTAGCGCTATTGTTGAAACCAACATCGAAAGTTATACCGATGGTAGTCAGTTAGCTGAGCCAATGGAGGAGTACGGCTGGAATCACAGTTTAAGTGAAGTGTTTAACGCCGGTTTTGCCCACGGGTTAACCCTGACGCATTTCAATGAGTACGACTACTCTCCTTACAACTGTTTTGCTGGCATGGTTAGAACCGAACAAGGTTTTCAAGTTGCCGGAAAAGAAGGCGTGCTGCCGATGGTGTTTTCCTTAGTTATGCGAAAACCTTCGTCAATATCTCAAATCTGATTTATGTTATGTGAACTGCTGCGCGCTCTTTATTGAGCGTGCCGTTTACAATGCGCCGTCGGTCATTGTTGGGATTTATTGTTAGAACGATTTACCGTAGTCGGCAGTGACGCCTGTTAAACCTTAAAAGGAGTTACCCATGATTTCCAAGTGTTGTCTTGCACTCTCCGTCTGCATCGGACTGTCTGCTTCTACCGCTTTTGCCAACAACAAAGAACTCGCTATTGCCATGTTTAAGCAAAGTGGACAGGTGAATGCGCTTGCACAATGTTTGTCGGTTTCTGAAAGTCAGGTTGAGCACTCTTACCGCAAAACCATGGACCAATGCTTCAAGGGAGGCGACTTAAGTTTTGGTGAACTGGATGCCGCCACCGAGCGCTGTTTTGAAATAACCTTTGCCAAACAGATGGGGGTCTCTGAGTCACAACTTAAAGGCTGCGAGTCGGAAGAAGATAAGTTGCAGTCAGAAGTTGAACAGATCGATGAGCAGATTGCCGAATTGGAACAAAAAATAGAACAACTGTGGAATAAAGAAAACCCGAGCTCACAGGATGAGCAGTTAATCGCGCAGCTGGAGATAAAGCGTGATCAACTTTTCATTCAACAGGAAAAGCTGCAGCGTAAGATGGAAATGGCTTCCATGAGTGAGGAAGAGTTGGCCATGGAGCGTATTATGGCGCAAGTGGGCGACGAGGGGCCTACCGAAGCGCAGCAGCGTGAACTCGATCGACTGCACCAACAGCACACCGACAATAATATGAAAGAAATGCAACAGCAGATGAGTTTTATGCAGGAAGTCAGCGCACAAACCGTGTCGCAAATCACTCTGCCGATATACCAAAACAGTCAGGTGATGATGCATGTGACTCAAGGCATGACACTCGATGATGGCAGTGGCGCTACGTTACCCGCTGCAACATTTACCTCGGCCGATGCAGCGCAGGCGGTGATCGACTATTACCAGAAAAAACTGAAAGGATTTAAAGGTAAGGATTTGGGTGATGGTATGTACATCTTTATGGAGACCATGCCGGAAGGGTTTAATGTGTTGTCGCACATGAAAGAGTACACCACCACACCGCATGTGTTAGTGCGTAGTATCGTGAATGAAGCAGAAAAATCGGCTTTGCCACCGAATACTCAAACCATGATAGAAATTTCCTATCGACGATAACCATAGTTTTAGCACTTAACTAAAGGCTGGATGAGTTCCGGCCTTTTTTTTATCTTGCTCATTCACTGGTTGGAGCTGCTCGGCATAGCCAAAAGATGTAATTCAATTGTTAGTGGCTTTGCTACAATGTGCCGCAATCTCAACCTGCATTGGAATAGTGATGATAAAAATTGCCGTAAACGCCTGTACCGGACGCATGGGACAGGAATTATTGTTCGCGGTTGATCGCGATGAACAAGCCGAGCTAACCGCACCGTTATTGCGACCGGGGCATGCCTGGACAGGTACTTTGGTCAGCAGCCAGTTTCCACAAATTAAAACAGTGGTAAAACTGATCGATGACTTAAGCCAGGTGGCGGATAAGGTGGACGTGTTAATTGATTTCAGCTTGCCTGAGTTTTCCGAAACCACCGCCAAGCGTTGTGCCGAGTTAAACATACCCGTAGTGATTGGCACCACCGGTTTTAGCTATCAGCAAAAACAGTCGATTGCCAAACTGGCGGATCGCATTCCAATATTAATGGCGCCCAACATGAGTGTGGGAGTTAATCTGAGTTTAAAACTGCTGGAGTTGGTGGCCAAGACCATAGGCGACCAAGCGGATATCGAAATTATCGAAGCGCACCATCGTTACAAAAAAGACTCTCCATCAGGCACCGCTTTGCGCATGGGAGAAGCCATAGCCGATGGGCTGGGCAAGGTGTTCAGTGAGCTGGCGGCCTTTGATCGTTGCGGAAAAGATGCAGTGCGTAAACCCGGCTCCATCGGGTTTTCTGCCATTCGTGCTGGCAATATCGTGGGTGAGCATACTGCCTTGTTTGCACTGGCTGGCGAAGAAATTGAAATTACCCATAAGGCGCGCAGTCGCCAGACTTTTGCTCAAGGCGCAGTCAAAGCCGCTAAATGGCTCAGTGCTCAACCGGCGGGTAACTACGACATGATGGATGTTTTGGGACTGAAATAATGGCCGAAGGGGGCTCTGATACCGAAAACCCCCCGGGCGTTTGTAAGCCATATCTCAAGTGTTATTCAGACAAAGCATAAAAGCAGTCAGGGATATTCGAAACAGGAACAAGGGCGATTACTGTAACCTTATGAAAGATAAAGAAAACTGTTGAACCATATAAATGGTCGACAGGGCAGGGGCGGATTTGGTGGCCTTGTACAAAAAACTGACGAGATTAATCTATCACTCATGCGGCAGGGACAATGCGCCGCGAAGGACAGGACCAGGACGGTCGGACACGGAAGTATCAGGGATAACGTCTTCAGGAAGAAGAATCAATGGATGCCAAAGGCGACGAAAGTCGCCTTTTTTCGTTGTATCTTAAGTGGAAGTTCTTAAACTTTTTCAGGCTCGCCTTGGCCGATCGGATTAAACTTCAGTTAATACAATCAATCTACGCTGGTTAAATAAAACATCGGTGAATTTGTGTTCATTCATGGACAATTGGGGGTGAAATCACTTAAAATACCCCGATTTTGTCCTGAGCGGACAATTTCAGATTGTTACGAATCACTTTCTTTCGAAAAAAGCGGAATCCAATTTTTTGAGTTCCGCTTTTTGTGTATCTGGAGCTTATGTGGAGGTCCCTTTTGAGTCAACCCGCCATCCTCGTTCTTGAAGACGGAACCCTGTTTAAAGGCACTGCAATTGGTGCTACTGGCCTGTCCGTTGGCGAAGTCGTTTTTAACACTTCAATGACCGGCTATCAGGAAATTCTGACTGACCCATCTTACGCGCAACAAATTGTCACTTTAACTTATCCCCATATTGGAAATACTGGTACCAACGAAGAAGACGAAGAGTCGAGCCAAATTTGGGCGACTGGTCTTATCATTCGTGACTTGCCGCGACTGGCGAGTAATTACCGTAATCAGCAATCGCTATCGGAATATTTAAAACAGCGCAATATATTAGGTATTGCCGATATTGATACCCGAAAACTGACTCGTATTTTACGTGACAAAGGTGCACTGGCCGGTGCCATTATGGCCGGTGACGACATTGACGAAAATAAAGCCCTCGCCGCTGCCAAAGATTTCCCCGGTCTAAAAGGGATGGATTTGGCGAAAGTCGTAAGCCAGAAAGACATCACTCAGTGGGACAGTTCCACCTGGGATATCGAACAGGGCTATAAGCCTGCGCCCGAGGCTAAATTTAAAGTCGTGGCTTACGACTTTGGTGCCAAACGCAATATTCTGCGTATGCTGGTTGAACGCGGCTGTGAGCTAACTGTTGTTCCAGCGCAAACACCGGCCGAAGAAGTATTAGCGATGAATCCTGATGGAGTGTTTCTGTCGAACGGTCCTGGCGATCCGGAGCCATGTGATTACGCCATCAAAGCCATCCAAACCATTCTGGATAAAAATATCCCGACCTTCGGTATCTGTTTAGGCCATCAGTTATTAGGACTGGCCAGCGGTGCTAAAACGGTAAAAATGAAATTTGGTCACCACGGTGCCAACCACCCGGTTAAAGATTTGGAACATGACCGAGTGATGATCACCTCGCAAAACCACGGCTTTGCGGTGGATCAGGAAACACTGCCCGACACATTGAAAGCGACTCATGTGTCTTTGTTCGATGGCAGTTTGCAGGGTATTCACCGAACCGACAAACCAGCGTTCGGATTTCAGGGGCACCCGGAAGCGAGTCCCGGCCCACACGACGCCGCGCCGCTGTTCGATCACTTTATCGAACTGATGGAGCGTAACCGTTAGTGCCGAATGCAAGCACCCCGAGACGATGACTAGAAACTAGAACGAATACCGAGAGCTGAAGACACTATGCCAAAACGAACCGACATCGAAACCATTCTAATTTTAGGTGCTGGCCCTATAATCATCGGTCAGGCCTGTGAGTTTGACTACTCCGGTGCGCAGGCGTGTAAAGCACTGCGAGAAGAGGGATACCGGGTAATTCTGGTGAACTCTAACCCGGCCACCATTATGACCGATCCGGAAATGGCGGATCGGACTTACATTGAGCCATTGCACTGGGAAGTGGTGGCGAAAATTATCGAAAAAGAAAAGCCCGACGCATTACTACCGACCATGGGCGGACAAACGGCGCTGAACTGTGCGCTGGATCTGGCTTCGCGCGGTGTATTGGAAATTCACGGTGTGCAAATGATTGGTGCCAACCGCGAAGCTATCGACAAAGCCGAAGATCGCGATCTATTCGCTAAAGCGATGCGCAAAATTGGTCTGGACATGCCTAAGTCGGGGATCGCCCACAGTATGAAAGACGCTTACGAAGTGCTCGAGCATGTAGGCTTCCCCTGTATTATTCGTCCTTCCTTCACTATGGGAGGAACCGGTGGTGGTATTGCTTATAACCGCGAAGAGTTTGAAGAAATCTGTGACCGCGGTTTGGATTTATCGCCCACCCATGAGCTGCTGATCGATGAATCACTTATCGGTTGGAAAGAGTATGAAATGGAAGTGGTGCGCGATAAAAACGACAACTGCATTATCGTATGTTCCATTGAAAACTTTGATCCTATGGGCGTACACACCGGTGACTCAATTACCGTGGCGCCTGCACAAACTCTTACCGATAAAGAATATCAAATTATGCGTGACGCCTCGTTGGCGGTACTGCGTGAAATTGGTGTCGAAACCGGTGGTTCAAACGTGCAGTTTGCAGTGAATCCCGACGATGGTCGATTGGTGGTTATTGAGATGAACCCTCGGGTATCTCGCTCATCGGCACTGGCATCAAAAGCGACCGGCTTCCCGATAGCCAAAGTTGCCGCCAAGCTTGCCGTAGGGTACACCCTTGATGAACTACAAAACGATATTACCGGCGGTAAAACACCCGCATCCTTCGAGCCGACCATCGATTACGTGGTAACAAAAATTCCTCGTTTTAATTTCGAAAAATTCCCTAACTCTGATGCAACGCTAACCACTCAGATGAAGTCGGTGGGCGAAGTGATGGCGATTGGTCGTACGCTGCAAGAGTCAATGCAAAAAGCATTGCGCGGACTGGAAGTCGGTAAATCCGGTTTTGATCCGGTGGTTGATCTAAACGATGAAAACTTAAAAGATTTATTGCGCCAAAAACTTAGCGTACCGGGTGCCGAACGTATTTGGTACATCGCTGACTCTTTCCGAGCCGGTTATTCCATGGAAGAAATTCACGATCTGACCAACATCGATCCCTGGTTCCTGGTGCAAATTGAAGAACTGATCCAGATGGAAGGTGAGTTTGCCAAAATATCCTTTGGTGATCTTGATGCGGAAACTCTACGTCATTATAAGCGCAAAGGTTTTTCTGATGAGCGTCTGGCCGATCTCATTGGCGTGACCGAAAAAGAGTTTCGTAAAAAGCGTCATAAGTTCAACGTTTTCCCAGTTTATAAACGCGTTGATACTTGCGCGGCGGAATTTTCTACCGATACGGCTTATATGTACTCCACCTATGAAGATGAGTGTGAGTCTAACCCATCGGATCGTGAAAAAATTATGGTGCTCGGTGGTGGTCCTAACCGAATTGGTCAAGGTATCGAGTTCGATTATTGCTGCGTACATGCGGCACTGGCCATGCGCGAAGATGGCTACGAAACCATTATGGTGAACTGTAACCCGGAAACGGTTTCAACCGATTACGACACCTCTGACAGACTCTACTTTGAGCCAGTCACTTTAGAAGACGTATTGGAAATTGTTGCGAAAGAAAAACCGAAAGGTGTGATTGTTCATTACGGTGGACAAACGCCACTAAAATTGTGTCGAGCTTTGGAGGCGGAAGACGTCACAATTATCGGTACATCGCCGGACGCCATCGACCGCGCCGAAGATCGCGAACGCTTCCAACGTGCAATTGAAAAATTAAATCTTCGTCAACCGCCCAATCGTACCGCTCGCAACATCGAAGAAGGTGTGCGACTGGCCGCCGAAATTGGTTATCCGCTGGTGGTACGCCCTTCGTATGTACTGGGTGGTCGTGCCATGGAAATCGTATACAGTGAAGAAGAACTGCGTCGTTACATGAACGAAGCTGTGAGTGTTTCTAACGAATCACCGGTATTGCTGGATCGTTTCCTTGATGATGCCATTGAAGTAGATGTGGACTGCATTTACGACGGCGAAACCTGTTTGATTGGCGGCATTATGGAACATATTGAACAGGCCGGCGTTCACTCCGGTGATTCAGCCTGTACTATTCCACCGCATTCATTATCGAAAGAAATTCAGGATGAGTTACGTCGTCAGGTAGAAGTGATGGCGAAAGAGCTAAGCGTTCGAGGATTGATGAATACTCAGTTCGCTATTAAAGGCAAAGATATTTATGTACTCGAAGTGAATCCTCGAGCTTCGCGTACCGTTCCTTTTGTCTCGAAAGCGACGGGCGTACCATTGGCAAAAATTGCGGCGCGGGTAATGGCTGGAAAATCGTTGAAGGAGCAGGGTATAACAACGGAAGTTATTCCTCCGTTTTATTCGGTGAAAGAGCCCGTCTTCCCATTCAATAAATTCCCCGGTTCTGACCCGATTCTTGGCCCAGAAATGAAATCTACGGGTGAAGCCATGGGTGTGGGTAATACCTTTGGTGAAGCTTTTTACAAAGCGCAATTGGGTGCCAGTTCGCAAGCGCCTATTGGTGGCAAAGCGATAATCAGTGTGCGCGATGCTGATAAACATAAACTGCCGGAATTAGCGCGAGCGTTAATTGATGTGGGTTTTGAACTGGTAGCTACCTCAGGAACAGCACGCGCTCTTCTGGCCGCAGGTGTTCCTTGTCAAAAAGTTCACAAGGTGAATGAAGGTCGTCCACACATTGTCGACTTGATCAAAAACGACGAAGTGGATTACATCGTTAATACTACAGAAGGACAAGCAGCAATTGCCGATTCCTTTATGATTCGTCGTTCAGCGTTACAACATAAAGTGGCCTATACCACTACCTTGGCTGGCGCTCTGGCTACTACTGAAGCGATTCGTAATCAAACGCGTCAGGTAGTGGTTTCGGTTCAAGAATTACATGAAAAGGTATTGCCCTGATGCAAAGAGTTCCTATGACCAAAGCTGGCGCAGATAAGTTGCGTGAAGAGCTGACTCATTTAAAAAGTGTTGCTCGACCTAAAGTAATTGCTGCGATTGCTGAAGCGCGTGAGCACGGCGATTTAAAAGAAAACGCCGAATATCATGCGGCGCGTGAACAGCAAGGCTTTATTGAAGGTCGTATTCAGGAAATTGAAGGTAAACTTTCCAATGCACAAATCATCGATGTCGCCAGTATGACCAATAATGGCAAGGTGATTTTTGGGACGACGGTTGTACTTATAAACCTGGATACGGAAGAAGAAGTCACTTATCAAATCGTGGGTGAGGATGAAGCTGATATTAAACAGAATAAAATTTCAGTTTCATCACCCATTGCCCGCGCTCTTGTAGGTAAGCACGAAGGTGACGAGGTTACGGTTCGTGCACCTGGTGGTGACGTCGATTATGAGATCGCAGAAGTTAAGTACATCTAACTTTCTCAGCTTAAAAAACCGGGGCATGCCCCGGTTTTTTATTTTCAGAACTTGGACTGCGCTGTTCTATTTTTTCGAGTGATGTTGAGTGGTATCGCGGAGCGGGTAACGAGTACCATATTTAGAAAAATTTCGTTTGTTTGACTCACACGGCAGCATGCTTCTGGCCACAGGATCGCAAGAGAGTCATTAAGAGCGGTATACCGCCAAAGAACATGACCGCAAACGATTAAGCGGATCAGTAAAAATTAGTCTCAATCCGAGATTTTTAGGTTGTACACTTCAAATAAGCTTACTTGAAGTGAAGAGTTTATTTTTAAAGGGCTTAAAGGTTACAATACAATTATTAAGTAACGGAAAGTATGAATTAAGACTTTATTTATAAGATATAACCAAGGAAAGGCTTTCAGTAATATTTATTTGAAGTTGTGAACCAGGTCGCGCTTAAATCTGTCAATACTTCTATCATTCAGCTGCCAAGCTTTATTCTTTTTTAACACTGAGTGCCGATTTAAACCTTAACTTTAAGTGCCACCCATATTGAGCCTGTTTGATTTATGGAAAAACGATTAAATAACTATTTGACTCGAACACTGTGCGTAAGCGTGATTGTTATATTATCTGCCTGTAGCGGTGGCGATAATGCTTCGCCAACGGTCATTGGAGGAAATGAACTCCCTAGCATTAACATCATCAATGGAAATCCGTTGACTCTAAGTTCCAATGAGTCGGTTGACCTACAAGCAACAGCCACAGATCCCGAAGATGGTGATATTAGTAGTGATATTGAATGGAGCTCCGATCTTGATGGTGTGTTGGGTTACGGAAGCGAGTTAACGGTCACCTTGTCTAATGGTGATCACAGAATTTCAGCTTTAGTGACTGATAGCGCTAATCAATCCACAGAGGCAGCTATCGATGCAATTGTCGGCTCTGCTCATGGCGTTGCCACCGTTTCATGGGTAGCTCCTACTGAAAATGAGGACGATTCGCCCTTAACGGATTTGACTGGGTTTGTTATCCATTACGGTCAGTCAGAAGACCGCTTGAACCGATCTATGCGAGTGAGTGATCCTAACGCTTATTCTGCAGTTGTCACCAATTTAACTACTGAGACACGTTATTATTTCGCAGTTACCGCTGTTAACAGCCTGTCTTTGGAAAGTGGACTGTCGCCCGTCGTCAGTAAGTATGTAGAAGAATAATTGCTGCTAAAATTGGTCAATCTAGCGACGTCTGACCGCCATGGTTAAACGTGAAATACATACCAGTTGATCTCGTTCATTAGTAATCCTGATCTCCCACACCTGTGACGTT
>JBFHVL010000099.1:0-11922 GCA_041589565.1 Kangiellaceae bacterium | reverse complement strand
TTTAATGGTTTTACTGGTGAAGCGAGAATACCTAAAATATGTATGCTTGTTTATGATTATTTCGGCACCTCTAATACGTATTTCACTATTCCACTACATGCCGATTTATTTTGATATTGAAAATATAGGTAAGTCGGCTGCGTATAATTTCACTTTCGCTCGTTGGGATGCGATTGCCATAGGCTCATTAATTGCACTTTATGTTGGTAGCGAAAAGGAACCTCTAATGAAGCGAGTCGCCAACTTTGTTTTGATTTTGGGCAGCTTAGCTATTCTGGTTCAAATTGCGCTACTGTCTAATTTTGCTTCAGTTTATCCGGGTATTGGCATGTTTAATCAAACCACCATAGCTTTGGTGTTTGGGGCTCTGGTAGTATATGTCAGTTATTCAAAGGAACAACTCTGGAATATAAAACTTCTGGAGATTTGGCCTATTAAATCCATTGGCAAGGTAAGTTATGCCATGTATTTATTTCATCTACCTCTAACGGTTGTTTGGATTAATCACTGGCAAATTGATTTTACCCAATACAGTGCACACAAAGGACTAGCAATAGTCCTCTTCCACTACCTCGCGCTTGTCTTAATAACTTTTGTAATGGCACAATTTTCCTGGAAGATATTTGAACATCCCATTTTACGTTTTAAGGATAAATTTCACTCATGACTTTTTGATACTAGATTCAATACGAGTCTAGGGCTTTCGATAAATGCCAATAATACGGCGATTAAATAGGCGACTGTTTTTATTCGGAGTGATAAATCTTAATGGGTGATGAATTAAATAAAACGATATATATTTCACCAGCTTAAAAATAATTGGCTTTGCAATTTTTGTACTGATCTTATCCCAGGGAATAAGAGTATGAATATCAAATTTACCATCGTATCGGGCTAAAGTCACAGGCTCTAGCCCTGCATTTAAATGCATCTCATGAACATCTTCGGCAGTGTAGGCTACATGTTGTTCCCAAAACTCTGGATCAAATTTTTTAAAAATTTTCCCGTTAATTGAAAAAAGATTAGGGATTGTTGTGACGACCATACCACCGGGTTTTATCACTTCGACCCATCGCTTTAGGATATCTCCCGGATTAGTAAAGTGCTCTAAAAAACCGTAGGAACCTAATAAATCAAATCGCTCACTAAAAACTTTCGTTGAATACTCGAATACATCACCAACAACTAAGTCGTCAATATCACCATTTTGTTGGGCGACGAAAACCTTTAACACCTCAATTGCTTTAGCATTAAAGTCAATGCCACCGACTTTCCAGCCTTGTTGTGACGCTTTAGCTAAGACAGCACTTTGACCACAACCTAGCTCAAAAATGCTACCTTTATGCTGATTAAAGAACTCATCTAACAATGTCTCTCTTTTAGATAACTGTTCTAATGATGCTAAATCTCGTTTGGCATAGTACTCAGACCAATCTTCAGAGTTGGTAAGCGAACCTGTTGGTGCCTTGTTCTTAGAAATCATGTCTGTACCACGCGTACGTTTATTTAATGCTAAGGAATAATTCAGTCCTCGCTACGTCATCGTGCCATTTCACTTACTTTGCGCGTAATCCGAGAAAAATCGATGTTGACTTTTTCACAAGTTTCAGCTGAAAACTTGCTGAGTTGCTCGGTAATGAAATCCGGCGGTAATAATTTTAGAAAATCATATTTCTGAGGCGCTTTATTCAGGTGTCCCGAAGTCAAGTCAATTTTTATAGGGTCGACTCCTAGAAATTGAGCTATATCTAAAGTACGATCTTTAAATTCATGGGTTTTTACAATTAAAAGCTGTGATTCAGGGATAGTATTTAATACAGATTTAATTGAATCGGACCAATAGCGCAGGTAGGCTTCTACTGAATATACACCAGCATCCTTTAAAGGCTGTTCAATCGTCTGATGAGGGTATTGCTCGGGCTTAAAATAAATTCTATGCCATAAAGCAATTACATCTTCACTGGCAGGTGAATAATTAATCGTGTGATTAAGCATGGAGTCTAACCAAGACAATGGCTCTCTTACAGAAAGAATGTATTTCGCATCAGGAAATGCACGATAGAGTAAATCCATGCGATAACCTAAAAAACAATTGGATTCCATATCCAGCCAGACACGACGATCGCGTTTTTTAAGCCACTCGACATATTCATCATCAGAATACTTTCCATGATAATGATCGTTCATAAAGAAAATAATTGAGCGCCGCTCAGGTTCATGCGACGAACGAAAATGTTTATCGAATAGACCCGCAACTGAGGTTGTACCGGATTTTGGTGTACCGATGCAAAAACACTGAAATTGACGTGGCTGGATCAAATTACGAATTGAGTCAGGGATCATGTATTTGATCTTATTCTTAATATCGTTATCTAATTCACTGTAATGCTCGTGGGGCCTCATACTTTATCCCTAAAATAGTAGTCTTTAAAACATTGAAAAAATCGGTCACGGCTGGCTTGAGTGGTGAAGGTATGATCCGCTCTCGGTACTTCATATATGGAAATTACTTGACTGCGAATAAGTTGTTTTACGGTATCTCTTCCGTGTTGTTCCAGTAATGCTTTTCCCGGATCCTGATCGGCAATAATAAACGTTAATGGAATCGACATAGTTTTAAAGCGCAGTAAATCCTGACCTAATTGCGTGACGGTACGCAATCCAAACAGCTTCAGTAGTCGAATAGCAATTAGTTTTATGATTCCGGAAAATCCTTTGGCTAAAAATTTAAATACATAACCGAGACTCACTTTCCCCGTTATAAATTTTTTCCATTTTTTGGCTGAAAACACACTTTTTCGGTATTGAGAAACATCACGTGCAAAGGCCTGATTGCGAGAGTCATCAACGACTCTTGATGGACGTCGATAAAATGCCAAAGGATTTATCATAATGACTTCATCAATATCGCTGACATCATGTGACTCAAGCGCAGTATGAAATACATTGTGCCCCCCACTGCATAATCCGGCAATCGTAATGTGCTCAGCGTTTAACTCTTGCTTCGCATATTGCACCACTCGAACAATATCGTCGCTTGATGCTGCGGGATAAGGTTTGTTTTCATCAATACAACCATAAAATGAACTGTCACCAAGATTCCGCATATCAAATCGGATCACCATTGTTCCTTGCTGTGCCAGGCGTCGCGCAAACTGCGTATAGAACCGATTAGGTCCGACATGGTGAACGCTACCCGAGTTTGCCAGAATCACACATCGTTTCTTTACATTAGACTCTAAATACTGGGTTGGAATCGAGACTATCCCTTGAAGCTGCTGGTCTCCTACTTGAATCATACGCTCATAGTATCCCTCAAAAGCAATTTGTACGTTCAAGTCCAATCTAGGTTTGTCTTGCATACTGATTGGTTGTTCCTGCGCTATCCATTCAGCTAGATTGACCAGAGTTGTAATAGGAACTTCATTCTCATGAGGTTCAGCCATCATCGATAGATAGCCTTGCATTTCGATACTTGAATAGCACAGCTCGTGATTCACTTTTAATTGAGACTCGAGTTTTTCAGTATCATCCATATCATCTCGCTTCACCAATAGCATACGTTTACACTGCATTTGGAGTGAAGCAAGATTTACCTGTGATAACTGATGAGCAAAATCGACACTCATTATGAATCCGGCACTTTCAATAAAATCCTTATCCGTATCACTGTCAAAACTAGCGAGCTTTTCTAGCGCTTTTAGTTCTCGTACATACGCTTTCCCTCTACTGCATGGAGCCCATAGCACTAGATTATTCACCGGAAATTTCTCTGCATAGCAAGCGGCCAATGTTGCACCTAATCGCAAGCCAACTAGCGTTATGGTGTGAATATTTAACGCTTGTTTTAAAAAGCAAATTACCGAATGAATGTCCTGCAATGCATGTTCAAATAAATTCTCTTGTAACATGTTGCCAGCAGAGTCGCCGCTACCACAATAGTCAAATCTCAAAGTTGGGATACCTTTGACGGCAAGAAAATCAGCTAAAGTTTTTAAGGTACGGTGAGCGTGGGCATACTCATGACCGAACGGATTACAAATTACAACTGCATGCGCCTGATACGCCGCATCACGAGGAAGGTGCAAGCATGCATAGAGAGGATCTTGATTGGATGATATCCAAAAAATCTGGCGTTTCACGCCATTTTCCAGATAAGCGCTATTTGGAAAATCAGGAGTTAAATTCACTACTTATCCTGTCACTATTATTTGCACTGTTCATGAGTTTTTGCTGGCTAATGCTACGCGTATTTCTTTTGATAAATTTAAAGCGGTTAGAAGAACTTTTATACGTCTTGGCTTTTGACTGACTAAAGTCAAAATAACCGTTCGGGTCACTCCGGGTATCAAAGTAAAATAATTGTCCTCAGGCAAATAACTCGACGTATTTATTTTCAAATATTGAACAACCTCTGTTGAATTCAGAGTCAATAGTAATCGTTCATCATCAATTACCGAAAGCTTGGCGGTAATTGATGACTCAGTAACCTTCGGCAATTCTTCTTCGGTGACATAATGTAATGAGGTATCAACGAGCTTATCGTTATTGGTTAGAGCTGCGCTGATTGCCGAATACGCCGGCGGGCCAAATCGATAAGCATAAGATGGGTCGACAAAGCGACCAAATAGCTGTTCTATCGAAAAACTGATACTTGAAGCCGCAGCCACATCGACCGGAAAATCGATTTTTTCACTGGCGAGATGTGTACCCGCATAACACTGTAACGAGACACAACCAGATAACGGTTTGGGCGATTCGTTAATCACGTGCAATAACAAGCCATCGAGACCTACCGATTCAAAAATCAAGGTTTGGTTTTTCCATGCCTGACGAATTAGATAATAAGCAGCTTTTGGATAATCATTACTATCAATCAAACCAAATCCCGGGCAGGGCCAAAAATCTTTGTTAAACCAAATCAACCCACCTTGTGTCTGACTTTCGGGTCGACGCCAACGCCGAAATACATCCGCAATGGCTTTCCCAGTCACAAGGGTCGACAATTGAATATATCGCTCAACCTCATGTCGACGTAAATGATTTGGTTCGACATTAAATACTTGCTTCAGATAATGATCGCGAATGTCTTCAAAATCCCAACCGGCACCCAGATCTCTTGGAATTCGCGAACGCCATTCAGAGTGGTAGGGGAACAGCGTTTGCTTACCTATGGTTTGATCGATGATCGACTGTTCGGGAATATGCGATAACCCCATACCTTCTGAACAAAACTTAACGCGATCGGCATCGGGATCGGGCAAATCATGCATATAAGCCCCAGTTCCCCAGTAGTGTGCGACACCACTCGATAAATGAAAAGCTAATGTACCGCCGGTTGGCGATGATGGAAAATAAGGAACTTTGGGACTGTACGACTGGCACAACTGCTCAATAAACTCATGATAAAACGCATGTTTGGCCCATTCGTCCGGTAAGCCAAACATAGCAACTTGCGCTTCGACATCGGTATTACCACACCAAACACTAATCGCAGCATAGCGGGCAATGCGTTGAACTTGTTGACGAACTTCGGCTTCAACGTTGTGACGAAAATCGTCATCCTCAAATGGATAATCCATACTGGCAAACATAAAGTCCTGCCACACCATGATGCCAAGTTCAGAGCACAGCTGATAAAAATCATCACTTTCGTAAACCATGGTGCCGCCAACACGGATCATGTTGACACCGGCATCACGTAATAAGCTTAGATGGCGACGTAACTTGTCCGCATCGCAATTAAACGCATGATAATCACTCACGGTCCAGCAAGTGCCACGGCAAAAAACCGCTTTACCATTGACTGATAATTGGCTGGTGTCGTGATTAAAGCTTACTTGTTTAAAGCCAAGTTTGCCTTGCTCATAAATAACTTGCTGCTCACCGTCTACAGCTATCAATTGATAATCATATAAAGTGGGATGGCCATGAGTATGTGGCATCCAGGCGTCAATATTGTTGATTTCAATGCGATGACAAATCGCATTGTTATGAGAATCCAATGGGAAGCGCTGCCCGGCTACTTGCAACACAAACTCGGGACATTGTTGTGTGGCATTTCTAATCGTACCTGAAACCTGAATGACGCCTTTATTATCGTTCAGGCTTGAAGTTATCAACCAATCATCGACAACCGCTACGTTCGAGGCCACTCGCCGAACTTTGCGCCAGGGCCCAATTAACTTAATCGGTGGTGTCCAGCTATCCACATAACCTAAAACAGTGGAGCGAAGCCAACGCATATTTTGATTATTTACCAATCGGGTTTTCCAACGTGGCCGCGGATGTTTTTGCTCAAGAAACGTTTGTTGCGAGCGAAAAACAATACTTAATCGGTTGTGCGCCTTTAATAACTTTGAAACATCCAGTTGGTGGGAGCGAAAGGCGTTGTCACTTTGCAGTATTAACAGATCATTCAACCAAACTTCAGCCAAAGTTGCCAAGCCTTGAAACTCCAGCCATTGCATCGGATGACTGTGGTGATCGGATGCTGCAAAGTCCAACACGTACCACCAATCAAAATGGGTAATGTCTTCACTTAGTTTCCAGGGATTAGCCTGATCACATACTGCCATGGCAACCGTTCCCGGAACCGGCACAGATTCGTGTTCTGGCAGCAAAGCTACCAGCTGTTTGGGAGAATCCAGGTCATTGGGTGATGTTTTGTATAAACGCCAACCATGGATTAAGTCGTTAATCAGAGTTTGCATCAATCAGTCAAATTTATCCGCAAGATGGTTCACTTTAACCGATCCGAAGATCACAATCAGCTCGGAAATTCATTACGCAGCAAATCAGTTGCCTCGCTCCAGGATGCTGCCATCTCATCAATGGTTTCCAGTCGCAACGATTTTTTCCGCGTTATTGCGCGAGCTAATTGAAATTGATACACCTTGGTACGTTCTGAAATCGATTTAAATGCGGCAGCGGCTTTTAACAAGCCATCCTTATCTGGCGACAACCAACTCAGATAATTGTAGGCCAACTCAAAACAGGCTCCAAACTGCCTGAAGGTAACAAAAGCATATTGATGGAATACATCAATGGGTTGTTGCGTTAACCAGTCGAAATCCTGTTCAAATCGTTTTTTAAAAATAACAAAAGGATTGTTTTTGGGCATTTGCTGCATTTGCCTTTGCAGCATGGCCCTAGAAATAGTACGCAGCTCTTCGTTGGTACGATTGACCATTTGTGCCAATTTCACCGTTTCGACATAGGGTGGCAGGATCATGGTTGATGTCGCGCCGGGCAGAGCAAACACTTCATCAAAATCATCGCCGGATAAATGGTAATAGCCCTGCGCATGAAAATAACCGAGATGACGCTTTTCTCGATCTACCTCATTCACCGCTACTGTAGTTTTCACATGCTCGCGCTGGTAGGCCGTACCTGCGGTATCGGGTAGAAACTTAGAGTCGAGCTCGACCAACACTGGACGCTTCATCCGCACCTGCTCGATCACATGATCAATCAGCGATTTCCAAATCACCAACTCCTGAACTTCTAGACCGTATAAATCATAAAGGTCATTGAGCTGGAATTTAAAAAAGGTCCACTGATCACCTTCGAAATCTGGCGTTACTGAAAAGCCCATGGCAGGGATAGGATTGAGCTTTAATGCATGCAGCAACTCAATCCAAACATCGACATAGCAGTTGGTTTCTGCCCAGTCACGCTCCTGTGTGTGTAGCAGATGACGTTGATAGTCTTCGGGCCGTAGCTTTAATACCTGTTCCATAGTCTTAATTCACTCCTTCATTACAACCAGCTACCGAACGTTCAGTTACCGCTCTTTATGCATGACGACCAATGAAGAGTTGTGCATCATGATGCGATCATTATTGACCATCAACGAGGCTCCGTACGCATCACGAATATGACGAGCCAAAGATAACTCGTGATTATTCCGGTAACTGGCTATTCCGCAAATCATCATAGCTGCGCCGACAATATCAATCAGATGTTTAGAACTATTAATTTTTAAATTGTTAGTGCGAATGGTAAAACCAAAATTGGAAAAAGCGTCAGTATCACCCTGCTCCAACAATGCCGTGTATTCGTCAATGGAGGCCAATACATTATTGCGCATGGAGTGTAGCTGAGTCTCCACTTCCGCCAGGCGAATTGAAGAAATAGGCGGCATATTAGGATTTCTACGCATCGCGTTTTTGGTAAACTTGCGCGCCTTGGCAACCGCAGAGGCTGCGATACCTGTCCACAATGATGCCCACACAATATGCGAATAAGGATGCATGGTCTGGCTCAGTATATCGTTAAATGAAACCGGCATTATTTGTTGTTCGGAGGCGTGAGCATTAACCTCAAACCCACTACTACAAGTTCCTCGGAAGCCTAAGGTATCCCAGTCAGAAATCGGTTCGGCTGTATACTGATCACGAGCAATTAACACGCCCACCTGATCACTTTTGGCGGCCTCTGGGTGACGCCGTGCCGTTAACATTAGATCATCGGCATCTTCGGCATAGGATATGACCGGTGCCTTTTTCACCAGGTTGAATTCACCATTGTCCAACTCGACCGCACAAAAGCTGGAAAGCAAGTCGCCGCCTTTGCCAATTTCAGTGGTCGCGGAGGCGATTAGGCGCTGATCTTCCACCAACTTGGAAACGTAGCTTTGGAAGTAGTCCACATCAAGACAGTGATGAACCAGACAACCCACCTGAATCTTATGCATGGCATAGATCATGGCAGTCGAACCACAATAATGCCCCAGGGCTTCACACACTTTGCTAACTTGCTTTAAGCTGAGTCCCATACCGCCATACTGTTGCGGTACGTAAGCACTCATAAGCTTCAAACTTTTCAGCGCTTCGATACCTTCACGAGGAAAACGCGCCTTGCCATCAACATCTTCGGCATGTTGCGCGATAACATCTTCACCAATTTGGTGGACGCGGTCGAGCAGATGATTGAATTCAGCCTCAGTAACACTTTGAGTGGTCATATTTCGCTCCCTGAGTTTGGGGGTTATTCCATTAAGTCTTCAACGGTTTCCGCAATAGCTTCGATACTACTGAAGGTTTTTCGGCTCAGGGCTGAATCAGGAAATTCGATATCAAATTCATCTTCCAGTGCCAGCATCAGGCCAACAGTAGCTAAAGACGTTAACCCAGCCATATATAGATCGCTATTATCTTCTAATGAGTCGACGGGTTGAGTTAAACGACCGTGGGTGGCGAGAATTTCCCTGACTTTTTCAATTGACATAAACAGTCCCTATTTAAATATATTTGAATAATTATAATCTACAAATGAGATATATTAAATCTATTAACCGAACATGCTGCCATGATCGTCGTAAATATCGCCCCATTTTAAAGAATTAGCCTAGTATTATGAAGACATTTGTTCACTTGTATGGCCTGAAGCCTCACAAAATCACTAAATAGTACCTATAGCGGCCGACAAAACCTGCATTGGACAGAATGGTAATTTTTCACACTTTGCGGTAAGGTTATTAATAGCAACGGAAATAACTGTTTTATTATTTAAATCACACCCAGCTACGGTAACTTACGACTTTAATGGGTCTTTAAGCGGATTTCTGTGATTAGATGGAGCTAACCGATCATGGCATTGCCCTCAGCTCAGGATGCTGAAGTAGAGTCCTCACATAAGGAGATACAGTCGACGCCTGCCCAAGCATTGCGTTTACCTTTTATTGCTCCTCGCGGGAAACAGTCGCCGAAAGCAAAGTTATCCTTAACTCATTGTCACCTGGCAATGGAATCGGTCCATCGTAATCCGAATAACTCAGATAGCCTCCAACAATTACTGCTTCCTGTATTGGCTATTGTGAGTGTGCAAGCATGGCGCTATAGCCAACAATCCAGTTTCCCGGTTCTGTTACAACTTGGTGACATCACTGCCAATAATCCAAGCCAAATAGCGGTAACCATAAATGCCGAGAAAACGTTAGCTCAATTTGAAAAGGCCTTTGCTAATTTTAGCTCTGTTCACAAACCCATAAGTTCATCGGATTTACTCATTCACTTTCAAAAAACAAAAACAACCCACGAAGCAACGCAGTTCCGTTATCAGCTAATCAAATTCATTGAGCAGCTCACTGACGCACCAATGCTTACGCTTTTGCTCTTAGCCACCTCCGACGGAATTGAAGTGAACTGGCTGTTTGATGCCGAACGATGTGAACAACGAGCTATCGCACAATGGAAAGCACAATTAGAAGTGGCGGCACTAAATTACCTTGAAAATACTCACAGGCCGTTATCCCAGTTATCGTTTACGCTTACAGAGCAGATTCAATCAGAATCACAAGAGCAAAATACTAACAACCCGATTCTTGCTGACTCCGCGACTGAAATTACCCTACCGCATCAGATGATTGAGCAAATCGCATCACGATATCCAAAATACAAAGCTGCACAATACGACTCGTCAGCCATCGAATATCAGGATCTCAATCGGCAAGCTAACCAACTGGCACATTATTTACTATCCCTTGGTGTAGCTCGAGAGCAACGTGTTGCCGTATTAGTCGACCCAGGTTTCCAAATTTTGATCACTTTGCTCGCGATATTTAAATGCAATGCGACCTATGTACCGCTCGATCCTGGTTTCCCGGAGCAACGCATCAAAACCATCATCGACGATGTTGAACCCACAGTGATACTTTGTCAAAGCCAATATCAACAGCTGTTTTCCGAAAGAACTGTTGTTTGCCTCGACAAAATAGCTAACCAACTGGCACAGCTTTCCGATCAAAACCTGGAGTTAACAACTGCTCCCGATCAGGTCGCTTATATTTTTTATACTTCGGGAACTACTGGTAAACCCAAAGGTGTGATGGCGACACATCGCAATCTAAACTATTACCTTTCGAGTGCTCAATTCAAGTATCAACTTAATCCGAGTGACGTGATGACATCGTGCGCTCGTTCCACATTCAGTATCAGCATGTTTGAGCTACTGTTACCGTTAATCAATGGCGCAACCGTGCGAATACTCAGTCGAGAGCAGTTACTCGACCTGACTTATATGACCAAAGCGCTTGAGCAGGTAACCATTATGCACATGGGCCCCAGCCTGCTAAAACTGCTATTGCTGCATATCAAGTCAGCAATAGCAGACTTAAGCATTTTTCGACGACTCAGGCATTTATCCTCCGGAGGCGATTTAGTACCACCCGAGTTACTCACTCTGGCACGTGAACTATTTCCACGTATAGAAATGTATGTCATTTATGGATGCAGTGAAATCAGTTGTATGGGATGTACCTGGCCGGTACCCGAACAAGTGCTTATTGAGAAAACTTTTGTCGGTCGCCCTTTCCCCGATACCAAGCTATTACTGATCGACGCCGATGGCAATCCAGTTCCTAATGGTAGCAAAGGCGAAATTTGCTTTGCTGGTAAAGGGGTGGTTAAAGGATATTTAAACAATCCTGAACTAACCCAAGAAAAATTTTTCCCGCATTTAGGCAATGTTTATTACAAAACAGGAGATGTGGGCATACTAAATTTTGATGGCAACTTGGAAATTCTAGGTCGTGAAGATTTTCAAATTCAGTTTAAAGGCATTCGAATAGAGCCTACAGAAATCGAGTACCACATCAAGCAATTTGAAAATATCAAAGATTGTGTTGTCACACTGCATATAGCCAACCCATCATCGAGTCAATTGATCGCCTATTATGTAACCTTTAATAGCGATGAAATTAACTTGGCTAAACTCAAGCAATTCATTGAATTGCGACTGCCAGATTATATGGTGCCATCACAGTATATTCGACTGGATGCATTACCATTAAATTTCAATTTAAAAGTTGATCGTAAAGCCCTAATCAAACGACCTCCTGAACAATTGAGCACTTTGGTTGAAAACAATTTCAAAACCGAAACCGAAAGTATACTAGGAGCTATTTGGCAAGATATTTTA
>JBFHVL010000098.1:0-12109 GCA_041589565.1 Kangiellaceae bacterium | reverse complement strand
TGCAGCAACAACTCTTTAACGCGTTTGATATCTTCTTTATAAGCAACGGATATATTTAAATCAAATCGTCGAATGGCAAAACGTGTGAGGTTTGTCATTTCTGACTTTATCAATACTTCATTGGGTATACGTACAAACATATTGTCGGGTGTACGTAGTTTTACCGAAAGCCAGTCAATGCTGATGACTTCACCTGTGGTGTTACCCACTTTAATCATATCGCCCACTCCAAACGCATGCTCACCCAGTAAAAACAAACCACTGATGACATTGGACATGGATGTTTGCGAAGCAAAACCAATAGCCACTGAAAATATACCTGCTGCACCTAATAAAATGCTCAACTCAAACCCGAGTTGATGTAATGCCATAAGCACAAATAAGGCGTTCAATACATAAAACGACAGGCGACCAATGATTGGAGCGTTTTTAAACGTGAATTTTTCATCCAGTATATTTGCCAAACTGCGAGACACAAATCGCGCAACAATAAAACCGATGATAACAATGGTTATGGCATAAATAATATTAGTGGTCATAACTGTTTCCTAACTGAAGATTCGCGCAAAGGTTTTAGAGATAAGGTTATCGGTATCCCTTGCTCTGGGCTCAACCAGATGTTGCATATTGGTCAACGACTCATGCAACTTTTTTTCAACTTCAACGGTAGTTAGTTTTTCATCTTTATGCTTTATTACTTTAATGCCATGAGTCCACAAATCCATTTCTGCCCCGTAAACTGACAGAATTTCGGCAGGAATGGCAATCTTCTCTATTTTTAAATGTTCGTCACTACGATTCACAATAGTCACAGGAGTAATAATTCGACTCACACGACGTGGCAGATTTTTTAGTTGGGTACGCCCACTGAACCGACTGGCATAGCATAAGATTCCTAAATGAGGTTTTGGTCCGTACCAGGTATCAGAAAGCTTGTATGTAGCAATATCAAATAAAGGTGCTTTTTCGTTTTCCTGCCATACGCTGAGCCACACCGGCGTACTAATATATACCGTTGCTTCCTGATTACAGGGTAACATTAAGGGCTGATGAGGCTTTGCAACAATGGCCCGATCCGCCAGCCGTGGTTTAAACAATAAATGGTCCTGATCTTCTGCCCCCATCACTCGAGTATATTCAAACTCTTGCGAGGGTAGTTTTTTCAATTCTTTAAATACGATTTTGTCTGCGACATTTTCTTCACTGCTCGACGTGTAGCGGTGATGAAAATGCCATTCACCCGCATCACGACAAATAATAAGTTCTAAGCTGCCGAGAATGCATTGATAGTAAACTCCGGCCTTTAGCGTTAGTTTTTCGTTCCAGCTAAACATAATCTCAATTGATAAGTGATTGTTTGATCTACAATATAGTGTGCATTAGTATTAAAGTCATTACAAACGACTAGAAACTTATTCGACTGGATGCGCATAGCTCTTTTTTTCATACTGATTTATTCTCCAACCGTAATTTCACAAAGTTTTGTTTCATTAGATCCTCGAAGTATGGGCATGGGTGGTAGTGGAGTAGCTACCGCGCACTCTTACAATGCATTTCAATTTAATCCAGCACTGCTTTATCGATCTGATGTACTTAATGCTGAACCTGGATTTTTTCGAACTAATTTAGGAGTGCGGTTACACGATAGAGAAGGGTTTTTGAGCAGTCTCGATAGTTATCAAAAACAAAATTATGAAGATCGGCTGCAAAATTCAATTAATCGTTTTAATCAACAAGTCGAGCAAAGAGTGCTTCGTACCAATACCGTAAGACAGATATTAACCGATAGTAGAAGTTGGCTTGACGGACTGTCTACACTATCCGATAAGCCCCTAAGAGTCATGGCTAACGGAGCACTGAACGCAGGTTTTAATCGTGAAAATATTTCGATTGGTGCATTTTCTCGGCGTACTCTAGTCCTCGGCTCCCGACTCCATATCGCTCCGGCAGATTTAGAGTCTACATATGAGGTGATTGATTTTCTTGAATTTTTACTCGAGGTTGCTGAAGCTGAAGAAATACCTGCCGAACATCAACAGGAAATCCCCCGGCTGATTTCAGAAGCAGAATCATTTGCAGAAGTTCGCGGTGCAGATTACTGGGAACAGGGCATCAGCATTGCTGCGCCAATAAAGTCTATTGAAGATTTTTCAATAGGATTAAACGTAAAATTTATCCATGTTGACACGTTTCTATATCAGGAGCGATTACAAAATATAGATATACAAGCATTTAATCGGGCAAATTATCAAGAAGGAGACAGTAGCGTAAATCTGGATATAGGTTTTAGTGGAAAGTTTGCTTCAACTTTAAGATGGGGATTGGTTATTCGAAATTTATTTCACCAACAATATCCGGTAAAAAATGGAGAATCCATGCATTTCGATCCAATTGTTCGCGCTGGCCTTGCTTATGAACATGAACGGACGACACTGGCTGTCGATTATGATCTTACTCGCAATGACCCTCTGGGTTATGACCCCGATAAACAGTTTATTTCATTCGGTTGGGAACAAAGGTTCTGGAGAAACATCGCGTTAAGAGCTGGTTATCGCCACAACTTAGTTGATCATACGCATTTATACAGCTTCGGGTTTGGGCTTCAAATTAAACGCTTAACCTGGGACTTAGCTTTCGCACAAAGGGGCGACGAAAATGGGGTTTCGACTCAGCTAGTCATTCACTTTTAGAGGTACAGTAAGTATTTAGAATTTTTAATGACGAGATGAACTAACTATTAAGCAAACTTCTGGGATCGAGTGAATCATCCGCCACATGATGGGCATCGACCGCCAGTCCTTTTGCCAGTAGTTGTTTCGCCACCATAAATTCTTTCGGACGATTAATGCAGTCGGCTGCAATGAGTTTACCCTGCTTTAAATACCAGGCCACAAAACTACGACCATGTTGATAGTCGCCGCGCAAAACCACCTGATCATAATCCTGATTCCATCCAGCAATTTGCAACTTCATATCGTATTGATCGGACCAAAACCAGGGGTGTGCGGCATAAGCCTGTGGTTTACCGCACACACTCAGTGCTGCGGTTTTAGCCTGCTCCATAGCATTGGGCACAGACTCTAAACGCAATCGAGTATTTAACATGGCATTGGGATGATTAGTGCAGTCTCCGGCCGCCACAATATCGGGGTCTTCCGTTTGAGCAAATTCATTAACGACAATGCCATCGTCAACGGAAAGTCCGGCAGATTGCGCCAGTTCGGTATTCGGTATAACACCAATGCCGACAATCACCAGATCGGCATCGAACTCACTGCCGTCACTGCAACGAACTTTGCCCACAGCACCGTCACCTAAAAACTCTGACGCTACTTTGTTACAAACAATCTCAACACCCTCTTCATGGTGAACGCGACTGAAAAAAATTGAAACCTCCGGCGCAGTCACTCGTTGCAGCACTCGCTCGGTCATTTCCAGTACTGTCACGTCTAATCCTTTTTTACGCAGCGATGCGGCAAGTTCGAGTCCGATATATCCACCACCAATGAGCACTGCTTTTTTGGCGGTGGATATTGCCTGTCGAATATTTAACGCATCCTGCCAGTCACGCAAATAATAAATTCCGTTTAAGTCGGCACCAGGTATCCGCAATTTGCGAACACGAGCGCCGGTGCAAAACGCTAGCTTGTCATAAGCTAACGAATCTCCATTAGCCAACTGTACCTCACGGTTTGCTCGATCAATATGCGTAACTTCAGTATTGAGCAAAACCTCAATATTATTTTTTTCGTAAAAGGCCGCCGGACGTAACCACTGCGGATCGGAGACGGCGACATTTAATGCCGTTTTTGACAATGGAGGACGATGATAGGGTAAATAAGGCTCGCTGCCGATCAGCTGGATGTCGCCTTTCCAGCCCGACATTCGAAGGCAGGCCGCCAGATGTGCGCCGGCGTGACTAGCTCCAATGATTATGCAGCGTTCGGCCATAGAGTTTTAATCGTCTAGCTTAGTATTGCGCTTTAGGAATGCGAACCACCATACCGTCCATCTCTTCCGTCACAAAAATCTGACAGGACAAACGGCTATTGGCTTGAGGCTCCTGCACGACAGAAATCAACTCCTGCTCCATGCCTTCGGCCGTGCCGGTTTTATCGAGATAGGCTTCATCCACATACACATGGCAGGTAGCACAGGAACAGCATCCTCCACACTCTGCCAAAATACCATCGATCATGTTTTCCATAGCGCCTTCCATCACGCTTTTACCCACTTCAAGCTCGACTTCGTATTCGGCTCCGGTGTGATCAATGTATTTAATTAATGGCATAGGTTTCCTCGCGTGTTTAGGGCAGATTTAGCGAGCCGCTAGTTTACCCAAATAACCACGAATTGCCAGTGCTATCGGGTCATGCCATTCAATCACATGCCATAAGCGCGTTCTTGATACAAGCGTTCCACGATCTGTTTTAGTTTTAGCCGATCCGGTTGCCATTCGGCCCGTCGAACGACTCCTAAATAAACCGCTTGATCATTGCTCGGCTGATATTTAGCAATACGGTAGTCGATGTTATCGGCTTTCAGGGAGGGCTCGACCTCAAGCCACAAATACTGAGATACTGCTATGTAATCCACTTCGCCGCGCCTTAACACTTGCAGTAACTGACCCAAATGCATGTGTGCAACTCGTTCCAGATCCGGGTACTGATCAAACGCTTCGAAGTAATGATAACCGCGGATCACACCCACCTTACGACCTTTCAGATCCTGTAACTTGGTTACCGGAGGAGCATGCTCCAGAGAAATAAACAATGTGCGTGAATAACCGTCACTGAATTTAAACAAATCCATAAAGGCTTCTCGATCAGGCGTTTTATAAAGCCCCATTAACACATCAATTTTTCCCTGTCGTGCCAACCAGATGCACTGCTCCAGCGACGGTTTAATTTCAATTTCTAACGGCTCATTGATTGCGTCCATGACACGTTTAACAAAATCGATAGCATAGCCATGGGCGTTGCCATAGGCATCGACCACTTGATGAGGCGGATAATGATCGATACAAAGTTTGGCAGCTTCGAGTGTCGGAGCGTTGAACATGGCAAAGATGAAGCAAAAATGAATTCGTCGAAAGTAGTGTCCCATGACTTGGCTCTAACTCCTGATCGGGCCCCAAACGCGGAGCTTATACACTTTTACAGCTTAAAAAACTTAATTCATCGGGTCAAAAATTAATCCAAAGCACCCTTTTGGTGCATCAACTTAACTACACACTCTTTTGGTGCGTTTTCCGTGCATTTTTACATCAGCTTTCTATACTCTATTGCACTCCAAATCGCCAATTTTTGCTGTTTAGCCCCTTTTTGGGGCCATTTTAAAAAGCTGGCACGGCGCTTGCTTTCACCGTAAGCAAAATTTTTCACTTTAAACTCATGACAACTCGGAGAACAGCATGTCAGTAGAAAATGTTCTGAATATGATGAAAGAAAACGACGTTAAGTTCGTTGACTTACGCTTTACCGACACAAAAGGTAAAGAGCAACACGTAACTATTCCAGCACACCAGGTAAACGAAGATTTCCTTAACGAAGGTAAAATGTTCGATGGTTCTTCTATCGCGGGCTGGAAAGGTATTAATGAGTCTGACATGGTGTTGATGCCTGACGCGACGACAGCGGTTATGGATCCTTTCTGTGAAGACGCAACTCTAAACATTACCTGTGACATTCTTGAGCCTTCTACCATGCAAGGTTACGACCGAGACCCTCGCTCAATCGCCCGTCGCGCTGAAGAATACTTAAAATCAACAGGTCTGGGTGACGAAGCTTACTTTGGTCCAGAGCCAGAGTTCTTCCTGTTTGAAGACGTGCGTTTCCACACCGACATGGCTGGCTCGTTCTTCAAAATCGATTGTGAAGAAGCGGCCTGGAACACCGGTAAAGGTTACGAAGATGGCAACCACGGTCACCGTCCACGCGTTAAAGGCGGTTACTTCCCCGTTCCTCCCGTTGATTCATCACAAGATATCCGTAGCCAAATGTGTCAAGTCATGGAGCAAATGGGTCTGGTTATCGAAGCACATCACCATGAAGTAGCGACAGCTGGTCAAAACGAAATTGCGACCAAATTTAATACTCTGGTAAAGAAAGCGGACGAAATCCAAATCTACAAATACGTTGTGCATAATGTTGCACACGCGTACGGCAAAACAGCGACCTTCATGCCTAAGCCTTTGGTAGGGGACAATGGTAGCGGTATGCACGTGCATCAGTCGTTCAGCAAAAACGGCGAAAACGTATTTGCCGGTAATAAATACGGCGGTCTGTCTGAAGAAGCACTGTATTACATTGGTGGTATCATCAAGCACGCCCGTGCCCTGAATGCTCTCTCAAACGCATCGACCAACAGCTATAAGCGTCTGGTTCCTGGCTTCGAAGCGCCTGTAATGCTGGCTTACTCAGCACGTAACCGTTCGGCATCTATCCGTATTCCTCACGTGACTTCAGCGAAAGCACGTCGTATCGAAGTACGTTTCGGTGACCCTACAGCCAACCCTTACTTGTGTTTTGCAGCTATGTTGATGGCCGGCCTGGACGGAATTAAAAACAAAATTCATCCTGGTGATGCGATGGATAAAGACTTGTACGATCTGCCAGCTGAAGAAGCGGCTGAAATCCCAACCGTTGCAACTTCATTAGGTGAAGCTCTGGATGCACTGGATCAAGATCGCGCCTTCTTGACTGAAGGCGGCGTATTCAGTGACGACTTCATCGACTCTTACATCAAGTTGAAGCGTGCTGAAGTGCAACGTCTGCAAATGACCACGCACCCCATCGAGTTCGATATGTACTACAGCGTGTAATCGCAAACTCGAAAACGACTCAAGAAAGCCCAGCCCATGTCTGGGCTTTTTTGTGGACAAAGAGTTTGCACACCAAAGACAATCGACTCGCTAGCATTAGCCTGAAAAACAATAACCACTGACGCGATATGCAATAGCACCAATTTAGTGCATTATCGCCTCAATGAACTATAATGGTGCAATGAAATCCTCTGATATTTTTCCAATACATCAACTGCTGCAGACCGCCGTGGTGGTTATTGACGAAGCATTGACGGTGCTGTGGCTGAATGACGCCGCGGAAGCTCTGCTGGGTCACAGCTTACGTCGGATTAAATCGCAACCTTTACTGTCCACACTGATAGCCGGTGATTTACATCAGGAGTTGTTGCAACAGTGCTTTACCCAAAAGGGGCAGTGGCAACTGGAAGACGCAACCTTAATTACCAACCACGCCGAATGGCCCGGCTGCCATGTGTCACTGAATTACCAGCAGCTTGATAAACGACCGATTGTCATATTGGAAATCATGTGTGCCCGTGATCAACTGGGTGTACGCAAGGAATATCAGTTACTGGATCAAAACAAAGTCAGTCTGTCGATGGTGCGTAATTTGGCACACGAAATTAAAAACCCCTTAAGTGGTTTGCGCGGGGCGGCACAGCTGCTGTCACGAAAGGTGCCAGATGAACTCAATAAGTTCACACAGGTTATTGTTGCCGAAGCCGATCGTCTGCAAAATCTGGTGGATCGCATGCTGCTACCGGCCAAAATGGAACCACCTCGCTCCACCAATATTCATGAAATTACCGAACGCGCCGTAGAGTTTATTCAACTTAACGCTGGTGCTGAACTGTCGATTAAGCGCGACTATGATCCGAGTCTACCAGACTTGATGATAGCGCCGGAGCAAGTATACCAAGCCCTGCTTAATTTGCTGAACAATGCCTGCGAAGCCTTGGAAAACAAAGGCAAAATTGTGGTTCGCTCTCGCGCCGTACACCAGCATTCTATCGGGCCCAAGCAGTTTCGATTAATGGCTCGTATTGATGTGGAAGATAGCGGTCCAGGGATCAGCGACGATCTGAAAGATGTGATCTTCTTTCCCACCATCAGTGGCAAGCAAAGCAGTGGGCTTGGCCTGGGAATTGCACAATCGCTGGTACGACAAAATCAGGGGATCATCGAGTTTGAATCGGTTCCGGGTAAAACCTGCTTCTCGATTTTTCTCCCCATAACTCCATCGAGCGAAAGCGAACAACATGACTGAAAGCGCACCGATACTGGTAATAGATGACGACAACTCCATTCGCTGGGTGCTTACCGAAGCATTGCAAGAAGAAGGCTTTCGTGTACAAACCGCGGCCAATGCCAATCAGGCTCGCGAGCTATTACTGCAACATCACTTTTCAGTAGTGTTAAGTGATATCCGTATGCCAGGGGACGACGGGCTAACATTACTCAAAGAGCTTAAACAAACCCATGCCGAACTACCTGTGATCATCATGACTGCGCACAGTGATCTGGAAAGTGCGGTGAATGCCTACGAGTTTGGCGCCTTTGATTACCTACCTAAACCTTTCGATGTGGATCAGGCCATTGAACTGGTACAACGGGCAGCTCAGACACATCGTGAAGCAGAAGGCGATCAGTCTCCTACCGAAGCACCTCCTTCAATTATTGGCGAAGCGCCTGCCATGCAGGAAGTGTTTCGGGCAATCGGTCGACTGTCGCGCTCTAATATTTCGGTTTTAATCAACGGAGCATCGGGAACGGGTAAAGAGCTGGTCGCTCGCGCTTTGCATCAACACAGCCGTCGCGCCAGCGGGCCATTCGTGGCGCTTAATATGGCAGCCATTCCGAAAGACTTAATCGAATCGGAACTCTTTGGTCACGAAAAAGGCGCTTTTACCGGAGCCTCACAACGGTATCTTGGTCGCTTCGAGCAGGCCGATGGCGGTACTTTGTTTCTGGACGAAATTGGTGATATGCCGCTGGAAACTCAAACCCGCCTATTACGCGTGCTATCGGAAGGCTCCTTTTATCGCGTTGGAGGAACCAAACCGGTACGTGCCAATGTGCGCGTGATTGCAGCAACCCATCAGGACTTGGCAGCTCGGGTTGAGAAAGGCGAATTTCGTGAAGATCTATTCCACCGCATTAATGTTATTCGAATCCAATTGCCCGAGTTAAAAGATCGGCTGTCGGATATTCCATTACTGGCCAAACATTTTTTAGCTCAGGCCGCCAAAGAGCTGGAAGCCGAACCGAAACAATTGTCGCGCGAAGCAGAAAAGCGACTAATGCATTACCACTGGCCCGGGAATGTACGCCAGCTCGAAAATGTCTGCCGCTGGTTGATGGTAATGTCATCCGGCCGGGAAATACTCGCCGCGGACCTACCTCCAGAGATCAGTCCTTCGGTGATGGGAAGCGAGTCTACCGCACAACCCATTACTCAATGGCAAAGTGCCTTAAAGCAAAGTTTGTTGCAGCAAGTGGACGCAGGTGATCAACTGGCGCTGGAGAAGGTTCAGGAAGAACTCGAGCAGTTGTTGATTGAGACAGCGTTACAGATCAGCGATGGTCATAAACAGGATGCCGCGCGTCTGTTAGGCTGGGGACGCAATACCATTACGCGTAAGCAGAAAAAATATCGGGATGATGGCTCGAGCATTCATTAACTAACAGCTCTTTAGGTCGTGCCTTCCCCAACAACCCCACCTAACCTCCCCTTGATAAGGGGAGGAACTGCAACCTTGTACAGACCGGGGACATCCTTTACACAATTTCAACACTCCCCCTTGATAAGGGGGAGCGAGAGGGGGTTAAACATTTTTGTAAGTTGCAAATTAACCTATTCCCCTAATCTTTTGCCCTGTATGCTCCAATATGTAGCCAACTTTCGTAATATTCAGGTAACTGACAGCTGACATGAGGAGTCTTTCTTGAAAAACGAACTCGATATTCACCAAACCCTGAAAGTCTTTCAAAAGATTGTTAAACACGGCCAAAAGCGGGGAGAAGGACACCAGCTGAATGGTATTACAGCTTTATCGGATTTTGACGGTTACACCATTGTACTAAAGGACGAGAAGGTCTGTTTAACGGTGCATTTTCATAACAAATACGATATAGAAAGTGACAATAAGCTGGCCGAGCAGGAGTTTTTCGAAAGGCTCCGTGAAATCGATCGAAAAAAGTACGACTAGTTAATCCTTTGCCGGCTGTTTTCCACGGACAAACTAACTTAAAATACGCCCTCGTTTAGCCATCTCCAGTTTGTCTGTCTCCTATGTTGCATATCGTTTTATATCAACCTGAAATTCCACCCAACACTGGGAATATCATCCGTCTGTGCGCCAACACCGGCTTTCAATTGCATTTAATCAAACCTCTGGGTTTTGAACTGGATGACAAACGCATGCGCCGCGCCGGTCTCGATTATCACGAATGGGCCAATGTCAGGATCCACGACAGCTATGAGGCCTTTTTAGAAAACGAGCAGCCACAAACCCTTTATGCAGCATCTACCAAAGGACATCAACGCTACGATCAGACTCCATTTAAAGCTGGCGATTACTTGATGTTTGGACCAGAGACTCGAGGACTTCCGCCCGAGATTCGCGAATCTTTGCCGCCCAAACAGGTATTGCGACTGCCGATGAAAGCCGACAGCCGCAGCCTGAATCTGTCCAATAGTGTCGCCATTTTTGTCTATGAAGCCTGGCGGCAGCTGGATTTTGGCGGCTGCCAGTAAAATTTCGGTTTACTAAAATCCGACCAATGAAGTCGGATTTTCTGGCATAATGGGCACGCTTCAAATAATAAAAATAGTGACTAACCTTCAACACAAGTACACTGGAAAGTATGAAACCTACGCCGCTTAATGAAATCTATCTCGATAACAATGCGACCACTCCTGTTTTGGCGATTGCCGCCCAAGCTGCTCAAGATGCAATGCAAAGCATTTACGGCAACCCCAGTAGCTCGCACATCACCGGATTAAAAGCACGCTATATTCTTGATTCCACGCGCCTGCTTGCACGTCAGGTGCTTGGTGCCAATACCGGCAAGATTATTTTTCTTAGCGGTGCAACCGAGGGCATTCAAACCGCCATATTTTCAGCTCTGTGCCAGGTTAAGCAGCGTATTGAAAAAGAAGGGCGCGAAAAATTCCGTTATTTGCTTTACGGAGCGACAGAACACAAAGCGGTTCCCAACTCTTTATCCCATTGGAATAACGTATTGGAAATTGGCGCAGAGCCTCTGGCCATTCCGGTCGATGAAAACGGCAAACTAGATTACGAATTTATTGAAAAGCATCTGAATCAAACCGCAATGATCTGCACCATGGCAGTCAACAATGAAACCGGTGTCATGCAAAATCTGTCTGAACTGGAAAAAGTTATCCGAGATAACAATCCTGATGTGCTTTGGATGGTCGACAGTGTGCAGGCACTCGGCAAGTTGGATCTTCAGCTTGATCAAACCAGCATCGATTATGCTCCCTTTAGCGGCCATAAACTTTACGCGCCCAAAGGTATTGGCATGTTGTATGTTCGAGAAAACGCACCACTAACTCCTTTTATTGCCGGTGGTGGTCAGGAGCAGGGAATGCGCTCGGGAACGGAAAATCTTCCGGGTGTAGCTGCATTCGGCGCCATTTTACAAGAGCTTAATCGGCCCCAACACAATCTGTTTCAGGATCATGAAACACTAAGTAAATTTCGCCAACAGCTTGTAAGCACTTTGAAAGAAGTCTTTCCGGGTATAGTGTTTAATATGCCGTTCGACACCTCCGTACCCACCACGCTGAACTTCTCGATCAAAGATTTTCCCAGCAAAGAAATTTTAGATCTCTTTGATGCAGCACAAATTCGAGTAAGCTCGGGCTCAGCGTGCAGTTCGGGAGTGACCCGTAGTTATGTTCTTGATGCCATGCGGATTCCCGGATGGCGATCAGAGTCGGCCATTCGTATGTCATTTGGGCCTGCCACAACTCAACAAGAAATTGATCAAGCTTGCCAACGCATTCGAGAGGCGGCCGATGCTTTAACTCAGTCTTGTCTGATTTTAAATACACTGGAAACCGAAGAAGGATCTCCTCGCCAGAACGGACTGATTCAACTCAAAAAAGAAGCCTCTTGCATCTGGATTTATGCTGATGCCGAGAGCCGCAGCTGTGTGATCATTGATCCGGTCGAAGAGTTGGGTGAACGTCTGGTGAAATTTATCAAATGTCAGGGATATCAGGTTAAAGCGATTCTCGATACCCACTCACATGCAGATCACGAATCTTGCCGA
>JBFHVL010000097.1:0-12229 GCA_041589565.1 Kangiellaceae bacterium | reverse complement strand
GCTACGGTCATTTTGTTGGGATTGGGTTATCAAGGATTAAGTATGAATGCCCACGCTTTGCCAAAGGTGAAAAAAGTGATACGTAGTTTCTCCAAAGCTGAAGCCGAGCAAGCCGTCGCGCACATTTTGACTTTGGAAAAAGCTAAAGATGTGCACGCCTATTTATTTGAAATTATGGAGGCTAAAGGGCTGGGAGGATTAATTAGAGCAGGGCTTTAATTCATTGATAATGATTATTTGAGTTTTAGCTTAAATTCAAATAGTCTTTAAATACTAAGTGACAATAATATAAGCATCAATTTAAGGATATTTTATGAATTTAAAACAACCGTTAATTTTACTAGTTATATCTATAACTTTTCTTTCTTCTTGTAGCAACTCTGACAATGACAGTGCCTTAAAGATATCAGATTTAAATATTATTGATGACTCATTTAAATCATGTTTAGAAGAAACAGGAGTTGAACTTGTAGAGGACCTAGTTAGGCTTGACTGTTCCAATCGGGGCATATCTAGTGTTTCTGGAGTTGAGAACTTTACTCAGTTAGAGGTGTTGAACTTGTCTTATAACAGTATCAGCTCCATAGACCTTTCAAGTAACTTAAACCTTACTGAGCTGACTATAATCTCTAACTCCCTCTCGGATATTAACTTAGTATCACTTAGTCAACTTCGGTATTTCGATGTGTCTGGCAATAATCTCGCAGAGTTGCTTCTACCTTCACCTAGCTCATTGGATACACTAAATGCTTCTGCTAACCAGTTATTGAATGTTGATCTATCAAGTCAATCTAGCTTGCGTACAGTCAACCTTGATATTAACTTACTTAGCTCCATCGAATTTTCAGGATTAAACAGTCTTGAATCTTTAAGTTTAGATCGTAACTTATTAACTTCATTAATAATTAGTGACTTGCCTGTATTAGCAGATGTCAGTGTCACGGATAACTCACTTCATACTCTTGATGTTTGTGACGGAACTAGTTTAGAAACGATATCGGCTCATCGAAATAATATAGTGTCGATTGATATATCAGGCTGTCAAAATTTGCGAGCATTGTTTATGGCGGAAAACTCGATATCCTCTATTGATCTGTCATTCAATGATGCTCTTGAGTATTTGACCTTAACTAATAATCAATTGAGTAATATAGACCTTTCAAATAATATTAACTTAGCTTGGTTGCTATTAGACTTGAATCAAATCACTGCCTTAGATTTGACCGAAAATGTGAATCTAGAGCTTTTGTGGTTATCTGGCAATAGCATTTCTCAATTGAGTTTAGTCAATAACAATCAATTAATTGAGCTGCTAGCAGATGCGAATCAGCTATCAAGCATAATTTTTCCTAGCTCTCCTAGTTTGGAAAGAGTTGTTATCAACAATAATAATTTTATGTCTTTAGAACTGAATACACTCTCTATGCTTTTATATCTGGACTTGAGAAATAACTCTATTACAGAGCTAGACTTATCCAATAATAATAACCTTGTTACTGTGGAATTAGACAATAATGGTTTATCTAATATTTCACTAGGGGAAGGTAGTCTGGGCACTTTATCAGTGACTAATAATCAGCTTAGCAATATTGATATTTCAGTTCTGCCGAGTTTACACACTTTGTATTTGGACAGTAATCCAATTAGCACCTTAGATATATCATCCAATACAAACTTGAGTATGTTGGATGTTTCAGAAACTAATATTTCATGTGCCGAAATATCTAGCTATTCTCAGACGTTGCCTAACGCTACTATAGTTTCCAGTTGTACAGCGTCTTATTAGTTATTGTGCCAAGGACGGCGTCAATAAGATATTTTTAGAAATGGGGTTTAAATTTCTTATTTTAAGAACACGATTAACGTTCAAAGCTACTTTCATAATAAAAAAATAATGACTTTAGCTGAATAAATTATTTGGATAGTTTACAAAAGGTTTTCTTATTTCAATGTGCAGTTGAGAATTATTGGATGCTAAGAAGTTGCAGCATACATGTAGATTGTGCCGAACATGGAGTTCGATATCAGCCTGTCTCGAAGCCTGAAGATGAACGCTATCTCTTAAGTTAGTTGCTGCTTCGAAGTTCTGCTAGTATTGAAATGGAGCACTTAGAGGCGCGTTTACTGACACTGCGAATTCAAAGATATTCATGCATACCTGTTCGAAATCATGGAAGCCAAAGGGCTTGGAGGATTGATCAGGGCAGGACTGTAATTTATCAATTATTGGTTAAGTCATCCGCAGTCAATTTTTTCATCAAGCTTCTGGCTTGTTGAGACGGCTGATGATTGTTATCGGAGTTATTCCAGAAAATGAGTGCTTTTTCCAATGCCTGAACAGCGAGTTCAGGTTTGCCTTTCGAGTCATATAGGTAAGCCAGTTGAAGATTAATATCCGGGTGATAAGGCCAGCTTTTTAACAGCTCATGCGCCAGGCTCTCGGCTTCATCCAGTTTATGGTTTGTTCTTAACACTCGAATAAGGTCGGCATTCAGTATCCACAAAAAGTCGTAATTATTTTTACCATGTATTGACGTTTTTAAATCGGTTATTGCTTGCTTAAAGTAGTGTTCAGCCAGTTCTGGGTTTTGCTCGATGTCAGCGATCCAGGCACGCGCAACGGTTAACAGATACGATAAATGATACAGCCGAAAGCGATCGATAAGCTGCTCGATCTTAACCAGAGATGCTTTCGCTTCCTCAGGTTTAGATAATGCAATATTCAAAAATAAATAACCAAATTCCACAAGGTCGGATAGAGCCGGGTCGAGTTGCGGCTTGACCTGTTCCAGTAACTCTAAAGCTTCGGCAGTTTTATCGTTATAAACATAGAGGTGCATAAACGAAATACTTGTAGCGAATAGCCCGTCTATGGGGTCCATGTATTGTCTGCCAACGTGTTGATACTCTTTTAACGCCTCGAATGCAGCCTGATACTGCCCCTTCAGTGTGTATAGATTTCTTTGGTACGAGAGTATTGAGCCACGCTGCCTCGGCGCTTGTGAAATAAGTTGCGCTTCGTCCAGATAGGCTTGTGCTTCGTCAACTTTTCCTTCGCGAACCGCCAGTTTAGCTAATGCAAGTACTGGGGAAACTTTATCGGTCCGTAACAAACTGGCTTTTTTGTACCAGTGTTCTGCTTCGTTCAGGTCTCCCTTTAATAATTCAAGGTTGCCAAGTTCTAACAAAGGCACATAATTAGAAGGCATTTTAGTCAGTAAATGTCGATAATGGGTTTCAGAAAACTCTCGCTTACCAAGTGCAAGGTAGATTTCTGCCAGACGCGAGTGAAGATGGTGTTGCGAAGGATTTAATTGCAAAGACTCTTCATACAAACTAGCCGATTGTTCAAGGTCGTGTTTATTCCACAGCATTAATGAAGCCAGATAGTTTTTGGGAACATAGTCGTTGGGATAAAATTCCATCCAGTTTCGATACACTTCTTCCTGGCGTTCCTGTTTTTGTTCAATGCCATAAATAAAGGCTTTGGCAGAAAATCGTGTACGCTCGGTTAATTTGTAATTGTACATCAATGCCTGCCTAAGTAAGCTGCCAGCTTCTTGTAACTGGCCGGCACGAGATAATAACTGTGCTGTCTGCATGGCTGCCAGTGCAAAGCTAGGATCTTCATCCAGACTTAGTTTCAGTTCAGCAATGGCTTGGTCGTAATTATTGTTAAACAATAATTGATTGGCAGCATTAATAAATAACTTTAATGCCTTGATACTGGAGGTTGTTAGATCTTTGAGTGGAATTTCACTATATAAGGTTTCAGAGTTGGTAAACAGTTCTTGCTGCTGCTTAATAAAAACGGCCGCCGCATCGGCCAGTTGATAAATATCGTTTCCTTCGGTTTCGAAGGTCACTATGGCTTTGTTGGTTTTAGTTTCAAACAATTGCATTTTTAGCATAAAGGCAGTGTCTGTTTTTTGTAGATGTCCCTGTGTGAAAAAATCGAATGAAAAATCCATCGCTAGCTGGTGTGCTAATGACTGTGGAACATTCAAACCGTCTTTGAAGCCCGCTCGCTTTATTTGCCAAAGAAAACTATTGTCAAGATCGCTATAGTAGGACTGAGCCGTAATATTGGGGTGTTGGTCAAGGTAAACTGCCAGAAGATACGATAGGCCGTATCCATACCATTGTTTATCTGCTAGCTCAGGTGCTGGATCAAAAAAGAGAATGCCCAGTCGTTTAGGAATGGACAACTGCTTTTCGTGTTGGGTAATGAGTGATTCGGCTGATGAAGTTTGAGTTTTACTGCTCGCAGGTTCAATTAGGGGTTGGTTTGATGCAATTGAAAATAACAGTGCCAACGTAACAAGGCCATTGAGCGGAACAACTATTTTTTCTGCTTTGCCCCACTCATCTTTGCCCGGAGCCCCATGTCGCCATGCGAGTATTAAAACCGCAGGTATAAAACTCACCATTCCCGCGAGAACTAAATCAACCCAATGATCACTAACACCATAACGCTCGACTACCATGCCGGTAAACTCCATCATGGCGACGATGGCACCAAGATAAATCCCGACAATTTGAAACACTCGCCGCTGAATCAGTTGTTTGAAGAGGGAGGTTTCATTGTGTTGAGTCATTAGCGTTCCAATGGCTAGTTAGAGTTTTTCCATTAGTTTTAATTCTACATAAACTCAGGCGGGTCGGCCATGAAGAATCCGGATGGGCTTTGAGCCAGTTTTAAAACTCGATGGTGGATAGATTAATCGACTTTTGCCACACCAAAATAAAATTATTCGCGGGCATTTCGTGCTTTTCGACAAATACCAGCCCAGCGTCACGCGCCAGCTCTTCCAGATCCACATAGTCGCGAATGCCCATTGCTGGGTCCTGTGATTTTAAATATTCGTCAAATCGCTGATTACTGTCGCTGGTGTATTCACCGCAAAAATTAAATGGACCGTAAAGGCAAAGATAGCCATTCGGTTCGAGATGGTGTTTTACGCCTGCAAAAAAGGCTTTGACCATTTCCCAGGACATGATGTGAACTGTATTGGCACTGAATATGGCAGGGACCTGTTCTACTGGCCAGGGGCGAGTGACATCCAAATCCAGCGGGGGAGCCAGGTTGTCCTGCGGACAATCGGCGATCCACTGTTGGATACCGGCGTGATTGGCTTTGCGGTCGCTGGTTTGCCACTGTAAGTGAGGTAGGTGTTCGGCAAAATATACCGCGTGTTGTCCGGTGCCGCTACCAACTTCAAGTACCTGAGGTACTCGATCGAAATATTGCTGGATCACTTGTAGGATGGGTTGCTTATTATTTTCGCAAGCCTGTGAGAAAGGTTTATCCATGTGTTTCCCTGTTAAAACTATAACGCGCTATTGTTGTATTCAGGATTGAGTCGTTAATGGTTCAGACCAGTAAAAACGAGCCTGCGCGGTATCGCATACCTGCTGCTGTCGATTAAAGTGTCGTTCATAAAAGCGAACTTTTTGCAGCCGATCAACCAGAATAACCGAGGATGATCGGGTGCCATAGTCTCGCCCATTAATGGCAAACGGCGGAATAAACACGCTCGACAGTGCATGTTCGATATCGGTAGGAATACCAGTCTGTGGTAAATCTTTCGGTGCAAAGGGTGTGGGCTGATTCAGCATGTCGAATAATGAATCACTGTGGAGCTGATTGCTGTCGAGATTTCGTATCAACTGGTTTCGAATATGACGGGTTTTCGGCCAGTCGTCGTCAAAGCTACCATTGCTTAGCGCAAAACAGCCCGCGGGTAGACGGCGTAACTGTTGTTCGCGGTTTGAGTAATAACGAACTTCACCTGTGTTCAAGTCGCCAGCAACCAAATTGAATCCACTGTAGGGCGCGGATTGGGTAGTAAGCTCATTAAACCAGTCTTTCAATGAAAGTTTTGAATTCAGGCAGCTGACGATTAGCTCTCCGCGAGAGGCGACTCCTTCGGCCATTGTTGGGTCTCGAAAATTGGTTAAGGCTGCCCAGCGACCAAATTGAGTAATTGCGAGCCAGGTTCCCTGAGCCTCAAGATCTCGTCCACCATAAATATGGGGCGCATCCATCCATTGATGAAGAGGCTCTGTCGGACGGTCGAAAAATTCGTCTCGATTCGCCAACAGGATTAATGGATAATCAGGATGCTGTTGAATGGCAAAGGCAATCAGGCACATAGTGATTTAAAACTCGCTGGTTAGTTTAGGTTAATCTCGTGTTGCTGCACCTAAGCTCTGAAAAATGCACGCTTGGGCTGTCATTAAAGGTACAGTTTAGCATTCTGAGCCATAAAGTCTTATTAGAATAAAATGAAATGATTGACTGGATTTTATACTTAATCGCTGGCGCATTTGCCGGGATCATGGCGGGACTGCTGGGAATTGGCGGTGGTTTTATTATTGTTCCGGTCTTTCTGGTCCTGTTACCTATGTCCGGGATCCCTGACGGTCACCTGATGCACGTCGCTGTGGGAACCTCATTGGCTACCATTTGTGTTACCTCTGTTGCTTCCTTTCGTTCACATCATAAACGTGGGTCGGTCGACTGGCCCTATGTAAAACTGCTGGCACCCGGAATTGTGACCGGTGCTTTGATGGCCGGAGTGGTTGCTGATCAGCTATCCAGCGCGACACTGGCGTTGGTGTTTGGAAGTGGCGCATTGGTCATGGCGGTGCAAATATGGCTGGCACGACAACCGGAAACTGCGAGAGCTCGCCCGGGTAAACTAAGTGTTTTATTGACTGCTTCTGGAATAGGTTGTGCGTCTGCGTTGGTAGGTATTGGCGGTGGCTCTTTGGTTGTTCCTTACCTGCATTATCTGGGCGAAAAAATAACCCGCTGCGTGGGTACGGCTGCGGCTTGCGGTTTGCCGATTGCTCTGGCCGGAACGCTAAGCTATGTGGTTATGGGGTGGGACGCGGTAATGCCGGAGTTCTCCCTCGGCTATATCTATCTACCTGCATTTTTGGGTATCATTGTGACCTCCAGTTTGACCGCTCCTTTGGGTGTGCGGTTGGCACATTATTTACCTGCCAATCAGCTCAAGCGGGTTTTTGCGATATTTCTCGCGCTGGTGGGTCTAAAAATCATTTTTCAAAATTTGGGATAACGTCTGTTTATGGAATTTCCATACATTGATCCAGTCATTTTTCATATTTGGGGGCCTATAGCGCTGCGCTGGTATGCATTGGCCTATTTAGTCGGTTTGCTGGCGGCCTGGTGGCTAGGTGTAAAACGAGCACGGCAACCCGGCAGCATCTGGACCGAAGAAGAAATATCCGACTTTATTTTTTACGGTTTTCTTGGTGTGGTTTTAGGCGGCAGAATTGGCTATGTCCTTTTTTATCAGTTTGGTGCGCTACTCGAGAATCCTCTGTATCTGTTTTATATTCACGAAGGAGGCATGTCATTCCACGGCGGCCTGATTGGCGTGGTCGTTGCCTTCTGGTATTTCAGTCGCAAAACCCAAAAGCCCATGTTTGCTCTGGCGGATTTCATTGCTCCCTTAGTGCCCATAGGCCTAGGTGCCGGTCGATTGGGTAACTTTATCAATGGAGAATTATGGGGGCGTCAGGTAACTGATCCCGACTTTCCCCTAGGTATGCGATTTAGTTGTGACTTTGAAAAAGCACCCTGGTTTGTCGGTTGTGATCAAGAAAACCTGGTACGTCATCCTTCCCAGTTATATGAGTTCGCCTTAGAAGGTGTGGTGCTATTTATGCTGTTGTGGTGGTTCAGCAGCAAGCCGCGACCACGTATGGCGGTTGCGGGCTTGTTCTCGTTAGGTTATGGCAGCTTTAGATTTATAGTGGAATATTTCCGTGAGCCCGACGAGCATTTAAAGCATATGGCCGAATGGCTTACCATGGGACAGGTACTGAGCGTTCCTATGATTCTATTAGGTATTGGATTGATGATATGGGCTTATAAAAATCCGGTGTACGATATTGCCGAAAACAAAGCAAAGAAAAAGAAAAGCTCAAAATCAAACTAACGGCACGACAAGATAACTAAGCGTTAACGAAAGGTAATGGTTATGCAGCAGTATTTAGACATGATGCGTCACGTTTTAGAAAGCGGTGTTGATAAAGGTGATCGTACTGGGACGGGCACTCGTAGCGTATTCGGTTACCAAATGCGGTTTAATTTGCAACAAGGCTTTCCTTTGGTAACAACAAAAAAGCTGCATATTCGCTCGATTATTTATGAGTTGCTGTGGTTTTTAAATGGCGACACCAATATCAAATATCTTAAAGACAATGGTGTCAGTATTTGGGACGAGTGGGCGGATGAAAATGGTGATTTGGGCCCTGTATATGGAGAACAGTGGCGTAGCTGGAGAAAGCCCGATGGTACGACTGTTGATCAAATTGAGAATGTCGTGCAGCAGATTAAGACTAATCCTAATTCACGTCGTCTAATGGTGGTTGCTTATAATCCTGGAGTAGCGGATGAAATGGCATTGCCTCCCTGTCACTCGCTATTTCAGTTTTATGTCGCCAATGGGCGTTTGTCGTGTCAGTTATATCAGCGCTCTGCCGACATCTTTTTGGGTGTGCCATTTAACATAGCTTCTTACGCTTTGCTGACTCATATGATGGCGCAACAATGTGATTTAGATGTTGGCGAATTTATCTGGACCGGTGGCGACGTACACCTTTACTCCAATCATTTTGAACAGGCGAAGTTACAGTTGTCTCGGGAGCCTTTAGCTTTACCCAAGTTGAATATTGCTCGTAAGCCAGACAATATTTACAGCTACAGTTTCGAAGACTTTGAGATTGTGGGTTACGAGTCACACCCTCATATTAAAGCGCCGGTGGCCGTTTAATCGAAGTATCCGATAACTCTTTTCAGTGAAAGATTAAAACAATGAGCAAAGCAATCATTTCTCTAGTCTGCGCCATGGCCAATAATCGGGTCATAGGTTTGGACAACCAAATGCCCTGGCATATGCCTGCCGATCTAAAGCATTTTAAAGCCACGACTATGGGGAAGCCCATCGTTATGGGTCGTAAAACCTTCGAATCAATTGGGCGACCACTACCCGGACGTCGTAATGTGGTGATCACTCGAAATCGTGATTATCAACCCGAAGGGGTTGATGTGGTGTCCAGTATTGATGAGGCTTTAAGCTTACTGAGTGACGTTGATGAAATTATGATTACCGGCGGTGGTAATATTTATCAGCAAACTATTGAAATGGCCGATCGTCTATACCTTACCTTTATTAACTTGGAAACAGAAGGCGATGCTTTTTTTCCGGAGTTTGAGCATCTTAACTGGCGTGAAGTGTCGCGTGAGCAGCATCAACCGGATGATAAAAATCCCTACGCATACGAGTTTGTTAATTACGTACGAGCCTAGTTTACTCCGTAATCCATTTGCCCAGAATTGAATAGAGCTCCTGTTTAATAATGGGCTTCGAAATATAATCCACCATTCCAGCTTTTTTAGCGGCTTCCAAATCTTCTTTCATTGCATTGGCGCTCACTCCAATAATCGGTGCAGAGGATTCGTGCTGGCTCAAAATAATTTGAGTGGCTTCAATTCCGTCCATTTCCGGCATTTGCACGTCCATTAAGATCGCGTGATACCGATTGTTGCGCGATTTTGCACAGGCTTCGATTCCGTTATTTGCAAAATCAAGACTGACACCTAATGGCTGAAGCAATGCTTTTAACACCAGTTGATTGGTTAAGTTATCTTCTGCGACCAGTAATGATTTGCCTTTCATATGTTGTAAATTGTTCTGTACTTGGGGAACCGCTTCTTTTTGTTGCTCTATATTTACACGATTCAAAGGAATGGTGATGATGAACTCGGAGCCCTTTCCGACTTCACTTATTACCTCTATTTTACCGTTCATTAGTTCAACTAAGTTGCGGCAAATACTCAAGCCAAGTCCTGAGCCGCCGTATTTGCGAGATGTTTTTCCATCGGCTTGAACGAAAGGTGAAAACAGTTGTTTTTGTTTCTCTCGTTCTATACCAATGCCTGTATCTTTGACCGATATTGTGATTAAGAATTCGTCATCAGCCTTATGTTGGTAATCGAGAGTTATTGTCACATCACCGTGATCGGTAAATTTAACTGCGTTGGAAATTAAATTAGTTAGGATTTGCTTGATGCGAATTTCGTCGCATAGCAATTGCTCGGGAAAATTTTCAGCAATATCCTGGTTTATGGAAAGGACTTTGTCTTCACGGCTGTGAACAAAAAGATCCAATGTATCAATAACAATATCTACAAGATTGCAGGGTTCGTAAACGAGTTTTAATTTGTTCTCTTCAATTTTAGAAAGATCCAAGATGTCATTGATTATGTTAAGTAGTAAAAAACAGGAACGCTTAATTCGACTTATATAAAGCGCCTGTTCATCATTTAAATTTGACTCTTCTAATACTTGAATAAAACCAACCACACTGTTCATGGGTGTGCGAATTTCGTGAGACATGTTGGCGAGAAATTGAGATTTGAGTTTCTCAGATTGAAGTGCTCGTTCTTTTTCGACAGTCAGCTCATTAAATTGTCGGTTGATGGTCTCCGCCATATCCATTAACACCCGATTAATTTCTTCAAATTCACGATAGATATACTCAGTTCGTGATATAGAGTATTGGCCATGTGAAAACCGCTTTCCTGCTTCAACAACTTGAATCAACGGAGCTGCAAGTCGATTGATCAGTTTATTGATGACCAGAAATACCAGAATTAAGGAGACTGTGATCACCAGAATCATTATAAAAATTGACCGATACACTTCGGTAAGATAGAAGTCTTCTGGAACGCTTAGGGAAAACTGCAGCTCATCGACGTTATTGTGTGAAATGTTTATGGGAGAAACGACCGCCGCATTGTTTATGTATTGCAAATGTTTATGGGACTTGAAGTCCTGAGTTAATATTCGCTGACCTAATGAAACTGCAAAGCTGCTTTCTGGAGGTATGCTGTTATCAGTAATACTTGGTAAAACGGTATCTCGTACCGACAGAATACCAATCATTGCCCCCATCCTTTCAAATGAACTAATGAAAGAGCGACTGGGTGTGATTAGAGGCGAAATCACAATAAAGTAGTCATCGGGGACTGAAGGCGAGAATATATCATTGAGTTGAAAGTCTTGCTGTAGATAAAATAGAGTTGGCGCCTGATTAATCTCGGAATGATTTAAATGCTCCAAAGCAAACTGAATCAATGGGTCACTGTTTACTTTAAACGCGTCTACAGGGAAAGCCTCGACGATTTCGCCATCCGTGTCAATTACCATAGTTGCCACAAATTCGCTCTGTTCAATCAGACTTTGCATTTCTTTGACTGCCGCTTGCGAGTATTCAATTTGAGTAGGCAATTCGGTGATGATCTTATTTCGAGAAATTTTATCCAGTAAAGATTTTTGATCAAAGAGTTTTTGGTTGATGTAAAGTGCTATGGTTTTAGTTTTTAATAAGTTGTTTTCTTTTGCATGCACCAGCGCACTTTGATAATAAGTCGACACGAAATACACCGAAATCGCCAGAAGTGACAATACTAAAGCAAGTGAAATTTGTCGTTTTAATGTGGCGCTGTAACTTCTTTTCATCGTTACTTATTTTCTGACTGTATAGAGCGAGTGGCCGTCTTTTGCATATAGTTGGTGGCGCGTTTTTCATTCCATGCGCCACTGCCAAATCGGGTAAATCCTTTTAGTAAAGCTTCCCAAACTATGGACATATTTTTATGACTGCTCATTGGACGCGTATTTTCAAGTGTTTTAAGGAGTAACTGTACATCTGAGTCGGGTTGCTTTTTAAAGTTATCGAATTCCGAAGCGAGAGCTGGAAGCTCGTTTAACTTTGGCCATAAAGAGCTTTGAAATGATGGCGACTGGATATAGCTAATGAACTTTTTGATACTGTTGTGATTTTCACCCGATAACGACTGTTTGGGAAAAGTAGCGACAATCGATGACGAATATGACAACATTGGCTTGCCATTTATTTTGGGCATGACTGCGATGCCAAGATTCTCATCGAGCTCTTTCTTTAAGTTTTTATATGCCCAAATGCCATTGATAGTGTAGGCCACTTTTCCTTCACTGAACTTTTTAATAGCGCAATTATAGCTGCACTCTATGTCGACGATATTGTTCTTAGCCTGTTGCCATACAAAGACTAAGGCTTGTCGCATAGCCGGAGTATCAAGGTTTGGTTTATCTTTTATCAATGGCACTTCACCGAAGGCAGTAATGAATGGAATAAACCAATACAT
>JBFHVL010000096.1:0-12350 GCA_041589565.1 Kangiellaceae bacterium | reverse complement strand
GTGATAAAAGCAGTTTGCTAGACAATATTGCGGAAGAGTCCACTCGAACCTTCGCCGATATTAACTACGGTCCCTGGGATCGACTCGATGGTGACAAACCTTTTTTACAAGGGTTTGATGACAAGCCTCTGGGCGCTCAATTCTATCCTGCGGACATGAAAAAAACCGAATACGAAGCTTGGCAAGCTGCTAACGCGGAGTGGTTAAAAAACAATCCGTTTGCAGAGCTTTACACTATGGTTGAGCGTAACGAAAACGGAAAGTTGATACTCGTTCCTTATAATGAAAAATACCGAGACGAACTGAAGCAAGCCGCCAGTTTATTAAAACAAGCTTCAGAACTCGCTGATAACGAAGAATTCAAAAACTACCTAATCATGCGGGCAAAAGCCTTATTGACCAATGATTACCAAGCTTCTGACTTTGCCTGGATGGATATGAAGACCAACCCAATCGAGTTGGTGATCGGTCCTATAGAAACATATGAAGATCAATTGTTTGGCTACCGCACCGCGTTTGAATCTTATGTATTGATCAAGGATTTAGCCTGGAGTGAAAAGCTGGCCAAGTTTGCAGCCTTCCTGCCCGAATTGCAGCAAGGCCTGCCGGTTGACGACAAGTACAAGTCAGAAATGCCAGGCACAGACGCCGATCTTAATGCATACGATGTGGTCTACTACGCAGGTCACAGCAATGCTGGCTCGAAGACCATTGCTATCAATCTACCTAATGACGAAGAAGTACAGTTAGCCAAGGGTACACGCCGTTTGCAGCTTAAAAATGCCATGCAGGCCAAGTTTGATAAAATTCTCGTGCCTATTTCTAAGCAGCTGATCGCTGAAGACCAACAAGAGTTCATTACTTTTGACGCTTTCTTCGCCAACACCATGTTTCACGAAGTAGCTCATGGACTTGGCATCAAAAATACGGTGAATGGTAACGGTATGGTACGTACGGCATTAAAAGAAACCGCCTCGGCTCTTGAGGAAGGGAAAGCCGATATTTTAGGCCTTTATATGATCAGTGAACTGTATAAAAAGGGTGAAATAACCGAAGGCAAGTTAATGGACAATTACGTCACATTCCTTGCTGGTATTTTCCGCTCCGTTCGTTTTGGAGCCTCCTCTGCACACGGTAAAGCAAACATGGTTCGGTTTAATTTCTTTAAAGAAAAAGGAGCCTTCGCTGTCGATCCTGTCACCGGACGTTATCGTGTTGACTTCGACAAAATGACAGATGCCATGAACGAACTATCGAATCTGCTTTTGACCCTGCAAGGAAACGGCGATTATGAGGGCGCTAAAGCGCTGCTTGAGACCAAAGGAATTATTACTGAAGAGCTTCAAGCAGAACTGGATAAACTGACAGACGCGAATATTCCTGTAGATATTGTATTTAATCAGGGTAAAAGTATTTTAGGTCTACAATAAGTTTAGACTTTGGCGAGGTGGTCTCTACCTCGCCTTTTTCCCCCAATCAATCGTTCGCTCCCACCCACACCACTGGCTATCTTTCCGTCAATTAGCGCTGGATCAATTTGTCATCGACAGGTAACATAACGCCAATATATTGCATTGCAACAAACAATAATTATAACGTATTCTGTAATGGTCGAGGTTTAACTCTATGAATTTAAAAGATAAAGTCATTGTTATCACTGGTGGAGCACAGGGCCTGGGCCTGGCTATTGCCGAGCGATTAGGACACCGAGAAGCCAAACTGGCCTTAATTGATATCAATGAAGATACTCTCAATCGCGCCGTTGAAAAGCTTTCGAACCTTGGCTTTACTGTCGCAGGCTTCAGCGCGAACATTGCCGAAGAAGAGCCAACCATTCAGGTATTCGATGAAATTATCAAGCACTATGGTCAAATACACGGCCTGGTCAACAATGCCGGTATTACTCGAGACGCACTGCTGGTCAAAGCCAAAGATGGCGATATTCTCGACTCAATGAGTCTCAGCGACTGGCAGCAGGTAATTGATGTAAACTTAACTGGCGTATTTTTGTGTGGCCGAGAAGCTGCAAAGCGTATGGTTCAACACAATATTCCTGGAGTATTAATTAACGTGTCTTCCATTTCCAGGCATGGCAATGTGGGTCAAAGTAACTACGCGGCAGCAAAAGCCGGGGTTGCAGCTTTAGCCACAACCTGGGCAAAAGAACTGGCAAAATACAGTATTCGCAGCGCAGCTATTGCTCCGGGCTTTATAGAGACAGATATGACCGATGCCATTCGTCCGGAAATTCTTGATCGCATTCGCGCCAGCATTCCTCTAGGAACAATGGGTAAGCCTGAGCATATAGCGCAAACCGTTGAATTTATTCTGGAAAATGATTATATCAGTGGCCGAGTAATAGAAGTTGACGGCGCCCTAAGAATTTAACTTTTTAATGCCTCGGTTCCGGGGCATTCCACAACGAGTGTAAATATCACCAGTCCTGCTGCTTGAAGATCAACGCTGCCTTGTGATTGAATGATGGTTCAATTTAGGAACAAAAAGCCACATTTAGTAAAAACAAGGAGTTCGTATGGGCATTGTTATTCTGATTGCGTTGGTACTGATTTACCTTTTCAGTTAAACCAAGCTAACGGCCTTGCATGTCCGATACCGCAAGGCTAGAAAAACAGTTCAAATCATATAATGGAAAAATATAGCGCCAAGTAGCAGAGCTTGGCCCTTATTGATACTTATCTACCCACTGTTTCAACTGGTACACATACATAAACCATGTAAGCCCGACAGCCATGGTTTTATTGCTGGTGTCCGTTTTTTGTCCCTGAAATTCATAGCGCCATTGATTGGCCTTCTCAATATCGGAAAAAAATCGTTCGAACAGGGTTTCGCACACATCTGGATTTCGTAATTCCTGAGGTAACCACTTGGTTTCGTAGGCGTAAGATACTGCCGACTTTAAATCTCGATGCTCTTCTTGTAATTCGCGCAGTAGCATGTCTTTTACGTATTCTGCAAATTCGGTTTTAAGCAAAGGAAACTCGTCTTTGATAACTTTTTGTCGCTCTTCCGGCTCATCGGCCACTACTTCTTCGACATGCTCTACCGCCATGGCTCTGATTTGATCACCGTACTTTTGTTCCATTTGCGCAACAAAGTCACGCTCCTGCTGAGTTAAGGACGAAAAGTCACCATTCAGTTGTTTAATTCGTTGATTTAACTGCTCAAATAAAACTCGATCTTCGTCGCTTAACAACTGTTTAAGGCGATCTAGGTGATTTTGTAATGACATGACTATACCGATGAAATTTGAAGACCTCGATCCACATAAACCTGCAGATCGATGCCATATGACTTATTAGGCGCAACTTTACTGATCCGATATGTATGGGCAGTTGCGTCTAAATCAAGCTTTGACATGTCAATAATTCGCTCGGCTTTCCTTTTTTGTTTCAATTCATCAAGCACCATCAATACTTTTGGCCGCAATTTATACCTGGGATTTGTCGCGACAACGATGCCCACTTCACCATTATCCATTTCTACAATAGAGCCGGGAGGATAGATTCCTCGCCACTCGATAAACTTAGTAACCAACGATGAATCGAAGTGACTGTCACGCCCTTCCATTAATATTTTGTAGGCATCCATGATACCGCGAGAACCGTCATAACACCGATCTGAAGTAATAGCATCAAATGTATCCACAATTGAAACAATACGTGAATGCTTTGAAATTTGCTCATCCGTTAACCCACGAGGATAGCCTTGACCACCGAGTCTTTCGTGATGAGAGTAAGCAACATCAATTGCGGTCGGCGTAACATCTTTCTTACTGAGTAAAATATCGTACCCCAATTGAGCATGGCTCTTCATAATCGCCATTTCTTCGTCAGTTAACTTTCCTGGCTTATTAAGGATATTTAATGGCACTTTAACTTTGCCTATATCATGCAGCATGCCTGCAATACCAATATCTTCCAACTGCTCAGTGTCAAAACCTAAAAACTTAGCGAAGGCGATGCTTAAAATACCGACATTTAAACAGTGCTCAGCTGTATAGTCGTCTTTCTGCTTGATTAGAGTCATCATAAGCATTGCATTTTCATTACGCACTATGCTCTGGACGCACTCTTTTACATTTTCACGGACCTGAGTAATTTCAAAGTCCTCTCCTAGCATAATGCGATCGAGTACGCCTTTCATGATGGTCTTTGAACGTTTGAAAGTTTTCGCGGCAGTTTTAACTTCCTGCAACAGCTCTTGCTGATCTTTCAAGTCCTCTTCGAACTTTTTCTTTAATGTTGGAGAGGCTGTGTTCTTGGCTAGGAATTGCTTGTAAAACGCTTCGTTAGGAAAGTCGACATAAACAAACTCACACTGACTTTTTACCGCCGCAATATCTTCTTCATCCTCAATAGAAAAGCCCTGAAGCAGAAAATTAGTATCGCTCCAGTCCCGATCGACATCAGAAACAAACATGCCGACTTCGAGCTGATCAGACAATACTTTAACTCGCTTTAAATGGGACAACGACAATCACCTTCCTTAATGAGATATCTTAAGCATAATCAAAAAATGCGTGTTTTGCACAGCTAAATTGTACATTCGATTGCTTCAATTAAGCGTTTTAACACTGGTTGTACTTGTTGCGCCTTTTCTGGCGCATATTCTAGCGTGTTTTCATTCATGTAAGTTGCCTGAGACAATTCCAGTTGTATAGCATGCACTCCATTATCTGGCAGGCCAAACCGACGCGTTAAATAGCCGCCTTTAAAACGGGCATCCACGACCTTGGCATAGCTTCCAGTATCGAACGCCTTTAACATCTGCAAAAAATCAGCTCCACAACTGAGACCACCGTTGGTGCCAAAATTAAACTCAGGTAAAACTCCCTCAAAAAACCTCGGTACCTGAGACGCTATGGAGTGGGCTTCCAGCAGCACGACTTTACCATACTGCTGCTTTATAAACTCTAACTGGCTTTGAAGGTGCGAGTGATATGGAAGCCAGTAACGATCAATTCGACGGGCTACTTCTTCCTGATCGGGCTCCTTTCCTTCCTGATACATTGGCTCGAATTTAAAGGTAGAGGTAGGACAAAGCTCTGTATTGTTGGCTCCGGGATAAAGCACTTCGCCAGTGCTCGGACGATTAAGGTCAATCACATAGCGAGAATACTGAGGGCAGATTACATAACAGCCTTGCTCAACTGCAAAATTGTAAAGCACTCGTAAATACCAATCAGTGTCTTTTACCTGCAATGCCTCGGGCGTCATGGTCATTGCGATTTCACTGGGGATGCAGGTGCCGTTGTGTGGCATGCTAATCACTAGTGGCACACGCCCCTCACGCCATTCAAAGCTTGCTACCCGGAAGGCCTCGTCTGACTCAAATGATGCTTTATCTGGCAGTAACCAGTTCTGCTTAGCTGCTTCGGTGGACAGTAGAAAGTCGCTGTAATATTGGCTGACCCTGGGTTTACCATTGCGACAAAAAGAAGCAAGCAGAGGCTCGGCTGACTTCCAATCTTTAATTTCTGGAACGGCCAACAAAGTCTCAGCAATGATACGGAAACAGGCGTAGGTTACCGTCGCATGAAACTTTTCGGGAGCCCCTAAAGATCTCGCAAAGCTTTTAATTGTTTCCAGAGTATTATTTAGGCCTTGCTCAAATCCATAGCGCCAAAAATAACAGGCGGCCAACCGAACATGGGCCTTATGATCAAAGTCGTCCCCGGGGAACCTATGTTGCTCAATTTGTGTGACAAATTCACTGTCTTCGACAGAAAACGCGCCTTCCGTTTGGTAATAATGCATAGTACGGCCAATTTCGATTGCTTCACTAACCTCTATTTTATACGATAAAAAGTATCATTTCTTGTCTATACAATTCAGTTGAGCAAAATGCAAAAATCGGAATCACGTTATCTAAGAGTTAAACGTCATATCATGGATGGTATCCGCAACGGACAGTGGAAAGCTGGTCAGCAGGTGCCTTCAGAAAATGAACTGGTTAAACTTTGCCAGGTTAGTCGAATGACCGCTCGTAGAGCGCTGGAAGAGTTGGATGCCGAAGGTATTTTGGTGCGCGTTCGTGGCAAGGGGTCTTTTGTCGCAGAGGAGAAACACCAAAGCTCACTGCTAGAAATTAAAAACATTAAAACCGAAATTACTGAGCAAGGGTTTACTCACAGAGCGCAGCTGATCGAAATGAGTCGGATCCCTGCTACCATTGCCCATCGTGAGTTGTTCCAGCTTAATGAGGGAGATCATCTTTATCACTCCATCATTGTCCACTATCAAGATGATGAGCCAGTGCAAGTGGAGGAACGCTTTATTAACCCCAAAATAGCTCAGGATTACCTACAACAAGATTTTAAAACCATAACGCCTAATGAGTATCTCACTCGAATTGCGCCAGTAACCGAAGCCGAGCATATAATTGAAGCCATGGTTCCTGAGAAACAGTATTACAACTTACTCAGTCTGGAAGAAGACGAAGCGGTACTCCTGCTTACTCGAATAACCTGGAGTTTCGAGCATGCGGTGAGTTATGCCAAGCTTTATCACCCAGGCAAAAGATATCGACTGGGAAGCAAGTTTACACCTGTTAGCAGTTAGGAAACTTCATACATACAACTTTCACTTCGATTTCGTGCAGGCCTATGTTGTTCGGCCTGCCCCTTTTAAGCCAGTTTTAGACAAGTGCTTTTCTTTAAATTTGTCGTCGTTTTTTGCTTGTATATACAAGCAAAAAAGGTATACTCAGCCTAAAATTGGGTAATAATCCCACTAAACTTTTATCAATATTTCGACCAGTTAAGACAGAGCTATGAATCATAATCACCATAACGAAGCTAACATGACCTTCAAATACGGTATCGACCACTTAAACCTCGATATTGTTAACGGTATCGCCAAGGGCACGATTAAGGCGGAGCTTTGCCAGGAAGCCTTAAATAAAATTAATACTAGCCGTAAAAACGTTGAAGCCATGGCCAGTTCAAACAAAGCGGTTTACGGAATCAATACAGGGTTCGGACCACTTTGTGACACTCAAATATCTCCTGAAGAAACCCACCTACTACAGAAGAACTTGTTACTCACCCACGCTGTTGGCGTTGGCGAACCCGTCGTAAAAGAAATTTCAAAGTTGATGCTGATCACCAAAGTGCATGCTTTGAGCCAGGGCTTTTCCGGGATCCGACTGGAAGTGGTAGAAAGAATGTTGACGTTTATCGATCTCGACCTTATTCCGGTAGTACCCGAGCAAGGATCTGTCGGAGCCTCTGGTGATCTGGCTCCTCTCTCTCATCTATTTTTGCCCCTGATAGGTGAAGGCGAATTTTGGCACAATGGCAATCGAGTTGCGGCAGCACAAGCACTAAAAGAACACCATCTGGAACCATTGGAATTACAGGCAAAGGAAGGGCTGGCGCTTATCAATGGCACCCAGTTCATCCTCGCCCATGCCATCACTGCTCTAACCAAAATGCGCTATTTACTGGACCTGGCAGACCTTGCTGGTGCAATGACTATCGAAGGCATGCAGGGAAGCCGTTCACCTTTTAGAGAAGAACTGCACGCGACTCGTCCTTTTGCCGGCAATATTGAAGTCGCCTCACGTATGCGAAAGTTTTTTAAAGATTCGCAAAACATGGCTTCCCATACCAATTGTGGTCGAGTCCAAGACCCCTACTCTTTGCGCTGCATTCCACAGGTGCATGGCGCATCACGAAACGCCTATTCACACCTGTTAGAACTCGCTGAAATTGAAATGAATTCGGTAACCGATAATCCAATAGTGATTAGCAGCGAAGAGGCCATTTCTGGAGGAAGTTTTCACGGTCAGCCACTCGCCATGGCACTGGATTACGCGTCCATAGCTGCAGCCGAACTGGGTAATATTTCGGATCGTCGCTGTTATCTGTTACTGGAGGGCTTATATGGCTTACCCCGATTGCTCACCACAGCGGGTGGACTCAACTCCGGAATGATGATTCCGCAATACACTACTGCAGCTTTGGTAACAGAGAACAAATCTCTTTGCTTCCCACCGTCTGCTGATAGTGTGCCCACCTCAATGGGTCAGGAAGATCATGTCTCTATGGGTAGTATATCGAGTAGAAAGTTGAATCAAATTCTGGGTAATCTGGAAAAAATTCTCGCAATCGAGCTTATGTATGCGGCGCAAGCCATCGAGTTCAGACGGCCCAACACATGCTCTGACATTATTGAAGAAAACTTCCGTTTAATAAGAGACAAAGTCGCCAAACTAGAAGAAGACCGTCTGCTTAAACCGGATATTGATGCGATGATTGATTTAGTTAAATCACAAGCTTTTAATGTTTGTGCTGAAAAGTAATTGAGGGAACCTATTACCATGAGTACTACAATTAATTTTCAAGAAACAATTAAACAAGGTATTCCGGCTGAGCTGCCTAAAGCCAGCCCCTACCCGCTTAATGCCAATCGAGCGCCAAAACGAAAAGACATTTTATCAAAAGAGGAAAAACAGCTCGCCATTAGAAATGCACTGCGTTATTTCCCTAAAGAGTGGCACTCAGAATTAGCGCAGGAGTTTGCGCAGGAGCTGAGTGATTTTGGCCGTATTTATATGTACCGCTTTAAGCCCAATTATGAAGTAAAAGCCCGTTCAATTTCTGACTATCCAGCCAAATGCCAGCAAGCCGCGGCCATTATGTTGATGATTGATAACAATCTTGATCCGGCAGTGGCGCAGCACCCGGAAGAATTGATCACTTACGGAGGAAACGGCGCGGTATTCCAAAACTGGGCGCAGTATTTATTAACTATGAAATACCTGAGTGAAATGGAAAGCGATCAAACGCTACATCTATACTCGGGGCACCCAATGGGACTCTTCCCTTCTTCAGAAGATGCACCACGAGTTGTAGTCACGAACGGCATGATGATCCCGAACTACTCAAAGCCCGACGACTGGGAAAGGTTTAATGCACTGGGTGTGACTCAATATGGCCAGATGACTGCGGGCTCGTTTATGTATATTGGTCCTCAAGGGATCGTGCACGGTACCACGATTACCGTAATGAATGCATTTCGAAAAGTTCTCAAAAAAGATGAAAGCCCCAAAGGAAAGATTTTCCTAACTGCAGGGCTCGGGGGAATGAGTGGTGCTCAACCCAAAGCTGGCAACATCGCTAAATGCATCACCGTGTGCGCCGAAGTAAACCCCAAAGCGGCAATCAAACGCCATCAGCAAGGCTGGGTGGATGAACTCATTGATGATATGGACGAGTTAATTGCTCGCGTGAGAAAAGCGCAGGCAAACGAAGAAGTCGTGTCTATTGCCTTTATCGGTAATGTGGTAGATGTGTGGGAAACCTTCTATGAAAAAGACATTTTTGTTCACTTAGGCTCAGACCAAACGTCATTACATAACCCCTGGTCAGGTGGCTACTATCCGGTCGGCGTCAGCTATGAAGAGTCCAACCGTCTAATTCGTGAAGAGCCCGAGAATTTTAAAACTAAGGTACAGGAGTCGCTCAGACGTCACGCTTCTGCCGTTAACAAACACACCGCTCGAGGGACTTACTTCTTCGATTACGGTAATGCATTTTTGCTCGAAGCATCGCGCGCAGGTGCTGATGTCATGGCCGAAAATGGAGTCGACTTTAAGTATCCTTCCTACGTACAGGATATTCTCGGTCCAATGTGTTTCGACTACGGTTTTGGCCCTTTCCGCTGGGTATGTACCTCAGGTAACCCAGAAGATCTGGATAAGACCGATGCCATAGCCTCAGAAGTTTTAAATAAAATCATGGACGAGTCGCCCGAAGAGATCCAACTACAGATGCAGGACAACATCACCTGGATTAATAACGCCAAGCAAAATAGGCTTGTTGTTGGTTCACAAGCGCGAATCCTTTATGCCGATGCACTAGGGCGTATGGAAATTGCCAAAGCATTTAACGATGCTATTAGTCGTGGTGAAATTGGCCCTGTGGTATTGGGCCGGGATCACCACGATGTAAGTGGCACTGATTCGCCTTTCCGAGAAACCTCAAACATATACGACGGTAGCCGTTTTACTGCCGACATGGCAATTCATAATGTCATCGGTGACAGTTTCCGAGGCGCTACTTGGGTATCGATCCACAATGGTGGAGGTGTTGGTTGGGGAGAAGTCATTAATGGCGGATTTGGTATGTTACTCGATGGCAGTGAAAGTGCGGAGCGTCGTCTCAAATCTATGCTGTTGTTTGACGTGAACAATGGTATCGCGAGACGCAGCTGGGCGCGAAATGAAGAAGCCAACTTTGCAATCAAGCGCGAAATGGCTAGAACACCTAAGCTCAAAGTGACTTTACCCACTCTGGTTGATGACGAGCTCTTAAAAAGTTTGTCGTTCTAGCTTATTGTTTTATTCGATTGAGTCGCGATCCATACGCCAGACACCTTTTATATTGAAAAGTTAAAAGGTGTCTATACTCAACCTGCAATGTCCTGAAGTGTTGCTGATAGAGCCGTCGAAATATTCACTAAGAGCCTGTTGAGCCAAATAGAGAAAACAGTCCGTTTACCCCCTATTTTTAATAATACTTTAAAATAAAAATGTTAATTTTTATATCTTATCCCTGCTATTAACACAGCTTTGAGATGAAAAAATACCAGTAACTCTTTGTTTCTTTTATAGTTAGCTACAGACTTCCACAAAATTTGACAGTTTCAAATTTAAACTATACTGAGACTGGGGTCCTTTCCTACGGCTACAGAATCAAGTCTATTTAGAGACTCAGTTTTGTATCTTCAAAAAGGTTTCCCAGTCTTGGTTGTTACAACTTTATTCCATTGAGTTATGGTGCGCCCGGCGTCAAGCCGGGCTTTTTTATTGACTTCATTTATTCTAAGTCTTACCGTTAAGTACATGATTAATTCAACTCGCTTTTCTTATTTCGTTTTTATCCTGAAATGACGGGAGGCAAACGTTCAGCTTTAAGAAACCTCCCTCGCGGAGGTTTTTTTTTGAGAGGAAAAAACATGCTATCAGATGAAGCTTTAGATCAACTCAGGCAAGAAATTGACCATATTGATATCAACTTAATTAATCTCTTATCAAAAAGAAATCAACTCTGCGAAAAAGTCGGCGAACACAAATTAATAACCGGTTCACCGACACGAGATCTTGATCGAGAAAAGGTGCTAATCGAAAAGAAGCTGGATTTGGCGAAATCGCTTGGGCTAAACCCACACTTTGTCCATCAACTTTTTGATCTAATTATTGAGCAATCCGTTAAACAGCAATATCGAATGAAAATGGGTTTCTCAATTAAACAAAGATCACGCATCGCGTTTCTTGGAGAACCCGGCTCTTACAGTCACCAGGCGCTTCTTCAGCATAGCTCAGCCTTTGGGATTAATGTTACTCCGTTTGGTTACCCTTCTTTTCGCCAAATTGTTGACTCAGTTAAAACCGACGAAATGGATATGGGTATATTGCCACTCGAAAACACAACTTCAGGTTCAATTCTTGATGTCTACGACTTACTGCAAGGTTCAGGTATTCATATTATTGGAGAAGAAATACTGGCGGTTAATCATTGTCTGGTTGGAAAAAATGAGAGTCTGGAAACTATAAGAAAAATTTTCGGCCACCCCCAGGCAATTACCCAATGCAATGAACTGTTAATAAAACACCCCAACTGGGAGATAGAATATTGCTCCAGCAGTGCGGCTGCAATAGAAAAGGTTTTAAGGTCTAATGAGGATGGTTTAGTAGCTATTGCCAATGAATTTGCAGCACAGCTTTATTCGTTAAAAGTAATTCATAAAGGAAGCTCTAACCAGCGAAAAAACTTTACTCGCTTCATATTAATCTCAAAAGAACCGATCACTGTTCCTGTTGAAGTTCCCTGTAAAACTTCCATTCTTTTCGCCACTCGACAAGAACCAGGAGCCCTGGTAAGCGTATTGAATCAGTTTAAATCGAATGACATTGTGTTAACTAAACTACAATCTCGACCAGTTCCCGAAAAGCCTTGGGAAGAAATGTTTTATGTGGATTTAGAAGGACATATCGAAGATATTCGAGTGCATAACTCACTTAAAATGGCAGATCATTATTGTCAATTCCTGAAAGTATTGGGGTGTTATCCAAACTCACAGATTGAAAAAGCGAAAGTCGAGTTAGATTGATCGAGTATACTGCACATAGTTGATTATGTTTTAACTGTTAGATGTTCTACAGCTTAGCACTAAATGGGCTTAGGCCAATGGTTTCTGATTTGCGATGGAGTTTGAAGTCTGCGATTACTTTAGCAATCAACCCGAAACGTTAAGCAAAAAAAAAGCTCATCCAATCGGATGAGCTTTCTTTTTAATTAAATGCCTGGCGATGACCTACTCTCG
>JBFHVL010000095.1:0-12350 GCA_041589565.1 Kangiellaceae bacterium | reverse complement strand
GACTGCGATAGCTTCGTTGGAATCGTCTATCCTATCACTGGCTACAAAAGAAAAGCTATCGATTCCAGTAAAACCATTATTGGGAATGTAAATATAGTCGGGCCCATCACCAATCAGCTCACCATTTTGAGGCGGCGTCACAATACGATAGGTGAGAGGATCATTGTCGGCATCCGTAGCGATAACCGTAAGATCAATTTGTGTGCCTTCTAAACCTGATATTTCCAGATCCTGCGCAATCGGCGGCGAATTTGAATCGTCCGGCAATACATTGATAGTTGCAGTGGCGATGTTTGAATCATCGGTACCATCATTGGCTTTAAACGAAAAACTATCGCTGCCAATAAAGCCGGGATTCGGTGTATATACATAATCGGGGCCTGTTCCGGTGAGTGTTCCGTTCTGGGGTTGGGTCACAATAATATAAGTGAGCGGATCATTATCTGCATCGGTAGCCACGACGGTAATGTTTAAACCTGTCGATTCTATGGTTTCAAGCTGTAAATTTTCTGCGACCGGAGGCGTGTTGGATTGACTCTCACATTCTGAAGGACCTTTAAAGATAAAACTGATCCACCCTTTGCCAGTTAATTTAAAATCGGTGAGTTCGATTTCAATAAAGTCAGCAACCTGATAATCAAATTGACTACCTTGTCCCTCGGTTATATCCCATGCTGGAATGCGAATATTGCGTCCAAGCAGTGCAGTTAAGTTGTCTCTAATATCTCGGCTATTTTTAACGCCGGGACGACCCTGAACCCAGTCGCCAATAGAAACCAAATGATCATTGGGATCATTCGGGTTGATATAAGTTTCGCTATTTCCGGGAGGTATCAAACTTAAGGCCAGACTGGGAGCGTCATTAGCTTCATCCCAGGTTAGCCAGGAGTAATTTCCCGGTCCTGTGCCAAGTGGAATATGTTCGAACACCGGCGATGAGGGATGGTTGCTGAATAACTCAATGGGTAATGTGAGAGGGTAAAGCTCACAATTTTCGCTGTGTGAATCGGCGAAACTAAAAACGGACATCATAAGACAACAAATTGAAAGAATGTATCGCATAAACACCTCAATTAACAACGCAATGAACAAAGGAGTAATTATTAGAATTAGTTCAAAAACTCTGAGAGGGTTTGAGATACTTGAAAACAATTTTAGTTTTTATTTCGATAGCGCGATAAACATAAAACACAGTGTGTTCAAGATCATTAATTAGGGCTGCATTAATGAGATTGTTATTCCTTTGCATTGGTGTTATTTGACTATCAATTTTTCACTGCAAGAACTTCACACTGCAAATTGTCAAGAATATGCTCTGCGGTATTTCCCAGCAGCACACCCGCTAGCCCTTTGCGGCCGACAGTACCAAGAATAATCAGTTGAGATTGAGTTGCTCTAACAATAGCTGGCAAGGTCTCGTGGGGTTTTAATCCCTCCGCAATATGAATTTGTTCCTCACCGAAAGAATAGGATTTCACAAAATTAATAAGCAGTTTTTTATGAATGCGTTTACCTTCTTTGTAATAACCTTCCTCATCAAATAGGTGTTTGAATTGTCGTAATTCAATCAGCGGCCAAGGAAAAACGCTTACAACATGAGGTTTCGCTTCGAGCAGCTTTGACAGGTATATACTGTAATCAATGATTCTGGTATTTAGCTGTTGGTGAGGTTTATCCTTTGCTTGTATATCAATCGCGCCTAGAATATTTGAGCGATTTGGCCATCGGTTTTCTCGAACCAATAATATGGGAGTATTAGGTTCGCGCATTAATTGCCAGTCGGTTGGTGTCATGCGATTAATTTTTCGATGGGTATGTTCATGCACAGTTTTGATGACTAAATCAAACTTATGCTCACGGAGGTAATCTATTAGCCCGCGACTGACACTAGCGTTGCAAATAACCTCGTAATTTAACGAAAACATTTCGTTTGACGGATGATGGTAGAGTGCTTTTAACTGTTCGAGATAGTAGTTGATCGACTGTTGTTTTAATTCGCGTTGTTCGGCATCCGATACCAGAGGTGGCAGCTCTTCGATATTGCTGTGAATACAACAAACAAGGGTTAGAGAGCAGCGAGCTTTTTCCGCTAAGGTCAGTGCGCGTGATAAAGCCGGATGAGTATCCTGCTGCAGGTCGACTACCACTAAAACTGAGTTGAGCGTGATCATACTGAGCCAAGAATCGCAGTTATCCAGTCTCAATTATAAGTTTTGGAGAAAATGGTTTATTGATATAGGTCAGCAAATGCAAATCATGTGTGTGGGAATCATTACGTAATGAGCCGACCACTGATCGCTCGGTAACACCTAAGCCTGCGAACTCAGCGCGAAGCTATGAGGGTTGGTCGTATGCTAGCGATATTTCAGCTAATACTCTATCAATGTTAGGATCATTCAACAGTTGAGAAAGCAATGCATGATAACTGGAGTTGTCGAGCTCTATATTACTGGCGATAAATTGAGTTAACGCGAAAACGTTTTTACGATTAAACAGCTCGGGAGACGATAGGTTAATAGGTTGCATATTCCAATTGGGATAGCTTCGCTGACGAATGACGTTAGAGAAGAGTAGTCTTACCTGGTTGTGGCGCGGATCACTGGTAATCTTATCGAAAAGTTGTTCAATAGTGTCTTTCTCGCCTTCTAACGTCTGTAAAAAACAGTCGTTATTGTAGAGCAATACGCCGGTTATCATGAGCTTGGGATTATTGCGCTGTGAAGCTCGGTAGATTTCACTCAGACAGTTGGCAAAGTCGTCTTTAGCTCCTTGATACTGACTGATATAAGTAAGGGTGTGCATACAATAGGATTAGCTCTATAAGTAATTATTTTTATCATAACTCCTAAGCCGCCACTTGGGGAAATTAACTTCACCAGCAGCTAAACAGTCATCTTTGAGTAATACTCAGTTGGTTCTTCGGCAGTATTTAGCGGTTCGAACTATCAATCAGGGTGCTTTTAACCACTGGGTTGCAGATAATAAATCTGGAAAAACTTTGAACTCCCAAGTGTTGCCCATGTGACGCATAACAGAGGCATACTCCCAGAAGGTTTCGATGATCTCCTGTTTTTTAGCAATCAGGATGACTTTTGACAATTTAGAGAGTGATGCCGTGGCATTATCGGTAACGGCTGAGTATTTTGCTTCGCGCGGCGAAATGTCAAAATCCTGAACCTCGCTCATATCCCACAAGGTCCAGTCACACTGGTCATAATCTTCACTTTTGTACAATTGAAAGTTAGCTTCGAGTAGGTCGCCAGATTTTGCCTGCCCATTGAAGGTAATAATGGCCCCATTGGTTTTCCATTCGATGTCAAATCGCATAATTGATCCTACTTTCTTATTTGTTAATTAGTATGGCTGAAATAATGATAGTTTCAATATAAGACGGGGAGTCTAATTGGCTGCTTGTTCATCCTAGTGTGCTTGCACCTACCTCATCCAGGCACTCTTTTATAGCTTTATTGTTTTTTGGAATAAACAAATGGAGAAGCTCTAAACTTTGGGAATATCGGTAGAAAGCAATAAAATGTAATGCATTATTTTCACAATTATCTATAATTGTGATTCTAAATCGGTAAGTGTGACATCGATCTCACTGTACCGTCGTTAATTTGTTATGAATAAGTTAGAGGGACGAACATGAAAAAGGTATTTCCTACCATTGCACAACTGTTTGTATTGGCTTTATCGGGCCTGTTTTATTCCAACGCCGCGCTCGCCGACTTTGAAATTTGCTTGAAGAAAGAAATCAGTAATGATGGCACGACCTGGTACGATGCTAACGATCAGGCTGAAGCGGTTCTGATTACTGGTTCGGCGCACTTCCGCTTTACTGTAACCAAGTGCCCTGGCAAGGCAGGTGGTTTGTACAACATCGTTTTAACCGATCCTATGTTGGCTATTGAAGAGCCACTGGAGAATTTGCCTCACAGTGAAACTGAATACCCTGAGCGAGTATTTACTTACGAAGATTTAGGGTTCTGTGATGGCGTAGAAGGTTATATTGAAAACGTTGCGCGTGTTGATTCTACCGTTTTATATACCGAAGAAACTCGCAGCGCGACTGACAACGCCTGGGGTTACTGTGAAGAGATCCCAAGTGGTGGCGAAGGCTGCACGCCCGGATACTGGAAGCAAGATCAACACTTTGACTCCTGGCCAGTTGATTTGAACACAACTTTTTATGAAGTATTTGGCCGTTCTATCGAAATTCGCATTAAGCGACAAGGTACGGTTTATGAGCCAACCCTGCTGGAAGCTTTAAATGCGACCGGTGGTCAGGTGAATATGGCTGCACGTCATGCAGTAGCGGCTTACTTAAACTCTTCGAATGGTGGTGTAAGTTACGATTTGACACCAAATTCAGTGATCGAAGCCTTCCAAACCAGTTTCGATAGCGATAACTACGGCGTATTGATTCAAAACCTTGTGGACTTAAATGAACAAGGCTGCCCATTGAACTAGTGAGCTTTGGTCAAAAAAAATAGAAAAGCCCGGTTAGCCGGGCTTTTTTGTCGCTGGCGTATGGGAAAAACATAATGCTGGTTGTTTCACACAAGGCGATTTACCCGTCTAATCATCAATCGCAGCTGTTTTTCCAGTTCCATAATGGCAAAAGCAATAACACCTATCATTATAATTAATAATCCATCATTCAATTGAATGGCTTCTGTGTGAAAAACGGAGTGAAACAGAGGTATATATGTAATGGCCAGTTGTGCCAGCATAATAGTAATCACTGTAAACCAAATGATCGGGGTGCCTTTGATGGCTTGCCAGTTTATTGAGGTGCCGTGGATATTGCGAATAAAAAACAAGTGAAAAATTTCCAATACAACTAAAGTGTTCATTGCCATTGTCTGAGCATATTCAATGGTTTTTCCTGCTTGTATGGCGTAGTTAAAAATGCCAAACACAGCACTTAAAAAGATCACAGCAACAAATACCATATGCCAAGTTAAATGAGCGTCGAGTAAAGCTTCTTTATGATGTCTTGGAGGTCGTTTCATAGTATTGGCTTCGGTGGGTTCAAAAGCCAAGGCGATACCCAAGGTGATTGCGGTGATCAAGTTAATCCATAAAATTTGCACCGGTGTGATGGGTAGCGTCATTCCTGCGAGCAAGGCAACTACGATAGTCATGGCTTCACCTGCATTGGTAGGTAAAGTCCAACTGATCACTTTTTTTAGATTATCGTAGACGGTTCGCCCCTGCCGAATGGCAGCAACGATCGTAGCAAAGTTATCATCCACAAGGACTAACTCTGCTGACTCTTTTGTTACATCGCTGCCTTTCTTTCCCATTGCAATTCCAGCATGAGCTCGCTTTAAAGCAGGCGCATCATTGACACCGTCGCCGGTCATGGCGACTCGATGATTTAGAGATTGTAATGTTGTGACCAGACGCAATTTATGTTCAGGTGTTGTTCTTGCAAAAATATTGCAGCGTTCAATTTCGGTGATCAATGTAGGTTGATCCATCTGATCGAGCTCAGCTCCTGTGATGACTTTACTGCTATTGGATAGTCCGATCTGATGGCCAATTGCCGTTGCGGTTGCACCATGATCACCTGTGATCATTTTTACCTGAATACCAGCCTCGAAACATTCTTTAACTGCTGCGATCGCTTCAGGTTTGGGAGGATCGATAAGACCAACCAGACCCAACAGCGACAGCTTTCCTTGTAGTTCATCGTCCGAAAGTACTGTATGTGAATCATCTGTCGGAAGCCATGCCAGAGCCAGCACTCGTTGACCTGTTGCAGCGATTTGATGAGCCTGTTCCAACCAAAATTGAGTGTCGAGCGCTTGTGCTGTGCCAGATGCATCGGTCTGGCTGCTACACATTGCGATAACTTGCTCTGGAGCTCCTTTAACGTAGATTGCGGTATGGTGTTGGTGATCATGATTGAGTGTCGCCATATACCGTCGTCCGGCGTCAAAAGGGATGGTGTCGGTTCTTTGCCACTCAATAAAGCTTAAGTTCGTTTTTAGACCGAGAGCATGTAGAGCGCCTTCCATAGGATCGCCCTCGACGATCCAGTTTCCGTTTTGATTACTTAACTTGGCATCGTTGCATAAGCAGCCAGCTCTCACCAGCAGCGCGAGTGAGTGGTGGTCTTGTAGAGCCGCATGAACACCGTTCAGTACAATGTCCCCATCGGGTTGATAGCCATGTCCAGTCACTTGAAAAGTATGATTAGTGGTACGTAAGGTCGCGACCATCATTTCGTTACTTGTGAGAGTGCCCGTTTTATCTGTGCAAATAACATCAATGGTGCCAACGGCCTCTATCGCAGGTAATCGTCGAACAATGGCGTTTTGTGCCGCCATTTTGCGAACACCAATGGCAAGAGTAATGGTAAGTACAGCGGGTAAGCCTTCGGGAATGGCAGCAACCGACAGGCCAACGACGGCAATGAACATTTGGTCAAATGGGTATTGCAGTACGAAGTGTCCGTAAATCAAGATGAGTCCTGCTATGGTGAGGATCATAGCCGTGAGCCAACGAGCAAACACTTTCATTTGCTGCACCAAAGGTGTTTCGAGTACTTCAATGTCCAACAACAAATGGCTGATTTTGCCCACTTCGCTGTTCATACCGGTAGCAGTCACAACGCCTTTACCTTGACCTGACGATACCAATGTTCCCGCAAACCCCATACAGGATTGATCGGCAAGAATTGCCGTTTTGGTCAGTGGAGTCGTTTGCTTTAGTACTGGCATAGATTCGCCGGTGAGAATAGCTTCCTGGGTTTGTAACGAATAGCTTTCGATCAGTCGCAAGTCGGCGGGTATACGATCACCGGCTTCCAGGATCACAATATCTCCCGGCACCAGTAGTTCGGCACTGATGGTTTGTCGTTCGCCCGATCTAATTACCGAAGCTTTATGCGACAGTAGCTGGCGCATCGCGTTCATCGCTTGCTCGGCTTTACCTTCTTGAATAAAACCAATGATTGCATTAGCGATGACCACTGCACCGATCACTAAAGCATCTATCCAGTGTTCAAGAAATAACGTGATTAATGCCGATCCCAGCAGTATGTATATTAGAATATTGTGAAACTGAGCAGCAAAGCGCAAATAGGCCGGTTTGATTTTCACTTTGTCAAATTGATTACGGCCATATGCTGTTAATCGTTCATACACCTGATGTTCATCAAGTCCTTTGGTAGAGCTTTTTAAATTCTCTAGCACCTGTTGCGAGGTTTGTTGATACAGCGGGGGAATCGATTCGGCAAAATGCTCATTCGCTTTTTGGTTCATGGTGAGGTTTATTCCAGTGAAAATTCCGCTTGTAGTATCACTAGATGGATTTTGTAATCCGGTGCTAAGAGTGTCGCTGGTAGTAAACGAGAGACGTTATCGACGGTCATTAAATCGTCCTGCCAGTTTCGATTGTTCTGTCGTTCATAACGATACATAAGCTTTAGTTTCAAGCGAGTATTAATTTGAAAGTCTGAATTTAAATCAAGGCGGAAAAACTGGCGTTTTAGTAGTGGAAAAGGCGCTTCATTTAAAATGGTATGGGTTTGTTGTTCTCCTTTGAACTGACTGTTTAACACGGTTACTCGATGTTGCCAGCGGTCGTCTTTAGGTTGAAAACTCCAATGTGCCCCCAGGCTAACGATGTGATCGTGTAAGTGACTTTGCCATGCCGAGTTTAACGAGGTTTCACCCCCCAGCTGAGTCGCTTTACTTTGCTCATGACTGAGAAAAAAGCCGAAGCTATTGTTGTCACTGACCATTTTAGTAAAGTCCAAGTGTTGAGTTTTATGTTGGGCACTCTCAACTCCTTGATTTGCATTGGGGTAGTGATCGTTCTGCCAGCGCGTTTCCCAACTTAATGTGCTATCGAGAGAAGGGTTAAACTGTAAACGAAGCTGCTGCCATCGACGGTCGAACTGACTGGCGTGAAAACGACTAAGCAAACTGTGTTGTTCCAGGGTTGGATCCAGCGTGACTAAAATGTCGTTGAAATTACCATCGCGTGACACGTAGCCAAGCTGCAACGATGCGTTGAAGGTTGATAATGGTGTGACCTGAATATTAAATTTATGCTTTTTCTCATCCGATTCAATTTGTTTTTGTTGGCGTTTATAGTTTTCCAGCTCATGTCGAGTTTGCAATTTTAGCCAGGGTTTTATTCGCCAGCTGTATCGCAGTTTGTGCTGTGCTCTTCGGTAGTCAAAGGAGCCACGGTTTAACAGGGTAAATTGTTCCCAGCGAGTTATCGTATCCATGTCTGCCAATGTTGAATAGTACATCGAGGTCGATTGATTCTCTCTTTCGTCCAGATTGAAGTGATAGTGCAACTTCATTGGCCATGCAAAGCCTTGGGTAAAATGGGATCGAATATTTCGGGTTTTTACCTGTCCTGCGAATTGGGCACCTGCGCTTGCTCCTGAATCGAACACGGAACCGTCGTTAAACAAGGGGTGGGTATCATGCTGTTTTCCTTCGCCTTGTGCCGCAGTTACAGACAGCGAGCGTCGATGATCAAATCGGTGAGCATACAGCAGACTGAATTGATGAAACTTGTTATCCGGTGGTTGACTGTATTGTAAATGCAAGGGATATCCCGCTGGACCAATAAACGGGTTCTGCCACTCGGTTGCGGTAAACCTATTTTGAAATAATGCGATGCTGTACTCGCCTCGGAGCTGCCATTCAGTTTGTTGGTAGGTCAAATAAGTCGAGAGGCTGTCGGTGGTATAGTCGCTGATCAGCGGGATACTAGTAGCGCTGGTAAGCAAACTCGCCATCGTCATGCGCAGCGACTTCACCTGTTGGCTGCTAAGGTTCATTCCCGATTGCCAGTCACTGGGTTGCTGATAATCGAGTTGCAGTAGAAGTCGGCGACGCTGAATCTTGCTGTCGATTGTTTGCGGTGTCACAAGGTTGGCAGCTAATCCTTCTGTTGACTCAAGCAATACCCAATTTGAGGGTAAGCTAATTTGCCAGCCGCTAATGTTTTGGAAGTAAGTTGAGGGCTTGTTGTCGTAGTGATTCCCACTCCAAATACCTTCCGTTAATAGGCGAAAAGTACCGGGCTTTTGATGGACGAATTTAATTTGTTGTGCATCCTGATCCCAATAGTCCCAGCTTAACTGGGTAAGCGTTTCTTTATCTTGCCAGTAGCGTAAATCCAGCCTTCCCTGAATATTAAATCCAGGGGAGTAATCCAGCTCGGGATGATTATAGGCTTGTTCGGCGTTAAGCCAGGCCAATCCCATGGCGTAGTTAAAATGGTTGGTGACATACTGCTCACAAGGCTGGCAGTTGGATTCAGTGGTATTGTCTTCGTCCGTGCTTGAATTTGTTGCTTTTGAATGTTGTGGTTCGGCAAAAGTAGGCAAACTGCCCAGGCCAAACAGAAGAAGTGTAATTTGACAGTATTCAGTCAGTTTCATGGGATCATCGATTCAAGTATTGCCCCAAGGGATGGTTTGAGCCATGCACGTGGCTATGGCAGTTGGTACAACTGTTCGCCAGTAAAAATATTTCCGCTCGTTGCGCTGCCAGGTCGGTTGCAGTCAGTGCCCGTGAAGAGTGATCGCTGGCGTTGTGGCATTGCTGGCATAGCAGTGGTGCTCTACGTTTTAACAGTGCCGGATGCATCGACCCATGTGCCGTATGACAGCTACTGCAGTCTTCACTGGCCGGAGCGTGCTCCCACAAAAACGGGCCGCGTTTTTCGGCGTGGCACTGAGTGCAGTTTTGATTAACGGTGAACTGTTTGAGTGAATATTCGTTTACCGACTGGTGTGCTGAATGGCAGTCACTGCAAGTTACTTCGCCATTGCTAAAGGGATGGTGCGAAAGCTTGAGGCTATCGCTACGTTGCTGACTATGACATTGGGTGCATACCGCCGCCTGAGTTTGCCGGTTTAAGATGGGATCTTTTTTTACATGGACACTGTGGCATTGAGTGCATTGCAGATCAGCGGCTTGATGTTCACTGCTGTGCCACTGGTTTAGCTGGCCGGCGTGGCAAGTCTGGCATTGCTGATTGCTTTGCGTAATGGCTGCCAGCTGATGTACCGAAAAACTGAGCATTGCCGGTCGTGTTTCACCTCGGCGCACGCGTTTACTGTGCTCCGAGCCAGGACCATGGCAGGACTCACAATGATCGTTGGCAAACGGAGAACTTGGATTATTGGCGAAGCCATGGGGCGATTGGAATATGGCCATCACATTCACTGCCTCGTCGTCTTCATGACATCGCAAACAGCCGTCGCTGCCTTTATCCGTCAGTACCGCTTTGGCGAAATCGGGATCGGGGCGTGATTGAGCCAATGCTGGATCGATATCGCTGGCGCTAACACTCAAGGATATTAAGTCGATTAATATCGCCAGCCAAACCAGTCCCGGCAGCAGCGTGTGGCTCACAAACCGATCGCGCATATTATTGTGGTTCCTTCAGCCTGTGTACCTGTTCAATGTCAGCGCTTCTTCCGGGACCGTGGCATACCGCACAGGTTTCAACAAACACGCCGGCATCCAGTTCACCTTGTAGCGCGTTAAAAGCTGCGCCGTTTTGCATCATATGGCTTTGTGCCAGTGATGAATCGTGGCAGGAAGCACAAGCTGCCGCGGTTGGGCTGATATTTTCATCGTCGCTGTGATCGGTTGCCGCCATGGCTGGAACCAAATCGGACGAACCAAAGGGTGACGACGTGTTAACGGTAGCCTGAGAGTCGATGGTAGAGCCGAGCAAGTAGGACTTTAACGGCAAGGACAGACTGGCTGCATTGTGACAGGCGAGGCAGTTGGCACTGTCGTTCGGAAAATGCGCGTCGCTGTAATCGTGTACAGAATTTCTAAAGCCGTAAACCACAAAGGGTTGCTCTTTTTTATTGGCACCGTGAATCGCGTGGATTAGCTGTTTAAAGTCAATGGTTCGCTCTTCCAGTCCATCGGCAGCAGCGCTGTTGCTTTCATTGTCGGTGGCGTCTGGATCGGTGGGACGCATGGCCAGGTCGGTGTTGTTCGGGTTATGACACATCACGCACAGCTGCACGTTATCGGTTCGACTGCCGCCATGAAAAGATAGACCATCTCGTTCGCCATGACAGTTTTGACACTTGCTGGAATCGACTACTTCGCGGCGAGGTTCCGGGCTGGAGTCGGTGATGGCAAAGTAAGACACTGCTCCGGTGATCGGAATGCGATCGGTGTAACTGCCATCACCATCCAAATCTCCTGCCGCTCGACCCTCTAGAGCCACTGCTCCGGATCCGGTCATGGAAGGTGGAATAGCGATAGTTGAGGTGACAGTGTAGCTGCCATCACCATTATCGGTTGCGTTTAAAGCGTTAAACGACGCGGCGGTTGCCGGGGCGCGTCCGGCTTCGTTATTGGCGTAATCAAGCGTATTCCAGGCCAGCAGTACATTCAGTCGACTGTTCCCACCACTACCATTCCAGTTAAGACCGGCCAGACTGTAAGGCGCATCACCGTTGGTCGGGTCGGTGATTGAAAACTGCACCACGGGAAACTCGCCGGGCGCAGACTGACTGACCGACAAAATGTTAAATTGGAATTTCTCCGCTTCCGCGAGTGCAGGCAAAGCATGAGACTCCTGCACGCTGCCAGCAACACGATCAGGCGCATGGCAAGTGGTACATTCGCTGTTGTCAGTCACAACGCCGCCTTCGTGTCCGCCCGCAACGCCAGCGCTAAAATCAATATCGTCATGGCAGGAACCGCAAGCTTCCAAGGTAGGTCGCTCAAACCAATTGGCGGCCTGTGGTGTTGAGCTGTTCTGGTCATCGTGGCATTTGCTGCAATTGTTAATGCTTTGCGGATAATGAACTTTGGAGTAGTTGTGCTCAGAATTACGAAAGCCCCAAATAATGTAGTCGTTGCCCGCTTCGACACTGGGCAAATCGCTACCACGATGGATTTTGTGGATCATGACTTTAAAGTCCACGGTTTCACCACTTTGAGCATCGGCGGTCCCTGGGTTATGGCAGGTTACGCAGTAATCGACTTCAACGCGTCCGCCACCGTGTAATGCCAGTTCTCCGTGACAGGTGTTACAGGTTTCCGTAGTCACCAATTTACGCTGGTTCAGACCTTCGGTAGCTCCCGTGGCGGGAATGAAGGTGTAGCTGGCGTTGAGTGGCGCAAACTCCCCGCCAAGTTGGAGTGCTACTCGGTGTACCAGATCGGGCTGATAATCAACGGTGACCGGATCGGTGACTGAAAAAATCGGTGTGCTAAAGGTGTAGGAGTAGCTGCCATTCTGATGGTTAACAAAGGTTCCATTACGCTCGGCAGTGGCTTGCAGCTTGGCTTCGGTTCCTGGGCCTACACCGCCCGGTTGCTCGATGCGAT
>JBFHVL010000094.1:0-12642 GCA_041589565.1 Kangiellaceae bacterium | reverse complement strand
ACCGAGTTGCGAAAAATCGCGCTTTAATACACCCGGATCAAATATCCTCGCCACCAACTTTTCACCAAAGGCTGTCGGTAAGGTAGACAAACGCAGCTCGACTTCCTGACCATCGGGCGTGTTGGTTTTAATTCGACCATCGAGTGGTTTGCGGCGTTCCGCAATATCCATTCGTCCCATAATCATAAAACGGGCCAAAACCGCATTAGTGACTGACGCTGGTAATTCATAAACTTTATGCAACACGCCATCAATGCGAAAACGCACGTTACCTTTATCACGTCGAGGCTCAATATGAATATCACTGGCGCGCTGCGAATAAGCGTACTGCAATAACCAATCTACAATTTGCACCACGTGCTGATCATTTGCATCCAGCTCGCCAGACTTACCTAACTCTATGAGCGCTTCAAGATTCCCCGTTCCCAGATCCTGATAATTCTCCCCTTTGGCGCCTTTAATGGACTGAGACAACGCGTAAAATTCGGTTTGATATTTGGCAATAGCAACAGGACTGGCAAAAACCCGCTTCACTTCCTTACGTAAAATATGCTCCAACCCACTGACCCATCCAGTCACTGCTGGCTCCGAAGTCGCCACCACTACACTGTTGGCATTAACCGCATAGGCTAATATTTTGTGACGTTGCGCAAAGGCTTTCGACATTACCGATGTAATGGCATCCACATCGAGTTTAAGCGGATCAAGCTCCACACACTCCATGCCATGGCGAGTGGCGTACCACTCCGACAGGTATTGATCATCAAGTTCTATTTTAGGATTTTGAGCGTGAGTTAAATGTAGGGGAGCAAGACTGGCAATGGGATGAGTTTCCCCCTGACTACGGATCTTTACTCTCAGCGAAGCAAAAGCATCTTTTGTGATTAACCCGTCTTCCAGCATTTGCTGAAGAAATTGAACTGGAATTACCGGTTTATCTTGCGACATAGTCTGCACTCACATTTTTTTACTTTGTTGTTATTAGCAGGTGTGAGTTTTAATTAATTTTCGTTTGCTCTTTCTCACCTACCGGTCAATCTTAAACACCTGAAATGCGTTTTCGGTTGTTTGCTTGGCAATTTGCGCGGGTGACTCCTGACGAATTCCACATAACGCACGGAAATTGTCAAAAATATGCACCGGCGTATTACGTTGTCCCTTACAGGTTGCAGGCGGCATATCGGGCGCATCGGTTTCCATAACGATTTGTTCCAATGGTAACTCACTGACCATAGCTCGTACTTTAACCGCACGATGGAAAGTAATGGTGCCGCCAATACCGAGTTTAAAACCATGCTCTGCATAACGTCGGGCCTGATTCAAATCGCCTGAATAGGCGTGCACCACACCCCCATTACGAAAGTTCAGCATTCTTAATTGCTTTAATACATCTTCATGAGCTCTACGCACATGCAAAATTACCGGCAGCCCGGCGTCTTTCGCCATATGCAGTTGATGATGGAAAAACTTTTCCTGCATCGTTTGATCCGCGCGTCCTTCCTGAAAGTCGAGGCCGATTTCTCCCACCGCTACCAATGGCCCTACCGACAATGCCAGCTCCAAATCATGCAGATGAGACTCTTTATGCTCATGAATAAACATGGGATGAAGGCCAAGCGCGCTATAAATACCTTCATTTAGCGCCGCCAGTTGACGAATTAACCGCCAACCTTCTCGCTTTACTCCGGGAATGATCAGTCCTTTCAAACCGTGGTCCCGTGCGATTTGATAGAGCTTTTTGCGATCTTTATCAAACTCCGGAAAATCCAGATGACAATGAGTATCGAACAGTTCGACTTTATTAGAAGTATTTTTAGTGTTCACGTGTTTCAAAAAACTCCACTTCCGGGAAACGCTCTTTGGTGAGATTCAAGTTAACCATCGTTGGTGCCAGATAAGTCAGGTTATCGCCACCGTCGAGCGCTAAATTTTCACCCGCCTTAGCTTTCAACTTCTCAATAATTTTTTCATCTTTACAAGAAACCCAACGTGCCGTAGCTACGGACACGGGTTCATAAATGCATTCCACCTTATATTCGGTTTTTAAACGATGAGCCACCACGTCAAACTGTAGCACACCTACCGCTCCTAGAATGAGATCATTGGAGTTTAAAGGTCGGAAGACCTGCGTTGCCCCTTCTTCAGAAAGTTGAATCAGTCCTTTTTGCAACGCTTTGTTTTTCAGGGGATCCTTTAACCGAACACGACGAAACATTTCCGGCGCAAAGTTGGGGATCCCGGTAAATTTAAGCTCTTCACCCTGAGTAAAGGTATCACCAATCTGTAAGTTACCATGATTATGCAGGCCAATGATATCCCCTGCCCAAGCTTCTTCCAGACTGGCCCGATCTCCGGCAATAAATGTGACAGCATTGGAGATCTGCTGGTCACGTTTTAAGCGCACATGGCGCATTTTCATACCTTTCTGGTATTTGCCCGAGCAGATCCGTAAAAAAGCGATTCGGTCGCGGTGTTGCGGATCCATATTGGCCTGAATTTTAAACACGAATCCGGTGAAGTTATCTTCGGTGGCTTCAACATCACGCGTCAGCGTTTTGCGGGGTAATGGTGCCGGGGCCCACTCCACAAAACCGTCGAGCATTTGTGACACCCCAAAGTTGCCTAATGCAGTACCAAAAAATACGGGCGTCAAACGCCCGGCGCGAAACTCTTCCAGATCAAACTCATGGCTGGCACCTAATACCAGTTCCAACTCACCTTTTAGATCCGACAATAAACTGCCCAGTGCCTGCTCGGCTTCAGGGTTATCAATTCCTTCGATAACACGCTCTTCCTGAATGGTATGTCCCAGACCAGTTTGATACAGATAAATCTTATCTTCCAGCAGATGATAAATTCCCTTAAAGGACTTGCCCATACCTATCGGCCAGGTCACCGGAGCGCAGTTAATTTTTAAAACATCTTCCACTTCGTCAAGCAGTTCAATGGGATCGCGAATATCGCGGTCAAGCTTGTTCATGAAGGTAACTATGGGTGTGTCACGTAGGCGACAGACTTCCATTAATTTAATGGTACGATCTTCCACCCCTTTACTGGAGTCAATCACCATTAACGCCGAATCAACTGCGGTTAGGGTACGATAGGTGTCTTCCGAGAAATCTTCGTGTCCCGGTGTATCCAGCAGATTAACCACCCGATCATTGTAAGGAAACTGCATCACTGAGGTGGTCACCGAAATACCTCGTTGCTTCTCTAACTCCATCCAGTCGGATGTCGCATGACGAGAGGCTTTGCGCCCTTTAACGGTCCCCGCCTCCTGGATTAGCTTTCCATGTAACAAAAGCTTTTCCGTAATGGTGGTTTTACCGGCATCGGGGTGAGAAATAATGGCGAAAGTTCGGCGCTTGGCTACTTCTGCGGCCTGTATTGGCATAATGTTCCTAAAATCAGCTACTTGAAATTAAATCGCCGCATTATACATTGTGATCTAATACGACACTATCTATCTGGTCAATACGTTTGATTGAAGCACATGATTTAGCTCGCAGGCCATGATTAAGCCGTCTTCGCGCCGATTGTCAGGCAAAGGATAATAGTGCTTACGGCGACTCAGGAGCTCAAAACCGAACTTTTGGTACAGAGCAATCGCCCGGTCATTGGAAACCCGGACCTCAAGAAACAGTCGATGCAGGTTCATTTGCTGGCTCTTGGCAAACCAGAAGTTCATTAGCTGCTCGCCGAAGCCCTGCCCTTGATGTCTTGGATGAATACACACATTCAAAAGATGAGACTCATCAACAACAGGCTGAAAAATCAGGTGGCCGATAATCCGCCCATCGTCAATTGCCAGCCAAAACTGATACTGCTCCTGTAGGCTATCAATTAATGCCTGTTTACCCCAGGGAATCACGTAAGCCGCCACTTCATTTGCCAAAACCTGCGCAATATCGTCCCGCCGGGCTTTACCAAAGCTCAACTTAGTCATTAATTAACCATTGCCTCAGAACAAAAAGATCCTTTTGCACCTGCTTTTTTAAAATTGGCGATGTAAACATTTCATAAGGATGGTAGGTCACGACCACCGGTATACCGTCTTGTGTTTGCCAGTTGCGCGCCTGCCACTGCCCCATATCGAAGGACTGATGCAATAATTGATTGGCTGCCGCCGCGCCCATTACCAGTATCGCCTTCGGCTTACTGTGCAAAAATGCATCTGCAATTGGCACAGCGTGTTCGCTAAGCGCCGTTGACGATAGCTGAGCAAAGTTAGCGCCTTTGATAACACTCGGAGTTTCTTCCGGTAGCAGCGACTGAAGCGCCAACAAAAGATTAGTGACGGTTTTTGATGGGGCGCCATTACGAACATAGGACTGTGCCGGTTGCCCCGGTTCATGACGACAGATTAGAGTAAGGCCACCCGCTTTCCACTGTGCACCTTTGGGCAATACCAGAAACCCATTAGCAGGGGTCGCGGCACTCCCTGATGTATCCTCTTTAACGTCATCTGTTGCAGGCTGAGCTGGCGTATCCATTTTAGCAACTTTCAGCTCAGGCTTTTCAACAGGAGTCGTTTCTGACTCACTGTACTGAGCAGAAGTTTGCAGCTTGTTCAACTGCCTTGGTGCAGCGTGTTCTACGGCTGCAGCGGCTTCAAGTGCCGCTACCTGATGTTTTACCGAAGTCCGGCTTATTGCTTGTGATTCCTCAGCCTGACTCATCAACTCGGCATCTGACTCAGTCGAAGCGGGTGCTTCCACGACTCGGTCACGTCGCTCCCATGCGGTAATGCCCATAGCTGTCAAATACGCGTGATGATGGCTCATAGAGATTCGTTATTCCAATCGGTTTGGGTACTTCAATTCGATGCCTAGTTTAACCCGAATCTTTATCAACTTACACTGGCCCGTTAGTGGAGACTGCATTTACTGCCCTAGCCCCTGTAACTGGTGATATTTAGCCATCAATAATCAAGACTCGATTTGTAGATTGACTTATTCGAAGTTCAATTCAACACTCAAATTGAAATGGCATATAACCACCAGCAATAAGGTTTACTTTTTGCTGCGCGAGCCTACTTGACAGACAAACTTATCTGAGTGAACCTTGAGCAAAGTAACTCAATACTTTTAGAAGTGGTTTACTTGTACCACCCGTTTAGGTTGTCGGCAAAAAACTAAAACTATTTATTGGTAACATACAACAGTAATCATATGATTAAAGCCACTGCGCAATTCATTATTTTAATTTTTAGCCTCCTCATTTTTAAATGAGCGGGCTTGTCGTTATTGGATCGTAAATCAGCCCGCACATTCTGCGGGCTTTTTTTTGGCATTAATAAAATCATGAAACCACAATAAGATTCACTAAAGCATCAAGGACTTCACCATGAACGAGCGCATCATCATTTTTGATACTACCTTACGGGATGGCGAACAGGCATTATCGGCCAGCCTTTCGGTTAAACAGAAACTGATGATTGCTCAATCGCTCGAACGACTGGGTGTAGATGTTATGGAAGTCGGCTTTCCGGTGTCATCCCCTGGCGATTTCAATTCGGTAAAAACCATTGCCGAACATATTAAAAACAGTCGCGTATGCGCACTAGCTCGTGCGTTACCTAAGGATATTGACGCCGCAGCCAATGCATTAAAACCGGCCGGTAATTTTCGTATTCACACTTTTATTTCTACCAGTACCATTCATGTTAAAAATAAACTGAAACGTTCCTTTGACGACGTGTTAGATATGGGAACGCGCGCAGTAAAATACGCGCGACAATTTACCGATGATGTTGAGTTTTCCTGCGAAGATGCAGGTAGAACACCGATCGATAATTTATGCCGCATGGTAGAAAACGCTATTACTGCCGGAGCCACTACCGTTAACATACCCGACACAGTGGGTTATACCCTGCCCAACGAGTTTCAAGGCATCATTCAAACTTTATTTAATAAAGTTCCCAACATTGATCAGGCCGTGATTTCCGTTCATTGCCATGACGATCTCGGCATGTCGGTGGGCAATTCATTATCGGCAGTACAAGTGGGTGCGCGACAAATTGAATGTACCCTTAATGGCATTGGTGAACGCGCCGGTAACTGCTCATTGGAAGAAGTGGTGATGGCCATTCATACCCGCCCGGATCAATTTGAATCTTTGACGACACAGATCAACACGCGCGAAATTTATCGCACCAGTCAGCTGGTCAGTAATCTGTGCAATATGCCAATACAACCCAACAAAGCCATTGTAGGCAGCAATGCCTTTGCGCACTCTTCGGGGATCCATCAGGATGGCATGTTAAAAGCCAAAAACACTTACGAAATCATGACGCCAGCCTCCGTAGGTGTTCCTACCAACCAACTGAATTTAACCTCGCGCAGTGGTCGCCACGCAGTGAAGCATCGTATGTCGGAGCTGGGTTACCAGGACAGCGACTTCGATCTGGACTCGCTGTATCAGGACTTTTTAAAACTCGCTGATCGCAAAGGTCGCGTGTTCGATTACGACTTGGAAGCGCTGGTGTTTTTTCGTGGCCTGAATCAGGACGACGACTATTATTCGCTGGATTATCTAAGCGTTCAATCAGGTACCAATGTACTGGCATCTGCCAGTATTCGATTAACCATGGGAGACCAACAAGCCTGCGAGGCGGCAACCGGCAATGGTCCTGTAGATGCGGCCTATCAAGCGATTAATCGAGTCACCGGGTTGGATGTGAAGGTTGTGAATTACCATATCTCATCCAAAGGTTCGGGCAAAGATGCGCTAGGACAGGTCGATATTGTAGTACGATATAACGGACGCCACTTTCACGGTATGGGACTGGGTACAGATATTGTGGAATCTTCGGCGCGAGCTATGATCCATGCGCTCAATCATATCCACCGCGCCAACCAGATCGAAAGAAGTAAATATAAAACCAGGAATACTAAAGCATTGGCTGGCGTTTAATAAATAGTTAATGCCCTGGATGAACTAACTCATTCATCTAGACTGTGCCCGCAGTATTTACAATAGTCGGCATCGTAATCGTGCCCTGCCTGACCACAGGCAGGGCAAGCATCGTTCACTACCTGTTTGCCGGTATAGGCTTTGACTAATTCGGCACTGTAAATACCGGTGGGAACCGCAATGATGCCGTAACCTAAAATCATAATCGATGCCGCGATAAACTGACCTAAGGGTGTAATTGGCGCAATGTCACCGTAACCTACCGTAGTTAAGGTAACAATCGCCCAATAAACCGATTTAGGAATACTGGTAAAGCCGCTCTCTTCGCCTTCAATAATGTAGAGCAGCGATCCAAACACCACCACCAGAGTTGAAACCGTGTACAAGAACACCAAGATTTTATGACGACTATTAGAAAGCGCCGACATTAAAATATTCGCCTCATCCACAAACACGGCAAGTTTAAGAATCCGAAACAGTCGCAACACCCGCAAAATACGAATCACCAATAGATACTTGGCTTCGGCGAAAAACAACGTCAAATAGGTCGGCAATACCGAAAGCAAATCTACCAGCCCAAAAAAACTGCGTGCGTACAGCCAAGGTTTGCGAACACAAATAAGTCGCAATATGTATTCAATGGTAAATAAAATGGTGAAAAACCATTCAATGATGGTAAAGAGTTTTCCATAATCAACCCGAATCGCTTCGACACTGTCGAGCATAACCGCAATAACACTCACCAAAATACTGATGATTAACACCACATCAAAGGCTTTACCCAACGGGGTTTCGGCACCAAAAATTATGGTATTTAAATTTTCACGCCAGGGAGCGAGCGGCTCTCCTTCATTATAACGTGGTGGTTTCGCAATTCGACGCGGTGACATATTTTAATTAATTCCTTAAAACAAAGCGCCCTTGAGAAAACTCACGAGCGCTTTTTCTTGCTTTTTATCAGAACAAATTTCCGTTCGGTTACTCTGCCGCTTTAGGCTCAATCAGTAACTCTACTCGACGATTTTGAGCACGACCAGCTTCAGTATCATTTGACGTTAGAGGCATGGATTCACCATAACCACGAACATTTAACCGAGAAGGATCAATACCACGCTGCTTCAGATAATCCGCCACACTTCTTGCACGCTTTACCGACAAATCATAGTTGTACGACTCACTGCCGGTAGAGTCAGTGTGACCCGCAACCTGCAATACCGATTCATTATACTCTTCTAACACTTTAGCAACCGAGTCCAAGGTTGCATAAATTGTACTTTTAACCTCAGAACGATTGACATCAAAGGTAATGCTGTTTGGCATGATTAAACGAATGTTATCACCTTCGCGGGCAACACGAACGCCTGTGCCTTCGAGCTCCTGACGCAACTGGGCTTCTTGCTCATCCATGTAAGCCCCAACGCCCATACCAATCAAACCACAGCCTACGGCTGCATTACGCGCGCGTTTGCTGCTTTTACGCGAACCAATTGCGCCACAGACCACAGCGCTGATAGCACCAATGGTGGTCGCCTTGCTCACCTTTTTTTCGCCGGTATAAGCATCGTAGGTCTGACAGCTGGCTAATCCCAATGTCAAAGCTACCGCCGATACCAATGTTTTAATTTTCATGATGACTCCTGTTAAAAAGTTTATCCCGCAGTCCAGGGGAATTAATTCACGCCAAAATTGTGGTTAAAAGAATGCCAAAAGTCCAGTATACATCGGCATTTAGCAGTTTATCGTCTGTTTTATACGTAAAATCTGGATACTTGGGATTATAAAAAATAAACTGCTACTATATGTGATGTATTTATCAGCTTTTCGGTAGACATTACACAAAAGGATTAGTTTACATTGAAGTTAATTACCTTAATTGAACCTTCCCCCACATTAAGGTTTGGCCTGAATCGACTGCTACAACAACGTCAATATCAGGTCCGTAGCTACCCTGACTTCGAAATTTTTCAAGAACTTCTCGAAGAAATGACAGACTTTTCCACCGACCTACTGGTTATTGGATGGCCAGCTCGTTCGCGTGCAATGCAAGAGGAAGTCTCTAAAGCTTTGCACAATGAGCCGCTTGCCGATGTTCCTGCCCTAATTTTTGCAAGAGATATGAATGAGCCGTTTATCGACTCTCTGTCGGATCGGCCTAACACACTAATCCAGCTATGGAAAAACTACCGCCAATGTGGCGACATCATCGAACAGCTGGTTCAACATTCTGACCGTAAGCCAACCATTACCGATGAGTCGCAACATCCTGATGAAGTCAATGTATTGCTGGTCGACGACTCAAAAAGTGCCCGTCGCATTTATCAAAACCAGCTTGAGTCGTTAAAACTTAAGGTCACCACCGCCATTGATGCCGAAGATGCCTGGGATAAACTGCAAAATTCACATTTTGACATTGCCATTATTGATTACTTTATGCCCGGCGCTAATGGTGCCATGCTGTGTCAAAAAATGACTGAATCAAACACCTGCACCCATGTTATTAAAGCGGTTTTAACCGGAACCTATAAAGAATCCATTATTGAAGAGTGCATTCATTCCGGTGCGCGTGAATGCATGTTTAAAAATGAATCGATGCAACTGTTCAAAGCTCGAGTACGTGCCATGGTGCAACAGGTACTATCCAATCGAGAGCTGGATCAACAGCGCAATCATCTCGCCAGCATTCTCACATCGGTGGGTGAAGGAATTTACGGTGTGGATGAATTCGGAAATCTTAGTTTTGTGAATCCGGCTGGTTTATCCATTTTAAATTACCCGTCAGAACAAGAACTCATTGGAAAAGCCGCTCACGAAATATTTCACCACAGTGATGAATACGGACGAAAAATCCCAAACGAAACTAATTACCTGTATCAAGCTTATTTGCTCAAAGATTCACTCAACGATTGGGAAACGGTTTTCTGGACAGCCCATAATCAGCCGATTCACGTTGAGTGTACCATTCATCCGTTAACACGCAGTGATGAAACTCAAGGTTCTGTTGTTGTTTTTAAAAACATTTCGGAACGAAAACTGCTCGAAGATGAATTAAACTGGCAGCTTAACCATGATCACTTAACCCAACTATTAAACCGAACTTATTTTGACCGTCTGCTTCAGCAAGAAGTGCAAAACATCAAGCTATCACACCAGCAAAGTGCCCTGCTGTATATTGATCTCGATAATTTTAAAATGGTCAATGATGAAGCCGGTCATGCCGCAGGTGACCAGTTATTAATCACCATTAGCGAAAAAATTCGTTCGCGATTACGTCATCGTGATTTGGCCGCACGTTTAAGCGGTGATGAGTTTGCGGTTTTACTGCACGATATAAATATTAAAAATTTGCCCAAGCTAGCCGATGCATTTAAAAACGTTTTAGAAAATATTGAATTTAGAATTAACGATCAACAGTTTCCCGTGTCGGGCAGTATTGGCGTTGCCATTATCGATGATCAAAAAACCGATCATAAAAACCTGATCGCCGAAGCCGATATGGCCTGTAAGCTCGCCAAGCAACAAGGTAAAAATCAGGTACATATTTTTAGCGAGCAAGATAGAAGTAAATCAAGCTTATTAGACTATCCCGCCAGCGGCTGGCGTATGCGCATTGATAATGCACTGGAACAAGGCTTGTTCAGTTTGTTATATCAGCCGATTTATCGTCTGAACCATCTGGATATGAATGAACTGAAAAAGCTTGAAGAGCACGCCATTCGCGACCATGTTTCTTCTCACTGCCAACCCAGTCAATTTGAAGCTTTTTTGCGACTTGAACAGGAAGATGGAAAATCGTTTTTACCGCGCGCTTTTTTAAACGATGCCGAACGCTTCGACCTGATTTCACGGATCGATCTTTGGGTACTGCAAAAAGTTTTAAAACAGCTTGATGAATCGCAAAGTTCCACACCAGTCAATATCAACGTTTCAGCCCAAACACTACTTGATCCTATTATTTGCGAGCAGCTACTAGAGTCTGTTACCAAGCATTCAAGCAAAGTTAAACAGTTACATATTGAATTAAAGGAACATCACCTACTCCACTATCGCGATCAACTCATTCCTATAATGGAGCAATTGAGCGATTTGGGATGCGTATTTCAGGTAGATGACTTCGGTCGTAATTTCAGCTTGTTCTCGAAAATTCGCCAACTACCGATTAAGGGTATTAAAATCGACGGACTCTTTACCCAAAATATCGCCTGGGATCCGGTGGATAAAAAACTGATGCACTCCATGGCCGAGGTTGCACGTTCTGCCGGAATCACCACTACGGTTAAAGCAATAGAGTCGATGGAAGCTTTAACCTGTATTGAGCAAGGGGGGATTGATTTGGTTCAGGGGTATTTGCTGGGGCAACCAGTAGCCAAAACGCCTGGTCTTTAGCTCGAAACAAGCCGATTAAGTGACTGGAACTTTATACTTAAAGTCACTAAAGCAATAGGTTTAACATCTACATTTCCTTCATGAATAGAGAATACTACCCAACCATTAATCTCGTACTGCAATTAACCTAAGCATCTAATAAAAACCTCTTTTAAATCATTTCTCTATATGGCGCATTTTGATGCACATCTGTCGGTTTTAGACGAATCATTTATGCTTAATGTGCCAAAGTTAATAGTGCCTAGGCAGTTTTAGAGTGCAAACGGGTATTGGATTTGCCCGCGACCACTCCGAATGGCGAACCACTAATCATAAACTTCTAGAGGTACGCTTATGAAACTTAAATACATTGCAGGAGCAACCACTCTGGCACTCCTCGGAACCAACCTGGTTCACGCAGATCACTCTTGGGGAACTTATCATTGGGCGCGCACCACCAGCTCTTTTGATTTAGTCATTGTTAACAGCACCACCTCCGACTGGGATGGGTACGTTAATTTAGCCGTTTCCGACTGGTCACAATCGAATAAACTGAATATGGTGCAAGACTTAAACGGCGATACCAGCAGTCGTACTCGTCGAAAATGTAATGGCCCAGAAGGCCAAATCCGTATTTGTAATTTGGAATACGGGCAAAACGGTTGGCTGGGTATTGCCGGTATTTCACTCGACAGTAACGGCCACATTACCAAAGGCTACACCAAACTTAACGATACCTATTTTAATATGAGTTATTACAGTGGTGACGACTGGAAACAAAGTGTCACCTGTCAGGAGCTTGGTCATAACGTAGGACTCGGTCATCAAGACGAAGATTTTAATAATGAGTCCTTGTTCACCTGCATGGATTATCAAGATCCACCACATGAGTCGCCCAACAGTCACGACTATCAACAATTAAGCACTATTTATGGACATACCGATAGTTACGACTCGTATGCCGCTGGAGATGGTGGTAATGGCGGTGGTGGTGACGGCTGTAATTCACCTCCCGGCAAAGGCTGTAATAAAGGCGAAACCAATGGCAGCAGCATCGGCTGGGGTCGATCCATCTATAAGCGCGGTAATGCAGAGGTGTTCCTGCGAATTGATCCCGACGGTACTCGTCATTTAACCCACGTTACCTGGGCGATTGGTCACGAAGACAATCATGACCACGAAGGACATCAACACGCTAACTAGTCACACCTGGAGCCCCTGCTTTGGGGCTCTTTGCTTTTCCTTTCTACAATAAAGCCTTTATAAAACTACCCTCTTACACTCTAATTCGAATTGAGATCCCGTCTATTTCAAAAGTACCGGATGATAAGATCACTTTATTTGTTAAGGCACTGACGACTTCTT
>JBFHVL010000093.1:0-12811 GCA_041589565.1 Kangiellaceae bacterium | reverse complement strand
GCAATGTACATCCAGCTGATTGGGAGGATCGAAGCGCTACCGTATGGCGCTGCAGAAACGGCTCCATTGTCAGTACCAATTTCAATGCCGCGGCTCGGCTCAATTTTGCGTACCGCATGATTGGGCAGGAAGGGTGCTAAATGTTCTTTCACACCAATCGGTCCCATTCCCGGTCCGCCGCCGCCATGTGGAATACAGAAGGTTTTGTGCAGATTTAAGTGTGATACGTCAGAGCCGATAAAGCCCGGAGCGGTAATACCAACCTGAGCGTTCATATTGGCGCCGTCCATATACACCTGACCACCATGCTGATGCACGATGTCGCAGATTTCCTTTACCGTTTCTTCGTAAACGCCGTGAGTGGACGGGTAGGTGATCATAATGGCTGCCAGGTTGTCGGACATGTCTTCCGCTTTTTTACGCAGATCATCAATATCAACATTGCCTTTTTCGTCACAATCGACCACAACCACTTTCATGTTAACCATTTGTGCCGATGCTGGATTGGTGCCGTGCGCGGAGCTTGGGATCAAACAGATATTTCGATGACCGTCACCGCGACTTTCGTGGTATTTCATAATTGCCAACAGGCCAGCGTATTCGCCTTGAGCACCTGAGTTCGGTTGCATCGATATAGCATCGTAACCGGTAATGGTGATCAGCCACTCACCCAACTCCTGAATCATCTGATCGTAACCTGCGGTTTGTGACTTGGGGGCAAAAGGGTGCATGTTGGAAAACTCGGGCCAGGTCACAGGGATCATTTCTGAAGTCGCATTCAGCTTCATGGTGCATGAGCCTAGTGCGATCATCGAATGAGTTAATGACAAGTCTTTATTTTCCAGCTTTTTCAAGTAACGCAGCATCTCGGTTTCCGAGTGATAGCTGTTAAATACCGGGTGCGTCAAAATAGCACTGCTACGCTGCAGTTCAGTTGGAATGGCATTGAATTTATCACCAACTAATTTGGCATCCAGTGCTTCGATATCGATGGTGTTTTCGTTTCCGGAAATCACTTCAATCAAAGTGGCGATATCGGCACGGGTGGTCGTTTCGTCAATCGAGACTCCCAGTTGGTTGTTGCCATCATTGCGTAAGTTCATCTGCTTTGCTTCAGCGCGTTGAATCACTGAGCTAGCATCGTCAACGGTAAAAGTTAAAGTATCAAACCAGTGCTTGTTTTTAATGTCGATACCGGCGGTTTTTAAGCCTTGAGCCAGTAAAGACGTCAGTCGATTGATGCGTGTTGCAATGCGCTTTAAACCTTCGGGTCCGTGATATACGGCATAGAAAGATGCAATGTTTGCCAGCAGCACTTGAGCGGTACAAATATTAGAAGTCGCCTTCTCGCGACGAATATGTTGCTCGCGAGTTTGCATGGCCATACGCAGCGCCGGGTTGTCGTGAGTATCTTTTGAAACGCCGATAATACGACCGGGCATAGCGCGTTTGTAAGCATCGCGGGTAGCAAAGAATGCCGCATGCGGACCGCCAAAGCCCATAGGAACACCAAAGCGTTGCGCCGAACCGAGAACGACATCAGCACCCATTTCGCCGGGTGATTTCAATAACACCAGACTCATAATGTCCGCAGCGACCGCAACAATGGCTTTATTGTCGTGTAGTTGTGCGATTAAGGATTCCAGCGGACGAATTTCACCATGCTTGTCAGGATATTGCAGCAATGCGCCAAATACATCGTGATTGACTGCATCTTCCGCAGGGCCATACACCAATTCAAAACCAAAGTACTCGGCGCGGGCGCGCATTACGTCAATGGTTTGTGGGAAAGTATTTTCATCAATAAAAAACGTATTCGACTTTTTATTTTTGGAAACTCGCTTGGTCAACGCCATGGCTTCGGCGGCTGCGGTGGCTTCGTCCAGTAGTGATGCACTGGCCAGCTCCAGACCAGACAGATCCATGGTCATCTGTTGGAAGTTAATGATGGCTTCCAGGCGACCTTGCGCAACTTCCGGTTGATAAGGGGTGTAGGCGGTGTACCAGCCTGGGTTTTCCAACACGTTTCGTAAAATAACCGTGGGCGTTTTAACGTTGTAATAGCCCATACCAATATAGGTTTTAAACACCTGATTCTTTTTGGCTGCCGCACGTAAATAATCCAGCGCTTCCTGCTCACTGCGAGCTTCGGGTAGCTCAAGAGGGGCGGGCAACTGGATCTTTTTGGGAACCGTTTGCTCAATAAGTGCATCCAGTGACTCCACGCCCAGCTCTTTGAGCATGGCTTCGGTTTCATCGTCACTCGGACCGTTATGACGAGCGACAAACTCGTCGTGATATTCCAGATCGGTTAAAGAAGATTGGTTAAACTGATTCATGCAGCAATTCCCACTCGGTGTTTATCAAGCACCAACATCAATGATGAAGGTTATCCTCACTCCGCGTTGCAAAGGTTGGATGGGGATAAAAAAACAAAAGCCTCAACACCTTAATGTCGAGGCCAGTAAATATTGGCTAATATACGCTTATTCGTCAGCAATAGATTCCGCGTAACCTTCAGCATCCAGCAGATCCTGATAGTCGGTATCGTTGCTGGGTTGAATACGGAACATCCAGCCGTCGCCGTAGCAATCGGTATTGACGGTTTCAGGCGCATCTTCCAAGGCTTCATTCACCTCAATAATGGTGCCTGAAATAGGTGCGTAAATGTCAGAAGCCGCCTTGACCGACTCGACAACCGCGATTTCGTCGCCAGCACCAATTTCGTTGTCGACTTCGGGTAGTTCAACATAAACAACATCACCTAACAGCGCCTGTGCGTGATCGGTAATACCTACCACGATGCTGCCATCGTCTTCCATTCGAGCCCATTCGTGGCTGGACGCGTATCTTAATTCGCTTGGAATATCACTCATTGGAACAATCCTCTTTGGTCTTTATATTTTGGTCTAATTCTAACGTAAATTTTCAAATTGTCTGGGTAATTTTTAAACCCCAAGCGTTACGCCTATACCAGCGCTTCACCTTTGCGTACAAAGCAGGCTTTTACCACTTTGGCAGGCACCTGTTTTCCGCGAATATCAACCATCACCTGCTCACCGGCTGTTTTAGGAATTCGAGCCAGTGCGATACTTTTCTTTAAGGTCGGCGACATGGTACCACTGGTGGTTTCGCCGGTGCTGCCGTCTTCACAGACGACTTTCATATGCGCTCGTAATACGCCTTTACCTTCCAGCACCAGTCCTGCCAGTTTGTTTTTAACTCCATCGGCTTTTTGTTGCTCCAATGCTTGGCGACCAATAAAGTCACGATCAGTCGGCTCCCAGGCAATGGTCCAGCCCATATTGGCTTCTAGAGGCGATACCGTTTCATCCATTTCATTACCGTACAGGTTCATGCCCGCTTCAAGACGCAACGTGTCGCGCGCACCCAGGCCACAAGGTTTTACCCCTGCCTCGAGTAAACGATTCCAGAAGTTTTCTGCTTCGGCGACTGGCACCATAATTTCGTAACCATCTTCGCCGGTATAGCCGGTTCGGGCGATAAAGTAACCTTCGCTTTCTACCGCAAAGAAAACGCCCAGGCCTTCGGTGGTTTGTTTTTGTGCCTCAGTAAATACGGTTTGTGCTTTGGCGATGGCATTGGGACCTTGCACGGCCAACATAGCGAAATCAGTGTTATGAGTGACACTCACCTCAAAGGCTTTTGCTTGTTCAGTCATCCAAGCCAGATCTTTTTCACGGGTTGAGGCGTTAACCACAACGCGGTAATGAGTATCGGTCAGGTAATAGGTGATCAGGTCATCAATCACACCGCCGTCTTGATTCAGCATGCCCGAATACAGCGCTTTGCCCGATTCGGTCAGCTTGCCAATGTCATTGGCTAACAGTTTTTGCAGGTAAGGCTTGGCTTCGGCACCGACAACTTCAACGATGGTCATATGAGACACATCGAACATACCAGCGTCCTGACGCACCGCGTGGTGTTCGTCGATTTGTGAACCATAGTTGATGGGCATATCCCAACCGCCAAAGTCCACCATTCGAGCGCCTGCGGCCAGATGCATTGCGTGAAAGGGTGTTTGTAATGCCATAGTAACCTTCCTGACTTTGTATATCCGATGTATTTCGGATTAGTTTTTCTAATCTAAAGATTTTGTTAGTGCGCGAATTATAACCGTCTGTGGCCGATTAACAAATCGGATTTTGTGAATCAATGGAATAAGCCGAAATAGCTTGCTCAGAGCGGCATTTTTATAGGATTTTTGCCGATGTTTTGCAGCGCACGATAGACGATTATCTGCGACGAATTAGCTTAACTAATTAATACAAACAAAGGTGAGGGCGGCCACGCTGACGGGCAATTTAAAACACTTTAAAAGAGTGCATTCAGCCGGTCGCCAATAATTATAGATGGCCTATTGTGGTGTATCGTGTTGACGGTTTATCCCTTCATTAGCAAAGATTTGCTCGATATCAATACTGTCAAATTGATAGTGGGCAAGGCAAAAATCGCAGTTCATATTGACCTTGCCTTCTTCTGCCAGAATCTCTTCCAGCTCGTTGCGGGGGACCAGCACCAATGACGAGAGGGACTTGTTACGGCTACAGCTACATTTAAATGCGATGGGCTTTTCTTCGAACAGGCGCACTTGATCCTGATGAAACAAACGATGCAGGATGTCGTGTGGCTCCAGCGTGAGTGCTTCTTCTTCGGTAAGGGTATTGGCAAGCTGACTTAAGTGCTCCATGCCTTCACCTTTTTGGTTATCGGGTAGCGCCTGTAGCATCAAGCCAAAAGCGGTGGTGTCATTGCTGAACAACCAGATGCGAGTGTCCAGCTGCTCGGACTGTTTGAAGTAGTCTTCCAGATTGTGCGCCAAGGTATGTTGGTGCATCGGCACAACACCCTGATAACGATTGCCTTTATTCGGTTCTATGGTCAGCGCCATTTGTGCTCCGGGCATGAGCTGTTTCAAATCGTTGGTGTCTGGTACTGGCAAACTGAAGCGGGCGATACCCCGAAAAGTGTGTTCATGACTGGCCTGTATCAATAACAAAGACAGTGGACCACCGCTTTGCGCTTGCAGACTCAGGCGACCTTCAAACTTAATGGTGGCCGTCAAAAGGCTGGTGGCGACCGCGGCTTCAAACAGCTGACGTTGAACCACGGCCGGATACTCATGATCCTTGATCAATGCTTTAATACTTTCATCAAGTCGCACCCAGAGCCCACGTACGGAGTGGTGCTCAAATATAAATCGTTGGATGGTATCGCTGGAAGACGTCATGACCTATTATGGCTACCTGTGAGTCAATGAAAAATGGGACGCTATTATAGCCAATTATCGATTCTTGAGTGAAAGTTAAACTGCAAGAGCGCTTTATTACTTCTTAATTGTCCTGATTAATTCGCTTAAACCGGTGAATTTGTCGCCGCTGTTTTTTATCGGGCTTTCGTTCGTGGACAATACCGGCGGCTTTACGTATGGCCCGTGCTTCTTCGCGTCGTTGTATGCTGGCCGCTGTTTCATGATAAAGTTTTTGCGCCTCGGGAGCGGAGCCGCGTTTGTCAGACAATGCGTCCACCACCACTTCGCGTTCATCGAGGCCAATGCGAAGATTGATGGCAGCGCCAAGCTGAACCAGTCGGCCGGGCTTTACCCGCTGCTGATCATAATGTACCTTGCCACCTTCAATAGCCGCTTTGGCAAGCGCACGAGTTTTATAAAAGCGCGCGGCCCACAACCATTTGTCGAGACGAACCTTTTCCTGTTGCTGCATCGTTTTATATGTCACAGTCTTTTACTGGGTGTTGTCGTTACAGTATAACGAGAATTAGCTCTCATTTTTGATGCCTTGTACACCGGTTTGGTGACGGAATGCGGCGGAATATGAGAAATTGTGAATACTACCCAGTTTCGGTGAGAGAAACACCGCAATTTTTGGTATGCTTGCAGGTTTCAGCGGTTTCATCGCAATGGATATGTAGTTAAAACGAACAATGAGCGATCTCAGGAAAATCTGGTCATGCAGTTAAATGCAGTTCTAATCAATCGGTTTGCCAAACCCGAGCCCTGGATAAAAGTGGCTGGCGGTTTAATGCTGGTTTTGGTGACTTACATGTTAGCCAAGCTGGTGTGGGTTTGGGTGGACGTATTCACTGCCGACTACGCCATTAAGCCAACGCCTACGGCGCGGGCAGCAACCACATCGAGCAGCCCTCGCCAAGTGAGTGTCGATGCCATTGTGACCAAACATTTATTTGGCGATGCTTCCGCCAAACCTGTAGAACAAGCTGTGGTTGAAGTGGCCGCAACAGAAACGCGACTTCCGTTGAAGCTTCGTGGTATTTATTCAACCGACGATAAGCAAAGAGCCAGTGCCATTATAGAGTCGGGTGGCAATCAGGAAGTGTATTTTCTTGGCGATAAAATAACCGGTGGTCGGGGTGCCGTTCTGCATCAAGTCCAGCCTACTAAAGTGATATTAAATACTAACGGTCAGTTAGAATCCTTAACCCTGGAACAAGAAGAGTCGGTAATCTCTGTGGAGCCCGATCGACTTCAGTCAGTGGACAATGCGCGCTCTGAAGACGACGAAAACTTGCCCGAGAAAATGCAAGGTGAAGTGGTTGATAACCCACGAATTAAACGCGAGCTCAATGAACTCAGAGACAAGCTGCAAAGCGATCCCACCAGCTTACGCGATATGATGCAGTGGGAACCGGTGATGGAAAATGGTCAAATTCAGGGTGTGAAAATCGCCCCCGGAAAAGCGCGCCGACTGTTTTACGAATTGAAATTACGTCGCAATGATGTGGTGACCAACATCAACGGCGTACCACTAAACGATCCTTCGCAGTTGTTAATGCTGCAACAAAATTTGGCGACCTCAGATGAAGTGAGTCTTACGATTCTCAGAAACGGTCAAACACAAGATATCACCATAAAACTCAACGATAACGATCGTTAAGTTTGGGTAGGTAGGGTAAATAGGTACAAACATGACGTTGAACTTAAAGGATAACTCTAAGATGAAACGCTGCCTTTTTGCAGTCATCGCATTAATTTGGATGCCAATTGCATCAGCCGGAAAAGCGACGGTAAATTTAAAAGATACCGACATAAAAGTGTTTATTGAAACTGTCAGTCGGCTAACCGGGAAAACCATCATCTTGAGTGACCGAGTGAAAGGTAAAAAAGTGAATGTGATTTCACAAACTCCACTCGATGAAGAAGAGATCTGGGGACTCTTTTTAAGTGTTTTAAAACTGAATGATTTTGGTGTTATCGAGCAAGGCAATATTGTTAAGGTTGTTCAGGATCAGGAAGCCAAGCAGGATGCTACTCGAGTAGACTCTGGCAAGCTGAAAGCGCCCGCCGATGAGCAGGTCACTCGCGTTGTTAAAGTTGAAAACGTCGATGTGACTCAACTGGTTCCCGTTTTACGTCAGTTAATTCCACAAAAAATGCATATGGGACAAATTCGTGCTACCAACGTTTTGTTACTGCACGATTCAAAAGCTAACGTCGATCGAATCGTTAAAGTTATTGAACAAATCGACCACGAAAGCAATGAAGAAGTAGAAGTTATTGAATTGAAACATGCGGCGGCTTCGGAAGTGGTTCGTATTTTGGAAACGCTACAAAAGCAAAGTGGACAAAAAGAAGTGGCGGCCAGTGAGCCGCGCTTTGTTGCCGATGAACGAACCAACAGTATTTTACTCAGTGCTGAAAACCGTGATCGTTTACGTTTAAAAGCTTTGATTGCAACGCTCGATAGTGAAACCGACTCTTCCGGAAATACCAAGGTTATTTATTTAAACTATGCCAAAGCAACCGATGTGGCTCAGCTACTGGAAGGTGTTGGCGAGTCGATTGAAACCGAAGATCCCAAAGTGCAAACCAAAGCACGCTCCTCCGGTAAACCTTATTCCATAAAAGCCCATGAAGATACCAACTCGTTGGTGATTACAGCGCAACCCGATATGTTGAAATCTTTTGAAGCGGTCATTCGTCAACTGGATATTCGTCGCGCGCAAGTACATGTCGAAGCAGTGATTGCTGAAGTATCTGATGTCGGTTTACAACAATTGGGTGTGCAATTACTTTCCGTCGCTGGTGCGTTTACAAATTTTGGTAATACTGGTGCCTCGATGGTTAATGTGGGTGCCGGTATGGCAGCACTGCAAGGGCAAGAAACGGGCGGTGAATGGGTGGTTGATGGCAATGGTATTCCTCGTCAAAACCCGATCCGACGTGATGGCGACAATGGCGCTGCCTTAGCGCAAGCTTTGAGCGGATCGCAAGGCGTCGTTTTTGGTTTTGGTGAAACTAACTCGCGCGGCGACCTGGAATGGGGCGCACTGATCCAGGCGCTCGGTCGCGATACCGAGTCGAATGTATTATCTACCCCCAGCATTACCACGCTTGATAACGAAGAAGCTACCATCAGCGTGGGACAAGAAGTTCCCATTATTACGGGGTCGGCATTAGGCAATAACAACTCCAATCCATTTACGACCGTTGATCGAAAAGACGTGGGAATTAAATTAAAAATTACTCCGCTGATCAACGAAGGTGATTCAGTTCGTCTACAAATTGAACAAGAAGTTTCTTCGATTGCTGGTGCGACCGGTGCCGATATCATTACCAACAAACGTCAAATCATGACAACCGTTCAGGTGAATGACGGTGGTATGGTTGTCCTCGGTGGTTTAATCGATGAAGACATTCAGGAAAGTCAGGAAAAAGTTCCGGTTTTAGGTGATATTCCCTTGTTGGGTTCTTTGTTCAGTTCTAATCGAACGGTAAAAACCAAGCGTAATTTAATGGTGTTTATTCGTCCCAAAATTTTACGTGATGACAATAGCATTCATCAGTTAAGTTCGCGTAAATACAATTATATTCGTGGCAAGCAATTGGAAATGCGCGCGCAGGGTGTGTCCTTGATGGACGATGAAGATACACCGCTGTTACCCGAGTGGGATGATTCGCTAGCACTTCCACCTTCATTTGATGACGCGATGAAGAAAAAACAGTTGAATCAGGACACTGACACGCAAAATTCAAAAGAGAATCAGGGCGATGACAACTGAGTTAACCCTTGAAGCCGAAATGAACAGTGAAGCGGTAACAGAGTCTCTCGGTATTGATAGTGACTCCGAGATGCATTCTGTTGCTGCACAGCGACTTGCTTTTGGTTTTGCTCGCCGTCATGGTGTCGTGGTGACAGACGATGAAGCGACGCCTGCCGTAGTTGTAGTGCGAGGCGATATTGCGCCCGACGTTGTTATGGAAGTACGACGGTTTTTAAACAAACCCATTCAAATACAAACGGTCGATGAGTCTGCTTTCGAGCAATACTTGGGTAGCGTGTACCAAAACGATTCTTCTGAAGCTATGCAGGCGATGGAAGATATCGGTGAAGAAATGGATCTGTTTCGTTTGGCAGAAGAGTTGCCCGAAACAGAAGACTTGTTGGAAAACGAAGATGACGCGCCGATCATTAAATTGATCAACGCACTGCTTACCGAAGCTATCAAAGAAAACGCCTCAGACATTCACATTGAAACATTCGAAAAAGAATTAAAAGTACGCTTTCGTATTGATGGCGTATTGCGTGAAGTGTTATCGCCTAATCGCAAACTGGCGCCATTGCTGGTATCGCGGATCAAAGTAATGGCCAAGTTAGATATTGCTGAGAAACGAATTCCACAAGACGGTCGGATTGCGCTGCGAATTGCCAATCGTGCCGTTGATGTGCGGGTATCAACCATGCCATCGAGTCACGGCGAACGGGTGGTGTTACGTCTGTTGGATAAGCAGGCCGGTCGACTCGATTTTACCCACTTAGGGATGCCCGAAAAGCTCATGCATCAAATGAGTGAAATATTACATAAACCTCACGGCATTATTTTGGTAACCGGTCCAACCGGGTCCGGTAAAACCACAACCTTGTATGCCGGCCTTACCATGTTAAATAGCAAGCAGCGCAATATTTTAACGGTAGAAGATCCGGTGGAGTATTTGCTTGATGGTATCGGGCAAACACAAGTTAACACCAAAGTGGATATGACCTTTGCGCGAGGATTGCGCGCCATATTACGTCAGGATCCTGATGTGGTGATGGTGGGTGAGATCCGTGATTTGGAAACCGCACAAATAGCGGTACAAGCCTCGTTAACCGGTCACCTGGTATTGTCTACGTTACATACTAATACGGCTGTGGGTGCCGTTACGCGATTGGTGGACATGGGTGTTGAACCGTTTTTGTTATCGTCATCCATGCTTGGTGTGTTAGCGCAACGTCTGGTACGGACTTTATGTAAGTCCTGTAAAAAACCTTATACCGCGGATGAAAAAGAGTGTGAGCTGATGGGCTTCGATAAAACCAATCCACCCACCATTTATCATGCGGTGGGATGCGAAGACTGTCGTAATTTGGGTTACAAAGGTCGTCAGGGTTTATTTGAATTGCTGTTGGTTGATGACCATATGCGGACCATGATCCACAACGGCGAAAGCGAACAAAACATTGAGCGCCATGCGCGACAGTTCAGTCCTTCAATTCGTGAGGATGGTCGAAATCGAGTGCTTCAGGGACTGACAACTGTTGAAGAAGTATTGCGAGTAACTCGGGAAGACTGATGGCAGCGTTCGAATACATTGCACTCGATCCCAAGGGGCGGCAAAAAAAAGGGATTCTGGAAGGCGATACGCCACGCCAAATCCGCGCCAATTTGCGCGACAAAGGACTGGTGCCTCTCAATGTTGAAGCGGTGACCGAAAAGCATCGCAAACAACAAAGCCGCAAAGCCATGTTCACTTCGCCGGGTATGAGTGCGACGGACCTGGCGTTAATCACGCGGCAAATAGCAACCTTAATTAATGCTGCCATTCCGGTTGAAGAAGCGCTTAAAGCGGTTGCTGACCAATGTGAAAAACCAAAACATAAAACGGTTATGATGGGAGTACGTTCGCGTGTGGTTGAAGGTCATATGCTGGCCGATGCATTACGCGAGTACCCACGTGTATTTGATGAACTTTATTGTTCTATGGTGGCGGCCGGAGAAAAGTCCGGTCACCTTGATGCGGTACTGGAACGTCTTGCCGATTACACCGAGCGTCGACAAGAAATGAAGTCTAAAGTGTCTTCGGCTTTGGCATACCCCATGATCCTTGCGGTGGTTAGTTTTGCCGTTATTGTCTTCTTATTATCTTATGTTGTGCCAAAAATCGTCGAGCAGTATCGCGATATGGGTGGCGAGCTACCCGGTTTAACGCAGGCGCTGATCACCACCAGTGATTTTGTGATCAATCATGGATTTATTGTTGGGATTGTTATCGTTGCCATTATCGCCGGTATTAAGTGGTTGCTGCGTGATCCAAAACGCCGCAAGCGTTGGCACATCGCGATTTTAAAATTACCACTCTTTGGTCGTGTCAGTCGTAATGTCAATGCGGCACGATTTGCGCGCACTTTATCCATATTAAATTCAAGCTCGGTCCCTTTACTAGAAGCGTTAAAAATAGCGGGCGATGTTATGACCAACATCGAGCTAAAAGAAGGTGTTCACGAAGCAGCGTTCAAAGTTCGTGAAGGGACTTCTTTGAAAGCGTCATTGCAGTCCACGGGTAACTTTCCTCCCATGATGTTGCATATGATCGGCAGTGGTGAAGCATCGGGAGAGCTAGACCGAATGTTGGAAAAAGCCGCCGACAACCAAGACCGTCAGTTTGAATCACTGGTCAATGTGATCACCACCATGATTGGACCTCTTATGATCCTGATCATGGGCGGTTTTGTTTTAACCATTGTATTGGCCATCTTAATGCCAATTTTCCAAATGAATCAGCTAATGAGTGGTTAGCCTGAGTTCATTGATCTTTTGGGAACAGTAAAAAAATTGAATGTGTAGGAGTAAATAAAAAATGCAAAAGCAACGTGGTTTCTCGTTAATGGAAATTCTGATTGCACTGGTGATTATTGGTATTCTTGGTGCATTCGTATTGCAAAATTTTGGTGGTGAAGTCACCAAAGCCAAATACACCAAATTGAAAGCTGATTTTCAAACCATTGAAAGTGCGTTGATGCGTTATTACAACGACAATGGTTTTTATCCCACCAGCGAGCAAGGGTTAGATGCACTAACTCGAAAACCCGATACCGATCCAGAGCCCAATAATTATCCTCGTGGTGGCTATATTGGCAAAATGCAAAAAGACCCCTGGGGTAACGATTATTTATACCTCTCACCAGCCGAATATGGTGAAGGTGATTATGAAATTATTTCGTTAGGTGCTGATGGTAAAGAAGGCGGCGAAGGACAAAGCACCGATATCGCCAACTGGAATCTGGATGAAATGATGGAAGCTATGAAAGAAGCCGAGCAGCAGTAATACGTTTTGCATGGATAACATCGATTACCCATGCTTTGACTCTCTTATGAAATCTCTCTTCAACAATGTTCAGGCTGCAGGTAATCATCGATTATCTGTAGCATCGCTCAATAACCCAAAGGGCTTTTCATTAATTGAAATATTAATTGCGCTGGTTGTTGGCGCGTTGATTATTTCTTTAGCAACACTTTCTTTTGGTGATAAACGTAAGGAAGAACTCGAAAAACAATCGATGCGACTTTATGCCTTGTTAAAACAGGCGCAGGATGAAACCTTGTTACGCGGTATTGATATTGGTATTCGAGTCGAAGAAAACAAATATTGGTTTTATACCTACGATGTAGAAAACGACAAATGGTTACCCATCAATGATGACGAATTTTTTACTGAGAAAACCATTCCTGAATCTTTGGAGATTAAAGTAGTCGTCGATGGCTCAACTTTGTT
>JBFHVL010000092.1:0-12948 GCA_041589565.1 Kangiellaceae bacterium | reverse complement strand
CAAATTTCTTTGACACAATCTTGTGGTCCTTCAAGCGCCGTTATGGCTGCAACTTGTAATGGTGTAAAAATTCCATAATCCAAATACGACTTGAGCCGCGCCAAGGCATGGATAAGGGTTGGGTTACCACAGCAAAAGCCTAGTCGCCATCCGGGCATGTTGTAGCTTTTGGACAATGAATAAAATTCCACGGCGACGTCTTTGGCTCCATCAACCTGGAGAATCGAAGGTGCTTTGTAACCATCGAACACAATATCGGCGTAGGCCAAATCTTGTACCACCCAAATTTGATGTTCTTTGGCGATGGCTACCACTCGTTCAAAAAAGTCCAGTTCCACCACTTCGGTGGTGGGATTGGCGGGAAAATTGAGCAACAACATTTTTGGCTTCGGCCAGGTCATGCGAAGCGTTTTATCCACTTCTTCGAAAAACTGGTCGTGACTGTTGAGCGGAACGTGCAAAATTTCTGCACCGGCAATGACAAATCCATAAGGATGAATCGGGTAGGCGGGGTTTGGGACAATCACCGAGTCACCGCGCTCCATGGTGGCCATTGCCAAATGAGCCAGTCCTTCTTTGGAGCCTATGGTAACAATGGCTTCAGTTTCGGGATCCAACTCAACCTGATAATTCTTTTGGTACCAGTTACAGATAGCTTGACGTAGTCGGGGAATGCCACGCGACTGGCTGTAGCGGTGGGTACGGGGATCCTGAGTGGCTTCGATCATTTTCTCCACAATATGTGAAGGCGTGGGCTGATCGGGGTTTCCCATACTCAAATCAACAATATCCTCACCGCGTGCTCGTGCTGCCTGCTTTAATTCGCCAATGACATTAAAGACATAGGGGGGAAGGCGTTTGATGCGGTTAAATTCTGTTTCCATGGTGTTTTCCGTATGACCCGTTCAATTTAAGGTTAGGTGTTAAAGTCTTGGAGTTACTGACTATTATCTGGAATTAAAAGGCGAATTTTAAATAGCCATTGGTTACTAGATACTTTCGAAAGCACGCTAATGCGCCGTGTTTTAGCTGGCTTCCTCACAATCAACGGACTTTATCGTATATAGCCCTTTTACGGCAGAATAGGCGCTTCAAACCGTTAATTTCAATAATTTTTTCTGGTTAAGGCTTTGTTCAGTTTACTTTTTCTAATATGGACCATAACACGGAAATAACGAGGAAATACCCATGAAAACATCGGTATTGGTAATGGCGGCAACTTTGAGTCTGTCGTTGGTCATTCAGGATTCAGAAGCCCGCGAAAACCGCGATCGCGAGGTAAAATCGCGTTCATCCTATTCGCAAAGCTCCAATGTAAAGAGTCAGCGCGATTCGAATGTCCGTTCACGACATGTTAATCGCGAAAATTACAGCAATTCCAAGCCACGTCGAGACAGTGGTTATTTAGCGCCAGAGCGACAAGTTCGATACTCTAATGCTAATGAAGGGCATCGCAATAGCAGCGTCAAGTCAAACTCTCGCTACGGTGAAGTGCGTGAGCGTACCGATGATAAATCTCAAGTAACTCATTCGCGACACCGTGAAGTGAGAGAGCATTCCGGAGATAAAAACCGGGTGGCGCCTTCTCGTCATGTGACTCGGCACGATGATGGTAAAAAACATCCGGTACGTGTTGAGCATCGACGCGAATGGAAAAAAGACAAACAGCGCCATTTTGTTGATAAGTATCGCCACTATGATCGAGGACAACATAGTTGGCACCGTAGTCGTCTGCATAATTGGCGTAAACATTATCACAGCAGTCACCATTATCGTAACTATCATCGACATGGTTACTACTATCGTCCCTATCGTAGTCATTATGTGACGATACATCATCATTATCCGGTATGGGTGTACGATTACTATTACGACTATCTGGATGAGCACTATCACAGCCACCATTGCCCACATTGGCACTTTAGAGTGGACTGGGAAGACATTGCCTTTGGTGTGATAGTTGGTGCACTACTGTTTGATTAGTCCCGCAAGAGTATTTGATTTCTAACCCCCTTGGCCGATCGTATCAGTCCCCCCAGGCTAAAATGCGACTCGGCCGTTTTTATTCAGTTTGCGGTCTCCCTCTGGACTCATTGCTGTACCAACACTTTGAGTCTTACCAACAACCAAGACGACCCTGGGGGTAGACCGCACCTTCTTCACACCAGAACGATTAGATGTTACCTGCTTTTTGATCTTAAGTTTGATCCAGGTCAACCATAAACAAAATGTACGGATTAGAATATTTTCATGTTCATTTGTGAAGAAACGCCAGTAATGTATTCGATAGAGCAACTTGAGCAGCGTAAGGTCGAGTTGGAACAACGGATAGAAGCGATTAAAGCTGATTTTGCACAAGGACTTGAAGCTGACTCCGAAGAGCGAGCTGTTCAGCTTCAAAATACAGAAGTGCTGAATGCATTAATGAGGCTGGCGTTAAATGAGTTGTCTAAAGTGAACGAAAGACTCAGCACTTTGTCCTAGCTGGTTTTCATAGGTACTCTTTCAACAATCTGTCTCAAATTGCCCTTTGGCAGCGGTGGATTTTCCACCGCTTTTTTTTACTTGGTTTCTTTTCCCACCAGAGGCAATGTGTAGTGGTAAAAGGTTTGATCGCGACGATACCCCTTGGCCTGATACACTTGTTGCGCAGCAAGGTTGCGTTGCTCGGTAGATAACTTGATCACAATGGCACCGCTTTCAATACCCATTTCTTTGGCTTTATCAAGCAGTGCAAAACCAACGCCTTTTCGCCGTGCAAAAGAACGTACATAAAGATCATTCATGGTCCATATCGGCTTTAAATGCACAGAAGAATAACCCGGGTACAAGTGAATAAACCCGGCCGCTTTATCTTTTAACCAGGCAATAAAAGCTATCGACTCACTTGTTTCGAACCGCTGTTGTAAAAATGATTTGCAACCTTCGAAATTGGACGTCTGGCGATAAAACTGGCGATATTCGTTAAACATGGCTGCCAGCTCATCAAGATCATCCAAAGTTGCTTGTTTTATGTTTAACTCGTTACTCATGGCCGTGGTAGGGTAAACTATTTGACCATATTGTAATGCTGCCGGTCGGTCAGTAACAGTGCTAAAAAGTGATAAGGTGTCGATCAATCGTGGAAAACGTCTATTCGGTCACGGAGTTTAAATCTATTTTATCTCGACAGCAGCAGCGATTGCGGCGAAATCGCCATCGTATGCCGTTGTGGATGATTGAGCCGAACGCCGAAGTTGAATTGGCTCAAAGTCAATGTGTAGCTCGACTTGAGCAGTGGCTCGGTGAAAAAGCTTTGGGCGAAGGCCTCTGGATATCATCGAAACCCATTGCAAATCACGCGTATCTGACTACCGCAAACTATCGGCAAATGTTGGGGCAGGAGTGGCCTCTGATTGTGATTGATGCGCGCGATGGACTGCGCGCAAATTTATTGGCGGCTGCAGCGGGCAGCCTTGCGGCCGGTGGATTGCTGATTATTATTACGACACCCTTGAGTGACTGGCTGTCCCAGCCTTGCAGTGAAACATTGCGTCTATTTGGTGAGCCCTTAACTACAGCAGGTTTTTTCCTGCCACGCTTGGTTAAGCTTTATCGTCAGAAGTTTTACTGGATGGAGAGCGAGCAAGTCTTGGAGCCACAACAAGCTCAATATCTAACTGATAATAAGCCTAAAAATACCGATATAGCGCCAGATTTTTCTCATCAGACTGCGCAAGAATGGCGTGCAATGTCACAGCAACAGCAGGCGATAGAGTGCATTAAGCAGGTGTTTAAAGGTCATGCCAAGCGGCCTTGTGTACTCACAGCCGACCGTGGTCGTGGAAAAAGCTCGGCACTCGGTGTTGCGGTAGCAGAGCTGGTTAACGCGACCAATAAGTCATTTGTTATCACTGCACCGAATTCTCAGGCATGCCAGCAAGTCTTTCACTGGTTTAATAAGTTGGTTCCTGAAGAACTGCAGCATCATTTGCAATTTGTTGCACCGGACGAACTGATTCATCGACTGCATGAGCGAGCGCTTAAGGTGGACGGTGTTTTAGTGGATGAAGCGGCGGCCATCCCTGTACCTATGCTGCGTCAATTATTACTCGGTGTTAATCGACTGGTTTTTTCGTCCACGATTCATGGTTATGAAGGTAACGGTCGTGGCTTTGCCATTCGTTTTACCTCAGAGCTGGATTCATTAATGCCGCAATGGCGATCTTTTCAACTTCATGATCCTATTCGTTGGAGTGCAGGCGATCCGCTGGAGTCCTGGGTACGGGATGCCCTGTTATTAGCTCCTTCTCTAATTAAATCGCAGATGAACGCGCCGGGTGATCCGCATTCGGCGAATCTTGATGAGTTTTCGCTGGATAAAGTTGAATGGAGCTGGATAAGCCCCGGGCAGGCAGTTGAAGAGCCAATTTTGGCTCAGGCGTTTACTTTATTGGTGGAGTCGCACTACCAAACAACTCCCGATGATTTACGGCAGCTTATGGATCATCCGCATCGAAATCTGTTAGTGGGTGTTTACCAATCGCAAGTTGTTGCGGTTTCCGTTTTATTGAAAGAAAGTGGTTTAGATAAAGACTTGGCGCAGCAGGTAATGAACGGAAAACGCCGGGTTAGAGGGCAGCTGACGCCGCAGTCGTTTGCCTATAATTTACGAATGTCCGAGCTGGCTCAGTTGTGTGGATGGCGAGTTCAACGCATTGCTGTGTTAGCAGAATACCGCCGCCAATTTTTGGGACGGTGTATGTTGCAACAAATAGAACGACGAGCAAAGCAGCAAAACTTGGATTATCTCAGCAGTAGCTTTGCCGCATCGAGTGATTTGTTGCCATTTTGGTTATCGGCTGATTTTCAGCCCGTGCGTCTGGGGTTAAAGCGGGACAAGTCTTCTGGATGTCACAGCTTATTGGTATGTAAGCCACTGCAATTGCATCCTCGATGGCCTTCATTGCAGCCGCGATTTTTCGAAATAACCGAGCGACTTTTGAGCTCAACTTTTCAGCAACTTGATGCCGAAATAATCGTACAACTTTGGCAACAGCAACCTTTGCGCAGCGAGATAAGTAGTGTCGACTTGAACAATGCAAAAGCCTTTTTTCAGGGAGAGTGTTTGCTGGAGGACGTGATCGATACGCTGGACCGACTCTTGCGAGCCGGGCTGAGTGTTAAACCATTAGATGAAGAACTATCAAGTGGATTACAGGCCTTGGTTGCGGCCATTTGGCAATGGCGGGAGCCAGGGCAGTTGGCCATATTGTTAGGCGTAAGTGGAAAGCAGCAAGTTCAAGATACGCTGCAATTGCATGTACAAAGGATAGTCGATAGGATTACTTCGAGCTCAACCAAGTCATAAACTGACTTAATTAAGATTAATCAATTTATATTGACTTCAACTGGGAGAAGATAATGAAAACATTTGGAATCATCGTTGCCTGCTTACTGTCTTTGACAGGGGTTGCTTCAGAACGTAGCGCTGCACCTGCCGAAGCTCAGGCTTATATTGTATCTCCAAAAGATGGTGAAACTGTTGGTCAAACCTTTACCGTTCGCTTTGGATTAAAGGGCATGGGCGTTGCGCCTGCTGGAATCGCAAAAGAAAATACTGGGCACCACCATTTACTCATCGATATGGAAGAACTTCCTCCTCTCGATCGGCCTTTGGGATCTGATGTAAAACATTTTGGTGGCGGTCAAACCGAAGTTACATTAACGTTGCCAGCGGGCAAGCATACGTTGCAACTGATCCTGGGTGATCATATGCATATTCCTCATAATCCCCCTGTGGTTTCTGAAAAAATCACCATTACTGTGAAGTAGTTAAGTCTTTATATGAATGAAATTGTTGATGAGTTACGGGCACTTAACGAAGATCGTTTTGGCAGTGTTGAGCTGCCCGACTTTGATCGGTTGGTTGAGATAGAAGAGCAATTACTCATCAAGTTGCCGGATGAGTTTAAAGATTTTTTAATGACGGTTAGTGATGTGGTTTATGGCTCTGTAGAGCCAGTCACTGCGACGGACGAAAATCTGCATACCTTTTTACCCGATGTGGCTTTTCAGGCGTGGGACATTGGTGTTCCAAGGCACTTAATTCCTATTTGTCAGAAAGGCCAGTCTTATTACTGTGTTGAACAGGATGGACAAGTGGTTTTCTGGCAGCGTGGAAAGTTAACGGATGATGAATGGGACTCAATTTGGCACTGGGCAAAAGAAGTCTGGTTAGAACAGTAACAGGGTTAACTCAATAACTCGATCTATACAATTAACGAAGAGAGATAAAAGTGTCGAAATCAGCTGCTCAGTGTCCAAATTGCGGAAACATTCGAGAACTCGAGTATTGTGGCCATTGCGGCCAGAGAAATCCTAAAAAGATTAGTTTTAAAGAGCTCATGGGTAAATTTGCTGAAGCGTTATTTGAGACAGATTCATCAATTTATAAAACCCTGATTGATTTTACTATTCGTCCGGGACAGGCTGTGCGTAATTACTTACAAGGTGCTCGTACACGTTACATTAATCCCGTTCGCTATTCATTTGTGATTTTGACCCTTGTATTATTACTTGCCAATATAACTGATACTCTATTGTATGACCTTAGTTTATGGAACGAAGGTGTTGACACTGCAGATATAGACATAAAAGAAGTCAGCCTTTGGATGCAAAACTCATTTGTATACTTCTTTTATTTTACTTGCTTGTTTTTTGCATTGTCGGCGAGGTTGTTTTTTATAGGCTCAGGCTTTAATGTAATGGAGTTTTACGTTACCTATATTTACCTGACTGCTCATGCTTCAATATTTTACTTGATGACTATGCCGCTGGGCATATATGAGCATGTTGAAATTCAGATGGTTATTGCGTTTGTCAGTCTAATCTATTTTGTTTGGGCGACAACGATTCTTAATGGTAAATTTCGTTGGCTTAACTTAATTAAATCAATTGGAAGCATTATGTTTGCATACGTATTATCAAGTTTTGTGTTTTTTGCATCTTTGAGTATTTACTCTGGTTATTTGCATGCTGAGCAGGAGCACCAAAAAAAGGATGACTTCCTGGCTGCTTATCAATCGTTTGATAAAGATCAATATATCAATCAAATTAAAACCCTCTCTTCCGACGAATTCGGTGGTCGAGCGCCCGCATCTGAAGGTGAAAAAAAGACCATTGACTTTATGGTTTCTGAATTTAAAAAGTTGGGTGTGTTGCCGGGCAATGGCGACAGCTACACTCAAACTGTGCCGCTGGTCTCCATCACGGCAGAACCTGTTAAGCATTTAACTATTGGCGATATTAACTTTGAATTTCGCAAAGACTATGTGGCCAATAGCGCAACATTAAATGAGACGGTAGAGTTAAAAGACTCGGAACTGGTTTTTGTGGGATACGGTATTGTGGCTCCGGAGTATAGCTGGAATGACTATGCCGGTTTGGATGTAAAAGGTAAAACGGTTGTTATTCTGGTAAACGATCCCGGTTTTGCTACACAAGATCCAAAACTATTCGACGGCAAGGCAATGACTTATTATGGCCGTTGGACTTATAAGTATGAAGAAGCGGCACGTCAGGGTGCTGCTGGTGCCATTGTGGTTCATCAAACTGCGCCAGCGAGTTATGGCTGGAACGTCGTAGAAAGCAGCTGGTCGGGTGCGCAGTTCCATTTACCGACTGGAGAAAACTCAGCTCCGGTAGTGGATCTTGAAATGTGGATCACCGAAGACAAAGCCAAAGCGGTGTTCAAAGCAGCCGATATGGATTTCGATGCCATGTACGAAAAAGCGAAACAACCCGGCTTTAAACCTGTTCCCATGAAGTTAAAAGCTTCTATGACACTGAACAGTACCATTGAGCGTTCCAAGTCAGAAAATATTATTGCCACTATTCCCGGAACCGAGCGACCCGATGAGCACATCATTTATACAGCGCATTGGGATCATATAGGTATCGATCCTAATAAAGAAGGCGATCAAATTTATAATGGAGCTCTGGACAATGCCACAGGTACTGCAGCGTTACTAATGATTGCTGAAGCCTTCCAAAACCTTAAAGAAAAGCCTAAACGTTCTGTAACTTTCCTTGCGGTTGCCGCTGAAGAGCAAGGGTTGTTAGGTTCGAAGTACTATGCTGCCAATCCAGTTTATCCACTGAATAAAACGGTCGGCGTGATCAATATGGACAGCGTAAACGTGACCGGGTTAAAGAAAAATATGACGGTGGTTGGTTTTAATAAATCGGAGCTGCAAGAGTATTTAGCCGAAGCGGGTAAACGACAAAACCGTGAGTTGGTGGCCGAAGCAAAACCTGAGCGTGGTGGCTTTTATCGATCTGATCACTTCTCTTTAGCGAAAAAAGGTGTTCCTGCGCTGTATGCAGGTGGCGGTAGTGAGCCGTTAAATGAAGAACAGGCAAAAGTTGCCGAAGTTGTCGGTGCACATGTGGCTAAATGTTATCATCAGGTATGTGATGAGTATTCTGACATTTGGTCAATTGAAGGTGCTATTGCCGATATTCAGATGTTTTTTGAAACCGGTTATTTATTATCTAAAACGGATAAATGGCCAAACTGGCATGAAGGTACTGAATTTAAAGCCATTCGTGATGCTTCTCGCAAATAGTCATCACTCAAACTTTAAAGCGGAACCCGAGGTGGGTTCCGCTTTATCATGTTCGTAACTTATCCTAATGATTTACCTCCTCGCTTTTCTTATACTTCTTGCCGTTATTCTTTTACCCGGCTGGTGGGTAAAACACACCTTGAAAAAATACTCCGTCGAATACGATGCGTTACCCGGAACCGGTGGCGAGTTGGCACAACATTTAATTAATCGCTTTGAGCTACCGGTAAAGTTGGAAACCACCGAGCAGGGCGATCACTATGATCCGCAAAGTAAAACGGTGCGACTCAGTGAAGATTTTTATAAAGGTCGATCTTTAAGTGCTGTGGCGGTTGCGGCACACGAAGTAGGTCATGCTATTCAACACCATAAGCGCTATCAGCCGTTACTCATCCGCAGTCAGCTTGCCAAGTTTGCCGTGATTGCCGAGAAAGTTGGTTCCGTCGCTTACCTGGCTTTACCTGTCCTTGCACTCTTGTCACGCTCTCCAGGAATTGGCGCTTTGTTATTACTGGTGGCCATTGGCAGTATGTTTTTGTCGGTGATTGTTCACTTGGTAACCTTGCCGGTAGAGTGGGATGCCAGTTTTAATCGTGCATTACCTATTTTGCAAGAAGGCCAGTATCTTACCGAGTCCGAACTTAAAATTGCTCGCAAGATTTTATTAGCGGCAGCCTTGACCTATGTGGCAGGGGCTTTATTGTCGATTGTTAATATTTGGCGTTGGTTGGCAATTTTACGAGTGCGATAATTTTAACTTTCTACTTAACTATTTTTGATAGCCATCTTTAAAACTTGGGTAGATAAAACTGTATCCAAGCTCTTTTATTTTTTTGTTGCTACATCGTTTATTTTGAGTGACCGATTTTTCTGATTTCGCTCTGGGCGCTGGAAAATTAAATTGCTGAGCGATCCATTCCGCGACTTCGAATATAGGAGCGTTGTCGTCGTCACAGCCGATATAAATAGACTCTGTACTATTACAACTTAGCTTTTTGTCGATGATTAACTTTAGAATACCAACACAATCATCCTGATGAATACGATTGGTGTAATAGGGTGGTGACTTTTGTAACTCAGCACCTTGTTCTATTTTCTTTAAAAAACGATTACGACCTTCTCCATATATTCCGGTAAATCGTACGACGCAGTTATGTGAACTATAATTTAACACCAGCTGTTCTGTTTGAAGTAATATTTCACCTTTTTCATCGGCAGGGACAGTTGGCGATTGTTCATCAACCCATTCGCCTTGCGTTTGGCCATAAACACGAGTTGATGAGACAAAAATTAACGGTGTTGATGTTCCATTCAAATAGTTAACAATATTTTGTGTGGCTTCAAGATAACTCTTTCGGTAGTCCTCGTCTGTATAACCATCGGGGGTTAAAGTAATGATGGCAATATCAATACTCGATCCCAATAAGTTTTCTTTTATAGGTTGAGTTAAGTCGCATGTTATCGATGTGAAGTTCGAATGTTCTAAACTTTTCTTTGACCGGCTGACGCCTATAACCGAGTGATCGTCGTTAAGCAGCTGTGTTGCTAGTTGTTGAGCAATCTTGCCGAAACCTGTGAGGAGTATGGTTGCCATAGTTTAAGTAGGTGAGTTTTGATGGTATTCGGTGAGTATAAGGATATTCACCATAGGCTTCTACATTAAACCCTGGATTACAACTGCTTGCGAAGCATCGTGATCTTCGACTAAGCAAACGTTGCGTTTTCCTGCACCCATATGATCACACCGTCATAGCTATTTTCTATTCATTGCACAAATGAGGTGCAAATCATCCCCAAAACTAATGTTTTTCGCCATCTCAGAGCATAAATCTCAGTTGGCATACTGCCTGCAATAGTCTGCTCACTAATTAATAAAACCATTAAAGGGGACAGTCTATGAAATTGGTGGCGGCAATTATTAAGCCATTCAAGCTCGATGATGTTCGCATTGCACTGAATGATGCGGGCATTTCCGGGTTAACCGTGAGTGAAGTGAAGGGCTTTGGGCGGCAGCGTGGCCATACCGAGTTGTATCGAGGCGCTGAATATACCGTTGATTTTCTTCCAAAAGTAAAAGTCGAGGTGGCAGTGCCCGACGACAAAGTTGAAGAAATTGTAGAAGCCATTATCGAGCATTCTAAAACAGGAAAAATTGGTGATGGAAAAATCTTCGTGTACTCGCTCGAAGATGTTGTGCGAATTAGAACCGGTGAAACCGGCGACGAAGCGGTTTAAAGCAGGGGGATTGATTAATGAACGAGTTAAAGTACGCGTTAGATACTTTTTATTTTTTAATGTCTGGGGCACTGGTTATGTGGATGGCGGCCGGTTTCGCCATGTTAGAAGCTGGGCTGGTACGTGCTAAAAACACCACCGAAATCTTAGCAAAGAACGTTGCGCTATTTGCAGTGGCTTGCGCCATGTATCTACTGTTCGGTTACGCCATTATGTATGGCAGTGCAGAGGGTGGTTGGTTGCCTAACTTTAGTTTTCTGTTAGGGCCTGAACATACCGTAGAAGCAGTAAATAATGGCGATGCTGATCATTCACTGTATTCTGACTTCTTTTTTCAGGTCGTTTTTGTAGCGACAGCCATGTCGATTGTTTCCGGTGCAGTAGCCGAGCGAATGAAGTTAACAGCATTCTTGATTTTTGCTGTAGTGCTAACCGGATTTATTTACCCTGTTGAAGGCTACTGGAAATGGGGCTCCGGTTGGCTACATGAGTATGGATTTAATGACTTTGCTGGATCCGGTATTGTGCATATGGCCGGTGCAGCGGCTGCATTGGCGGGTGTGATTTTACTTGGGCCACGTAAAGGTAAATACGATGCAAAAGGCAATGCCAAAGGTATTCCAGGTGCCAACTTACCTATGGCGACTCTTGGAACCTTTATTTTATGGCTCGGTTGGTTTGGTTTTAACGGCGGTTCACAGTTGATGCTGTCAGACGTTGAAAATGCCAATGCCGTTTCAAAAATATTTGTTAATACCAATGCCGCTGCGACCGGTGGTGTGATTGCAGTATTCATCTACACCAAATTGGTTTATCGCAAGGCTGACTTAACTTTAATCTTGAACGGTGCTTTAGCAGGTCTGGTTGCTATTACGGCCGAACCGCTTACACCGTCACCGTTGGCGGCAACATTGATCGGCGCAGCCGGTGGTATCATCGCTTCACTTTCTGTTGTTTTGCTGGATAAATTCAAACTGGATGACCCAGTAGGTGCAATCTCGGTTCACGGCACCGTTGGTGTATTCGGTTGTTTGGTGGTGCCGCTGACCAATGGCGATGCCAGCTTCGGCGCGCAAGTGGTGGGTGTACTCAGTATTTTTGCTTGGGTGTTTATTACCTCCTTCATTGTCTGGATTATTTTGAAGAAAGTGCTTGGGATTCGAGTATCTGAAGAAGAAGAATATGTTGGGCTGGATAAAGTGGACTGCGGTCTGGAGGCCTATCCTGAGTTTGTCACTGTGAGTAGTAACGGCGGAAGCTAAGGTTTACGCTGGACTATCTGTTTGCCGCCAATCTGCAAGGAGAGGCGGCTTTTTTATACGACTGGCGAATGTTGTTAGGCTGTGCAATACTTTTTTTAACGTGCTTAGCCAAGGAACAACGATATGACCAACGTGATTAAAGCCAGTGAATCCCCTTATGCCTTCGAAGTGGAAAAAGACAAAGTGTATTTTTGGTGTGCCTGTGGTCGTAGTAAGCGACAACCGTTTTGCGATGGTTCGCATTCGGGAACAGGGATCAGTCCGGTGAAGTATCAGGCGTCAGAAACCAAAAAGGTTTATTTTTGTGGCTGTAAAGGAACGAATAATGCGCCGCTATGCGATGGTTCGCATAATAAGAGTTAATCTTTTCAGTTAGTTGTTGCTTTGCTTATTTTAATAGAGCTAATCATTCGTGCTTCCTCTAAATTGTAGCAGCCCCTTTAGGGGCGATTTGTGTTTTGCACTGCTTCGTTAAACGTAAATAATTTATCATGCTTATCATTCTGCGACTTGATCGCAGAATCCGGTCTGTCATTACAAGCAAAAGTGAAGCAAGCTCTGTCAACGTAATGCTTCGCGTAGGGTGCGTTTCTAACGCACCTATTAAAAGAATAACAGGTCCGCTGTGAGCAATTAGACGAAAAACTCTAATCCCTCCTAACCTCCCTTTTGCAAAAAGGGAGGAATACACCCTCCTTTTTCAAAGGAGGGTTGGGGAGGATTTCTTAAGAGCAGCTTCGTTCCCTTAGCTCGTCGAAGTGAATGGAGTTTTTTGTGTTTCGCATCGCTTCGCTTTATGCGAGTGACTTTTGGCAAGCGTCCCAAAAGTCACCAAAAACACT
>JBFHVL010000091.1:0-13029 GCA_041589565.1 Kangiellaceae bacterium | reverse complement strand
GTGCCTCCCACATTGAATTTGGATAATCCAGATGATGAGTGCGACCTGGACTTTGTGCCACATCAAGCGCGTGATACTTCGGTCACTCATGTTTTATGTAACAGCTTTGGTTTTGGTGGTACCAATGGCTCTTTGTTGTTCAGTAAGTTTTAAACAGCTTATTTAGCGGCCCATGCACGTATGTCTGGTCGATAGTTCTACATCAATAAGCCCACAGGATCGTGGGCTTATTTATGGTGATGGCTTTTTCACCACAGGGCTTATTGTTGATCACAAAATTGCTTTTTGGTCTGATCATCGTTCACGATTAGAAAACAGTTCTGAGCGGTTATCTTTTAGTTCTTTTTGCATCGATAAGCTTGAAAGTCACCTAAACCAGCTTCCCGAATCCGGTATAATTCGTATTTGTATTACTCGAGGTACCGGGCCTCGCGGTTATGCCATTCCATCAACAGAACAATGTCATTGTTTTATAGAAACTTTTGCTGCCCCAGAACTTGCTCTCGACAAGCCTCGAGGACTAAAAATTTCATTTTGTGAAACACCGATAAGTATTAATCCGTTATTGGCTGGAATTAAACATATCAACAGACTTGATCATGTACTGGCTCGAAGCGAAATTGAAAAACGCGGTTTTGATGAGGGCATTATGCTTTCTGATGGGCATCTGATTTGTGCTACTCAAGCGAATTTGTTCGTTTGTCGTGACAATATTGTGCTTACACCGCGACTTGATCGTGCTGGTGTTGACGGGGTGATGAAAAAGCAGCTTAGGCATTGGTGTGATGAGCTAGGTATCAAGTTTCGAGAAGTTTTATTGTGTGCACAAGATCTCGAAAAGTGTGATGAAGTATTTTTATCGAACTCCGTGTTCGGTATTATGTCAGTCGATCAATTAGATTCCAAAGTCTTGAGCCGACATACGGTCGCCAATGCTTTGTATCAAAAATTCATTCAATCAATTTTTTGAATACCGGATATTTATGAGAATTCGCTCCTTAATAGGCTTAGTGTTATTGATTAGCCTTATGACCTTTTGCTGGATGATGTTTGCCTATCAGAAATTTATTGCAACTCCCATTAATATCGAGCAGCCACAGATATTTGATGTGAAACCGGGGATGGGGGCTTTTGCTTTGGCCTCTCGTTTAGAGAAAGAATCACTGTTAGAGCCGGTAGAATTTATTAAAGCTTATTTATGGCTCAATCCCGAGCACAAAGCGATTAAAAGTGGCCGTTATCAGTTGCAGCCCGGGTGGACGGTTGCTGATTTTTTTCAACATCTGGTTGATGGTCGACAATTGGAGTACAGCATTACTATCGTTGAAGGGCAAACGTTTAAGCAAATCAGAGAGTCTTTGAGCACAAATGGTTATTTGAAAGTGGTAACCAGCGAATTAAGTGATCAAGAACTGCTTATGAAGATCGGTTCTGAATATGATCATCCGGAAGGTTTATTTTTCGCTGACACTTATCAATTTCCTTATCAATATTCCGATCTGGAGTTGCTAAAACGTGCACATCAACGATTACTGGATGTCTTAGATCAGGAATGGAATAGTAGAGCTCAAGAACTACCTTATCAAACACCTTACGAAGCCTTAATTATGGCTTCGATTGTGGAAAAGGAAACCGCAGTTCCAGAAGAAAGACCTAGAATATCGGGTGTTTTTGTTAGACGGTTGCAAAAGAATATGCGATTACAAACCGATCCTACTGTCATTTATGGTATCGGAGATGATTACGATGGCGATATTAAACGCATACATTTAAGAACGGATACCCCATATAATACTTACACTCGTAAAGGATTACCTCCAACGCCGATTGCAACGGTTGGACGAGAGGCAATCCATGCTGCTTTACACCCTACCGATGATACTGCACTCTATTTTGTGGCCAAAGGTGATGGTAGCCATCAGTTTAGTGATACACTGGAGCAACATTTGGCTGCAGTTCGAAAATATCAATTGAAAAAATAACCAATGCAAGCACAGTTTATTACCATTGAAGGCGGAGAGGGTGTAGGTAAAACCACCAATCTCGAACTCATTCAAAGTATTCTTAATGAGCGCAAGATTCATTTTCATCTAACTCGAGAGCCTGGTGGTACGCCTTTGGCTGAAGAGTTACGAGAGCTGTTGCTGAAAAAGCGAGATGAAGTTGTCGATCCCTATGCTGAGTTGCTTACTATGTTTGCCGCACGACGTCAGCACGTCGAAACAGTCATCAAACCAAAGTTAATGCAAAATATTTGGGTTGTGAGTGACCGCTTTACTGACGCGAGTTTTGCTTATCAAGGTGCAGGCCGCGAATTGGACTGGTCGAAAATTGAATTGCTCGAAAATGAATTTTTAAACGGCTTTAAACCCAATAAAACCTTTCTACTCGATGTGGATCCCAATATTGGAATGCAGCGCGCAGCACAGCGCAGTGAGCTAGACCGGTTTGAAAGTGAGCAGATGGCATTTTTTGATCGCGTGCGCAATGGTTACTTAAAGCGACAGTCTGCGGATCCAGATCGTTTTTGTTTGATCGATGCCGGGAACTCTTTAGAACAGGTGCAGGCAGACTTGCGTCACCAACTCAATCAATTTCTTGATAACCTGTCATGAACCAACTGTTTCCTTGGCAAGAGTCCGGTTATCAGCGCTTGCTGCAAGCTAAACTGCAACAGCGAATGCCGCATGGATTACTCTTAACTGCCAAAGCCGGCAGCGGACTTGACTCATTCTGTAAGCTTTGGTCACAACAAATGCTCTGTACAAAGAGTAGCGAGCAACCTTGTGGTGACTGTAAGAGCTGTCGATTGTTTATATCGCAAACTCATCCTGACTTTTATTGGGTTGAAGTGCTCGAAGGTAAAAAGCAAATCGCCATCGATCAAATTCGAGAGCTTAGTAGTCAGCTTCACGAAACAGCCGGCTTAAGTGGATGGCGTGTTGCAGTGATATACCAAGCTGAGCGCCTTACTGTTAGTGCTTTTAATGCACTGTTAAAAACTCTGGAAGAGCCTGGCAAGCAAACACTGCTTATTCTGGCGGCTAATGATCGAAGCTCAATTCCCGCGACTATCGTTAGTCGTTGCCAGCACCTTCAATTAGATGCGCAAGATCAGGAGGAACTTAAAGCGTGGATTATCAAGCGATTTCCTCAAATGTCTCACGAACAGGTTGAATTGGCATTACAGATCACGCATTTTGCTCCTTTGGCAGCTGCAGAGCTGATAGAGAATAACCGACTAGACTTGTTTGATGAAGTTGCGCGCTTGCTATTGAGTATTTTGGTCAGAAAGCAGCCTCCAACTGTTTTAGCGGACTATAAATCTGTCACACCTGAACAATTGCTCATTTGGTGGGAATTTATCCTTTGTTCAATGATTCGGGCTCATGGAATGTCGATCTCGTCAAAGGTAGACATCATGGAGCAGGCCTACAAGCTTGCAGAAAATACAGATGTAGGGCTATTATTTAGCTTCAGAGATAATATTCTGTTTCAACTCAAAGAGTTGCGAGAGGGAGTTAGTCTCAATATTGCGATGCAAGTTGACCAGCTGGCTATGCAGTGGCAACAGTGCTATCGCAGGGGATGAAACCAGTTTACTGAGGTTTGTCAAAGTTATTTGCGACAATCCTTTACAATATAGTTTTAGATCTTCTTATGGGCTGACCGTTCAGCTCGTTAGGTAACATCAGGAAGCCGATTGAATGTCGACACAACCAAAAGCTGCACCACGTCATGGCATATTGTCATTGACCATCAAAGATAAAGCTGTGCTTTATGCGGCCTATATGCCATTCGTTAAAAACGGCGGTCTGTTTATCCCGACTCACAAGCAATATAAGCTCGGTGATGAAGTCTTTATGCTTCTTTCCTTAATGGATGAAAAAGAAAAAATTCCAGTAGCAGGCAAAATTATCTGGATCACTCCGCGTGGTGCGCAAGGTAATAAAGCTGCTGGGATTGGTGTTCAGTTCTCGAATCAGGATAACGGACAGGCGCGCACCAAGATTGAAACCTATCTGGCAGGTGCTTTAAATTCAGAGCGCTCCACTCATACAATGTAATCAGAAATTTCATGTTAGTAGACTCTCACTGTCATCTCGATAGAGTTGATCTGTCGGCTCATAATGGCGAATTATCCAATGCTTTGAGATACGCAGCTAACTGTGGCGTAACTCAGTTTTTATGTATTTCAACCGATCAAGCCAATTTTTCCGAAGTTAAAGCTATCGCTGAGGCACATGAACAAGTGCATTGCACCGTCGGGGTTCATCCGCTGGCCGATGACTTATCAACCGATGGGGTGATGGATTTTTTGTTGAAAGAAGCTGGCCACACTAAGGTCGTTGGTATTGGCGAAACAGGTCTTGACGGTTTTTACGCTAAAGAGACTATTTCGCAGCAGCTAGAGTCCTTTCGTATTCACTTTGAAGCTGCGCGCCAGTTGCAGTTACCTCTGGTGATCCATACACGAGAAGCTAAGCAGGCTACTTTGGATTTGATCACCTCCGATCATAGAGAGCTGCCCGGGGTTTTGCACTGTTTCACGGAAGATTGGGATATGGCAAAACAGGCAATGGATGCAGGTTATTTCATTTCAATTTCGGGCATTGTGACGTTTCGACAAGCGAGTAATGTACGAGAAGTAGCTCGAAAAATTCCACTCCACCGACTGTTGGTTGAAACCGACTCTCCTTATCTGGCCCCGGTTCCATATCGCGGGAAACCTTGCCAACCGGCATATACTCGGAATACTGCAGAGTTTCTGGCTGAGCTGCGCGGTGAGTCGTTAGAACAATTGGCGGAAGCGACCACAGCTAACTACTTCAAACTGTTTAATAAAGCTCAACAGGTATGATTCGATTACGCTTGGACTGTGAAGACCGACTGGGGGTAACTCAGGAAGTATTGACGGTTTTGTTAGGCTTTCAGGCTAACCTGCAAGGAATCGAACTGGGAGACCATCGCCTGTTTATCAAGTTACATAACGATGCTGCACCGGTCATTGAGGATTTAATCCAGCAATTGACGAAAGTTTCCGGAATATTAAAGGTTCAACAGGTTGATCTGTTACCGGCAGAAAGGGAGCATCAGGAGCTGTTAACACTGCTTTCCTGTTATCCCGAAGCGGTGGTATCGGTTAGTCGAGATGGTGCAATACTCGCGGCTAGTGATGCCTTTTACCGCTATTTTGGCAGCTACCTGAACAATTCCACCTATTTACACGCCATTATCGAACAAAATCAGCTAAGTGAAATTTTTTCATCAATGAATGAGACTGGTAGCCAGCAATACAGTCTGGTCATTCGCGATAAATCGTTACTGCTAGAAACATTTCCTCTTCAGTCTGATGGCCCAAATGAACGTATTAGTGGTGCTCTGTTAGTGTTTAAGGAGCCATCACAGGTCGCCGCGCAGCTGGAGAGATGGCAACGGAGTAAAGATTTAAAGTTTGATACCATCATTGCCAACAGTGAGGCTATGAAAGAGGTATTGCGTCAGGCTGAGCAAATCGCCATGCTTGATGCACCACTACTGATTGAAGGAGAAACAGGGACCGGTAAAGAGCTTTTGGCAAGAGCAACGCATCTAAAGCGCTCACCCAATAATCCATTTTTGGCGTTAAATTGTGCATCACTGCCCGATAATGTCGCCGAGCATGAGTTGTTTGGTTATGGGCCGCGAGCTTTTGAAGGGGCGCTTGAGACGGGGAAACCAGGTCTTCTGGAGCTGGCTGATGGCGGAACCCTTTATTTTGATGAAATAGGCGAGATGTCACCTTATTTACAGGTTAAGTTGCTCAGGTTCCTGGAAGAGGGAACTTTTCGTCGCGTAGGAACCGATCAGGAAGTGAAAGTTAAGGTTAAGGTGATCGCTTCGACACAGCAGGATTTACCGCAATTGTGTGCAAAAAAGCGTTTTCGCGAGGATCTTTATTACCGGCTGCACGTCTTAAACCTGAAGTTATTGCCGCTTCGTAAACGCAAAGAAGATATCGATCCACTGGTCAATTACTTTATTGCTACGGCCTGCCAACGCATTGGTCGAACGGCTTGTCAGCTAACTCAGAGGGCTAGAACGGCACTCAACCGCTATAACTGGCCGGGCAATATTAGAGAGCTGGAAAATATTATATTCCGCGCTGTATCGGTTGCGACCAGCGATCAAATAACGACCCGACAGCTTAATATGCCGATGCTCAAAAGTATGGCGGGAGATATGGAGCTGGAACAGTCTGAGCTTAACCATAAAGAGGTGATGCAAGCCTTTGAAAAACAGTTATTTGAATATTTATACCCTTCCTATCCGAGTAGCCGTAAACTGGCAAAACGTCTCGGCCTTTCACATACTGCCGTAGCAAACAAATTACGTCAGTTTGGTCTGACATCTTAAGCGTTACTCAATGGTTATAAGGTGTAAATCATTGTTTACATTAAAGGCACCGCTTTAAACCTTTGAAAAATCAGTGGGTTAATAGCAAATCGCAAGGCTGTAACGAAAAGTTTACGTACTTAATGTTTTTATTTCTTATTTTCGTTCTAACTTATTGAAAAATGACTTGTTTTGCACCTCGTGTAACAGGCTATAATAGTGCCCAAATTATAGTCGTGTGACGAAAATTCATCGATTTAAACAGCATTTTAATCAACCAGCTTTGCAATCGATTACTATTTTGAGGTGTGTTATGGAAACAAATACTGTGATCAATCCGTTAGGTACTGACGGCTTTGAGTTTGTCGAATTTTCTGCTCCAAATGCAGAAGGAATTAAAAAGTTAAACGATTTGTTTACTTTGCTGGGATTCACTCCGGTTGCCAAACACAAATCAAAAAACGTCACTTTGTTTCGACAAGGCGATGTGAACTTTTTGGTAAACGCTGATGAAGGTACTTATTTTCATGAGTTTTCAAAATCGCATGGACCCTGTGCCTGTGCCATGGCATTTCGTGTGAAAGATGCGCAAAAGGCATTTGAATACGCAGTCTCTAAAGGTGCTAAGCCTTTCGATAAAGGCGAACGTCACGATGGTGAGTCGGAGGTTCCTGCAGTTTACGGCATTGGCGACTCTGTTCTTTACTTTGTTGATAAATACGGTAGTGAAACCATCTACGACAATGACTTTGACTATCTCGAAGGGGTTAATAAGCATCCGAACGGTGTTGGCCTGTATGAGCTGGATCATCTTACGCATAACGTAATGCGTGGCAATATGGATAAATGGGCCGGTTTTTATGAAGACATTGGTAACTTCCGAGAAATTCGGTACTTCGATATCGAAGGCAAGTTAACTGGCTTGGTTAGCCGTGCGATGACCGCACCTTGTGGAAAAATTCGCATTCCAATTAATGAGTCTTCAGACGACAAATCTCAAATTGAAGAGTATTTGCGTGAGTATAAAGGCGAGGGCATTCAACATATCGCTTTAACAACCGACGATATTTATCAAACGGTACGTGATTTACGTAAAATGGGTATGGAATTTATGCCAACGCCTGAGACTTATTACGATAAAATCGATACTCGAGTACCTGGTCACGAAGAAAATGTTGATGAGTTACGCGAATTACGTATTCTTATTGACGGCGCACCTGTTGATGGCGACGGTATTTTGCTTCAAATCTTTACGCAAACCGTTATTGGCCCTATTTTCTTTGAAATTATTCAGCGTAAGGGCAACCAAGGTTTTGGTGAAGGTAACTTTAAAGCGCTATTTGAGTCTATTGAAGAAGACCAAATTCGTCGTGGTGTCATTTCTGCCGAATAACCCATTGGTCGGAGTTTAATTATGAGAAAGTGGATTAATTTTCCGCATAAAGAAGGCACGATTTCCCGCCAGGCTCACGCAGATTTTCCCGAGCAGGCAATCTATGAGCGGGAAGCGGGGCGTAGTGGTTTTTTTGGACCTGCAACACATTTTCACCACAAAAAAGCACCGACAAGCTGGGATAGCTGGGAAGGGCCATTACGTCCTCGAGCTTTCAATCTAAATGAGATGGATATTTCCACCCATTCTCCTTTTGCAGCCCCGCTGGTCCTGCATAACAAAGCTTGTAAATTCCGCTTTTGGCGCTGTGAGCATAAAATGGACTTTTTAGCGCGTAATGCCGACGGAGATGATTTGTTATTTATTCACCAGGGCTCTGGGGAATTATTCTGTGATTATGGTCATTTAACCCTTCGTGATGGTGACTATGTGGTGATTCCTCGTGGCACCATGTGGCGGCTAGAACCTCATGAGCCAATGACCATGTTGGTCATTGAAGCAACTAATGACTCATATCAATTGCCAGAGAAAGGTTTAGTCGGTCCACATGCGATATTTGATCCTGCAGTACTTGATGTACCGGCGATTGATGATGCCTTTTTGGCTCAGCAGAAAGAAGGAAAGTGGACCGTCGAAATTAAACGTCTGGACGAAATTTCAAAGGTGCACTTTTCTTACAGTCCTCTCGATGCGGTGGGCTGGCATGGCGACCTATCCGTTGTGCGCGTAAATTGGCGTGATATTCGTCCGCTGATGTCGCATAGATATCACTTACCTCCGTCTGCGCATACAACATTTGTAGCCAGCCGATTTGTAGTGTGCACCTTTGTGCCTCGTCCGATTGAGTCGGATCCTGGCGCACTTAAAGTGCCTTTCTACCACAATAACGATGACTTCGACGAAGTAATCTTTTATCACGCGGGTAACTTTTTTAGTCGCGATAATATTGATGCCGGAATGGTTACATTCCATCCTTGTGGGTTTACCCACGGCCCCCATCCTAAAGCTTTTGAAGCAGGGCGTCAGTACGCGAAAAAAGAGACTGATGAAGTCGCCGTTATGATAGATACCCGTGACCCCCTCGAAGTGGGAGCTACAGCATTCGCCGTTGAAGACAAGGCCTATGCGGACAGTTGGAAAGCAAAAGACTAAATTCAAACGAATCAGGATTTTACATCGATGAAATTTGCAACGTTAAAAAATAATACACGTGACGGTCAGCTGGTTCTGGTGAGCCGAGACTTGTCTAAAGCCTTACCCATTCCGGAAATTGCGCCTACACTTCAGGCACTGTTAGATAGCTGGAATGAGTTAGCACCCAAAGCCGAAGAGGTTTACAACAAGCTAAACGAAGGTCAGGCAGAAGGGGCAGTTGACTTCGAACAAAGTCAATGCGAGTCGCCTTTACCTCGAGCCTATCAGTGGGCAGACGGCTCAGCGTACGTCAATCATGTTGAGTTGGTTCGTAAAGCACGTGGTGCAGAAATGCCAGAAACTTTCTGGACTGATCCCTTAATGTATCAAGGTGGTAGCGATGCGTTTCTCGGCCCTCGCGAAGATATTGAAGTGGAATCAGAAGACTACGGAATTGATATGGAGTCTGAAGTTGCCGTTATTGTTGACGATGTGCCTATGGCAGCGACAAAAGACGAAGCGCGTAATGCAATTCGTTTATTTATGTTAGTTAACGATGTGTCTTTGCGAAACCTCATTCCCGGCGAGCTTGCAAAAGGATTTGGTTTTTTCCAGTCCAAACCTTCCAGTGCCTTTTCTCCAGTCGCAGTTACACCTGATGAGTTAGGTGATGCTTGGGACGGTGATAAAGTGCACCTTCCTTTGGTGACTCATTTAAATGATGAGTTGTTTGGCCAGCCAAACTGTGGCGTTGATATGACCTTTGACTTTCCTACCATTGTGGCTCATGCCGCTAAAACACGGCCACTTGGCGCTGGTGCAATCGTCGGATCAGGTACTATTTCTAATTACGATCGAAGTGCAGGTTCGAGTTGTTTGGCAGAAAAGCGCATGCTGGAAATCATTGAACATGGAGCACCAAAAACTCCATTTATGAGCTTTGGTGACAAAGTTCGAATTGAGATGTTCGACAAGAACAACAACAATATTTTTGGTAGTATTGAGCAAACGGTTAAGCCTTATAAGAAAGGTTAACCTATTTGGTAGCCCGTCAGTGGAGTGTTCTGTTTCAGGATTTCTCTGACGGGCGACTGCTCTTAAGCGATTAACTAGAGCCGTCATCCCCAATAACAATGACATAAGGGATATTCCATGCTGAAACTCTTTGGATACTGGCGTTCAACTGCCGCTTATCGCGTCCGCATAGCTCTTAACCTCAAACAAGTCTCTTACGAAAACATCTCCGTCCACTTAATCAAAGAAGGTGGAGAGCAGCATAAACCCGAATATAGAGCTCTTAATCCGCAAGGTTTGGTACCGTTACTGGTTGACGGCGAATTAAAGCTTAATCAGTCGATGGCTATTTTGGAATATATTGAAGAAAGATACCCATCGCCCGCACTGTTACCAACGGACGCAGCATTACGAGGTCAGGTAAGAGCCTTATGTCAGACTATCGCCTGTGACATTCACCCCTTGAATAATTTGAGAGTTCTTCAATATTTGTCCGGTGAGCTAAAGATTGACGATGATACTAAAACTGCATGGTATCAACACTGGATACATCAAGGGTTTAGCGCTATTGAAACTCAGCTTTCTAAAACAGCCGGGAAGTTTTGCTTTGGAGATGAAGTGACTATGGCTGACTTGGTCTTGATCCCGCAAGTATACAATGCTAACCGTTTTAGTCTTGATTTATCTGCATATCCAAAAATTTGTGCAATAAACGACCACTGTATGTCTAAAGCAGCTTTTCGTGATGCCGCACCGGAAAATCAGCCTGACGCCAACAGTTAAATTATTTGCTGAACTAACGCACAGACCGCTTGTCCTAACTGCGTACTGTTATATACTAGGTCGCGCGTTGAAAGCGCGGCACAAAAGCCATCAACATGAATTAAATCACTGGAATTTTGTAGGTCATTGAATGCTAAAGCTTAAAGCAGTTTCGAGTGCAACTTTATTAGCTCTCGCCGGTTTCTCTAATTTTTCATTTGCGCAAAACTTACCCGCTTCTTATAAAGTGATAGATTTAGGAGCGCTGGAAAAGGCTGAAGTGAACGGCGATGCTGGAATAACGAAATCTTTTGGATTCGCTCTTAACAATAGCGGTATGGCTGTTGGTGCATCAGAAGGGGCCTACACTTTTACTCGAATTACTCGCGACGACAATAACAATCCGACTGGAACTGAAGATTCTGAGCTGAACCTCTTTCACGGAGTCGTTTATGACCCTAGTCAACAAACAATAACTTCGCTAGTTCCTCAAAATCAAACGTTTGGTTTCGGGTTTGGTACAAATATTGGCATGTATGCCATGGATATTACTAATAGTGGTTTAGCTGTGGGCTATGGCGCAACTCGAGATACTGAAACCGAGTTTAACGTTGATTGTAATACCATTGATCAGGAAGATTGCCGAGAATATGTTCGTGCTTTTTATCATGATGGCAATCAAATAAATTATATCAATGCGTCGGTTCGCTATGGGCTCACCCTTGATAGCAACATTCTAGAATATACTAACACGCGTGCTTTTGGGGCTAATTCAAGTTGGGTTGTCGGGTATTTGAACCAAGTCACTAGTAAGACTAATACCGGAACGGATGAAGACCCAAACTATACAGTTAATGCAGTGGTCAATCGAGCATTTATGTACGATTTACTAAACCAAGAACTGTTGGTTCTTTCTCCACTCGATGCTGACGATAATACTTCAGAGTCTAAAATTTTTGCAGTCAACGAAGCAGGTACTTTTGTTGGGATGAGTCAAGTATTGAATGAGGAAAGTAATCAGGAGCTTCGTGCAATTTATGGTACTGTTGGAACTGACTCATTCAGTCAAGTTAGCGGGCTGGAAGGGGCTACATTCTCGTATTTTTCGAACTTAAATGAAACAGGTACTTATGCTGTTGGCTATTCAAATTCTGGTGATGCTTTAGGATCCAGAGAGGCTTTTTATTACGACTTTTCATCTGGATTGTCGGCAGGAATTGGCTATCTAAACGAAAGTATTAATAATTCTCAAGCATTTGCTGTGAACGATGATAATCTTGTTGTAGGTATTTCTATGATGTCTACACGGCCGGATGTTTATAACCCTTTTATTTATGATATTGATGATCCAAGTGCTGAGCCAATTAATCTTAATTCAATGATCCAATGTGACAGTGGTTGGACTTTGACGGAAGCTCGCGATATCAACAATGATGGGTATATTGTAGGTACAGGTACGGTTACCGCTACAAATAGCGATGGAAGCCGAACTGGAGAAATTAGGGCCTTTATGTTAGAGCCAAGTAATGATCCGATTGACGAGTCAAAGTGTGAAACTGCAGAGCCTCCAAGTGGTGGTAGTTCTTGGTTAGTTACGCTTTTGGCGCTATTAGGTCTTCGTCGTAAACGATGACTTTTAACTGATCTCTAAAAAGGCGAATCAATTGATTCGCCTTTTTTATTTAACTTTTATGAAGACAAAAAAAACGGCCCAGAAGGGCCGTTTTTGTTAAGTCATTTTAATAACTTAAGCTTTTGCAGCAGCCACTCGTTTACGAGCTAACTCATCGGCAACAACGTTAGTTGTTTTGTTTTCTTTATCGGCCGTCGCGAACACTTCTTCCAGTGTATTGTAGATTTCATCCACTTTTCGAAGTGCAGCTTCGCGGTTGTAGTTTTCTTCAAAAGATACATTAATAATACCTCCGGCATTGATAATGTAGTCTGGCGTGTAAAGAATACCGCGTTTTTTAAGCTCATCTCCATGACGATCTTCGGCCAACTGGTTATTCGCAGCGCCAGCAACGATGGTTGCTTTAAGCTTTGGAATAGTCACATCATTGATAGTGGCGCCTAATGCGCATGGTGCATATACATCAACATCTTGTTGGTAAATTTCATCTTTATCGATTGCAATTGCGCCATAGTTACTCACGACTTTATCGATGGATTCCTTATTGATGTCAGTGACCAGAAGTTGTGCGCCTTCTTTTGCCAAATGCTCACATAAATACTGACCAACGTGACCAAGACCTTGCACGGCAACTTTAATGCCTTCTAGAGATTCGCGTCCCAAACGGTGCTTAACTGCAGCTTTCATTCCAATATAAACGCCGTAAGCAGTTACTGGT
>JBFHVL010000090.1:0-13228 GCA_041589565.1 Kangiellaceae bacterium | reverse complement strand
TATATGATCAACTGGGAATCCAATGTATTTCCAGGTGTGTTAGGTCGAACCTGCGATCGCCCCTGTGAGCCCGCCTGCCGTCGCGGACGTGTCGATGAAGAGCCTGTTGCGATTTGCCGTTTGAAGCGTGTCGCAGCGGACTTTAAAGACGATGTAAAACACTTAATGCCGGAAATCCCGGAAAAGAAAAACGGCAAAAAAGTTGCGCTTATTGGTGGAGGGCCAGCTTCATTAACCGTAGCTCGTGACCTGGCTCCCTTGGGTTATGAAATTGATCTTTACGATGCGCAAAAAGCTGGTGGGGGTTTTATGCGTAGTCAGATCCCTTCGTTCCGATTGCCAGAAGAAGTCCTCAATGAAGAAGTGAACTTTATTCTCGATATGGGAATTCGCTCGCACTTCAATACTTTCGTTGGCAGCTTAAAAGAAATTCTTGATAAAGACTACGATGCGGTCTTTGTCGGTACTGGTGCACCTCGAGGCCGAGATCTGAAAAAGCTTCCCGGCCGTGAAGAAGGTGATGCCAATATTCATGTTGGTATCGAGTGGCTGGCGAATGTTGCCTTTGATCATGTGGATAAAATAGGCGAAAAGGTACTGGTTCTCGGTGGTGGTAACACTGCCATGGATTGTTGCCGTACTGCAAAGCGAATTGGCGGTAAAGATGTACGTGTTGTGGTGCGCAGCCCCAAAGCCGAAATGAAAGCTTCCCCCTGGGAAATTGAAGACACCGAACACGAAGACATTCCAATTTACGAAAATCATTCGCCAAAAGAATTTGTGACTGAGAACGGCAAACTGGTCGGCATGAATTTCGAAAAAGTGGAACCCGTTTATGATGAAAACGGAAAGCGAAAGCTGGTTCCAACCGGCGAAATCGTCTTTATGGAGTGCGACGATGTCTTAATGGCGATTGGTCAGGAAAATGCATTCCCCTGGATTGAGCGCGATATCGGCATTGAGTTTGGCGAATGGGATATGCCGGTCGTTGACGAAACAACCTTCCAGTCTACCAATCCTAAAGTATTCTTCGGCGGCGACGCTGCATTTGGCCCTCAAAACGTTATTACTGCGGTCGCCCACGGACATCAGGCAGCCGTGTCTATTGATTTATTTTTAAACGATAAAAATGTCAACGAACGCCTGGCACCCGGAACCAATCTGGTTACCCAGAAAATGGGCTTTCATGAATGGGTGTACGACAACGGCGTGTCCAATGACGATCGCTTTGTTGTGCCATTAGTAGAAAAAACAAGAGCACTTTCCGATCGTAAACTTGAAGTGGAACTGGGCTTTAGTAAGCAACAAGCGTTTTTAGAAGCGGAACGTTGTCTAAACTGTGATGTACAAACCGTGTTTACCGCAGATCAGTGTATCGAATGTGATGCCTGTATCGATATTTGCCCAACCGACTGTATCAACTTCACTAAAAATGGCGATGAAGATGATTTACGAAGTCGGTTAAAAGCACCTGCCAATAACAAAGAACAAGATCTTTATGTTTCGACCGATCTCAAAACAGGCCGAGTTATGGTTAAGGATGAAAATGTCTGTCTGCACTGCGGACTGTGTGCCGAGCGCTGCCCTACTTCAGCCTGGGATATGCAAAAATATTTATACAAGGTAACCAAAGCCGGTAACAAAACAGAACTGGCAAAACCGGTTGAGGTTAAGTAACCATGCAAAGAATTGAAGCTGTAAACAATTTTGTAATCAAGTTTGCCAACATTAACGGTACCGGCTCTGCCAGTGCGAATAATATGTTTGCCAAATCGATATTTCGCTCGGGCATTCCGGTAAGTGCGAAAAATATCTTTCCATCTAACATTCAGGGTTTACCTACCTGGTACGAAGTGCGTGTCAGTGACAAGGGGTATCTCGGCCGTCGAGGTGGGATTGATTTTATGGTAGCGACCAACGGTCAAACCATGAAGCAAGATTTCGAAGAAGTATTACCTGGCGGCTATTTTCTGTTTGACAACAGTAAGCCACTTCCGCCTGGGCTAAAACGCGACGATATCCATTTGATTGGAATTCCACTCACGGAAATCTGTAATGCAGAATATTCCAACCCAAGACAACGACAGCTATTTAAAAACATACTCTATGTAGGCGCGTTATCCTACTTGCTTAATATCGACTTTGAAGTTTTTCAACAACTGGTAAAAGATCAATTCAAGGGTAAAGAAAAGCTCATCACACCGAATATTCATGCCCTTGAGTTAGGATACCGCTATGCGCAAGAGCACTTTGCCGAAGTGTGCGGCTTGTCGATTGAAAAGCGCGACTTAGTTAAAGATCAAATCCTGGTCGATGGAAACACCGCCTCTGCACTTGGTGCAATTTATGCCGGCGCTACCGTTGCCGGTTGGTACCCGATTACACCTTCAACGTCCGTTGTTGATGCGTTTGAAAAATACTGTAAACGCCTGCGCATTGATCCGGCTTCTGGCAAAAAGAATTACGCCATTGTGCAAGCCGAAGATGAACTCGCCGCAATGGGAATGGTGATTGGAGCCTGCTGGAATGGAGCGCGTGCATTCACAGCCACTTCCGGTCCGGGTGTTTCATTGATGAGCGAGTTTTTAGGTCTGGCCTATTTTGCCGAAGTGCCTGCAGTGTTAATTGATGTGCAACGCTCAGGCCCATCTACCGGTATGCCAACTCGAACGCAGCAATCCGATATTTTGCCTGCTGCCTATGCGTCTCATGGTGATACGAAACATGTTTGTTTGTATCCAGCAAATCCGAAAGAATGTTTCGATATGTCGGTGGAAGCTTTTGATCTGGCCGACTATTTACAAACGCCAGTGATTATTCTGAGCGATCTCGACTTAGGCATGAACGATCACATGTCGGTTTCTTTCGACTGGAATGACGAACGTAAATACAATCGCGGCAAAGTACTGTCGAAAGACGATTTAGATAACCTGGAGCAACGCTGGGGACGTTATCTGGATGTGGATGGTGAAGGCATTGGCTATCGCACTATTCCGGGAACCCACCCCTCCAAAGGTAGTTACTTCACACGGGGTTCATCGCACGATGAATACGCCGCCTATACCGAAAGTTCAGAAGCCTATGTTCGCTCCATGCAGCGCCTTGAGAAAAAGTGGGAAACCGCTAAACAAAAAGTTCCTGCGCCAATAATTACCAAGGCTAAAAATAAAGCTGCAACAGGGGCTATTTTCTTTGGCACTTCAACCGACGCTTCAATGGAAGCCATTGACATGCTGACAGAACAAGGTCATGCCGTTGATGCCCTGCGACTTAGAGCCTTTCCATTTAATCAAGAAGTTAAACAATTTATTGATGAGCACGACTATGTGTTTGTGATTGAACAAAACCGAGATGCTCAAATGAAGTCTTTGCTGGTGAATGAGCTGGGAATTAATCCCGCTAAAGTATTATCTATTTTAAATTACGATGGTATGCCGATCACTGCGACCTTTATCGCTAATCAAATGAGTCAGGTGTTCAGTCAGTCCAACGTAACGTCACTACAGGCTTCAGGAGAATAATTATGAGTTACATACGTCCAACTATACGACATCCTGAATTAGCCAAAAATGAACTGGGTTTTACCCGGGCTGATTATGAGGGTGCGCTTTCTACCTTGTGCGCGGGTTGTGGTCACGATTCGATCAGCGCTTCAATTGTTCAGTCATGCTTTGAGTTATCGATCGAGCCTCATCGTGTGGCAAAAATGTCTGGCATTGGTTGCTCCTCAAAAACGCCAGCGTATTTTCTTGGCAACTCACACGGTTTTAACTCAGTTCACGGTCGTATGCCATCGGTAGCAACCGGCGCGAATATGGCTAACCGCGATTTAAGTTACATTGCCGTGTCAGGCGATGGTGATACTGCGTCCATTGGTATGGGGCAATTTGCTCATGTGGTGCGCCGAAACCTGAACATGGTTTACATTGTTATGAATAACGGTTGTTACGGTCTGACGAAAGGTCAGGACTCTGCAACTGCGGACAGAGGTTCAGCTGGTAAAAAAGGCATACCCAATCCCTATACCGCCATCGATCTTTGCGAAACGGCCATTCAACTCGGTGCTGGATTTGTTGCACGATCGTTCTCGGGTGATAAAGAACAACTGATTCCATTAATTAAAGCCGCAATTTCACATCGTGGATTTGCATTAATTGATGTGGTCTCCCCCTGTGTAACGTTTAACAACACTCCTAGCTCGACTAAAGGTTATGAATACGTTCGCGAGCATTTAGCGGCGACTGGAACCTTCGACTTTGTTCCATTAAAAGAAGAAATCACGACTCAATACGAACCCGGTGCTACTGAAGAAGTTACCCTTCATGATGGCTCAGTCGTTCACTTACACAAAATGTCGAAAGACCTAAACTTAAAAAGTCCTCGTTCAGCCATGAACGAAATAGAGCGTTACAAAGAGCGTGGCGAACTTTTAACAGGCCTGCTGTATTTAAATCCAGAGATGCCAGACACCCATGAGCTTATGGGCACAACCGACAAACCTCTCAATAGCCTAACCGAATCTGAGCTTTGCCCCGGCAAGTCGGTTCTGGAAACGATTAACGACAGTTTCCGTTAATAGCTCGACTATTTATTGTTTTTTAATTTTTCAAATATAAAAAAGCCCGCTCAATGAGCGGGCAAATTTTTTCTCTACTCTATTACTGGGAGCTGTTAAAACTGATAGCCAACCGTTAGTGATATGGTTCGCGGGTCACCGTAATAACCAATTAACGTTGTATCGCCTCCTAAACCCGGTTGGTATAGACTGATGTTATTGGGGTCCGATGGATCCGGCGTCACAAATTGATAACCACCAATCATGTACTCTTCGTCCGTTAAGTTTTTAATATGTAATCCAGCAGTCCAATTGCTTTTATTGCTAAACCAATTAATGCTTAAATTTGTTAACCCATATCCTGACTGTGTCAATAGCGAGTCTTCTTCAAAAAGTACATAGTCGCCGCGATAGTAATAACTGGCATTAAAAACAAAATCTCCGGAATCTGCTTCAATGGTATAGCTCGTGCCTAGATTAAAAGTTAACTCAGGTGTGTTCGAAATGGTAAAACGATCGGACTTATCAAAAGGCTCACCCGTTATTGGATCATAATCGATGACTTGTTTAAAGTCAGAGTCAATATAACCAATCGCTGCATTAAACGATAAGTCTTCTGTCGCAATGTATGTGAATTCCGCTTCAATCCCCGTCGCTTCCGACAAACCAATATTGCCCAAGCGTTGATTCAAGTCGGCAGGAGTAGCTCCAGGCAAAACAGAAATATATTGACGGTCTTTATGCTCCAACATAAATAAAGTGATATTTGCACGCAAGTTATTGCCCCAATCACTTTTCATACCAAACTCAACCGAGTCGACCACTTCGGGATCGGCAGCTGGTTCAGCCGTCGAAGCGCGCGGGTTAAATGTTCCTGATTTAAAACCCTGCGCGTAACTGGCGAAAAACATAATGTCATCACTGTATTGATACTCGACACCAATGCGGGGTGTAAATCGAGACCATTCGTCTGAGTCATCAAGCACGACTGGAACCAGCTCACCGGCAGGACGAACATAACCAGGTACCCAATCACTCCAAGGATAAACCGTGGCAAAAATAAGGCCATTTCTCACCTGTGCGTACTTTTGGTCTTTGGTATAACGAGCACCCAATGTCATAGACCAGTCTTCCGTTAACTGTAATGATCCTTGCGCATAAACCGCATTACTTTGTGAGTGACTGCATCCCGATACTTCACGTGTTAATCCGGGAAGACTCAATGATTGACCAAATACTTCTAAAATAGCATCAAAAACACCGCAAGATTCGCCATTATAATAGTAATAGCCAGACACAAACTTAAAATCATCGTCCACATAAGTGTATTGCAGCTCGGTTGTTTCCTGTAAATCATCATAAACTGCCGGCACATCAAAAATTCTTAATGCCGTGTTATCAAAGTCAATATTAGTTGGGGAATAATTCTCTCGCTCGGAAAGGACAAGCTTAACGCTCGACTTATCAGATAACTGCCAATCTGTGGTTAAACTCATTCCTTCAACTTCTACTTGATTCCAGGTAGGCAAGCTGGTGTAAGAGTCATAAACACTGTCTGGCACGGGGGCGTTGGTCAGTAGGCTGGGTAGCAGCCGATAGCCACCTTTAGCATTGGACTTATCATCAGTTTTATCCCATTTAAAACGGAAAAATAATTGTTCGTTGGGACGATATTCCGCTGTGAGTCGGGCAGCAAACACATCCTTGTTGTAGTTTTCTCTGTCCTGCCCTGGAATATCCGATTGAAGGTACTCACCGAAACCATCGCGCTGTAATTTTGCAGCGCCAAAACCAACATAAAATTTGTCGGTTAGTGGAATTTGGCCGGTGACTTTCAAATCTCGCTGATTATAAGAGCCCAGAGCCGTGTTGAAACTAAACTCCGCATCACCGGTCATTTCTTTGGTAATGTATTTAACTGCACCACCAATAGTATTTTTGCCATACAGTGTCCCTTGTGGTCCTCGCAACACCTCTACACGATCAATGTTTAAAATATCGAGAACCGCACCCTGTGGCCGCGCAATGTAAACATCATCGATATAAATACCCACACCCGGTTCATATCCCCACAAAGGATCTTGCTGGCCTACGCCACGAATAAATGCGGTCATCGTTGAATTGGTGCCACGGCTTCGCTGTAAAGTCGTATTAGGAGAAAATTGCTGAACTTCAGTAATGGCTTCAATACCGACTTCCGACAAATCATCAGCGGTAATAGCCGTCACCGCGACCGGAACATTTTGCAAATTCTCTGCAGTACGTCGTGCAGTAACCGTAATCACCGGCACACTGTCTTTTTTGGCTTTCTTTCTCGTTGTTTCCTGCTCAGCTTCTTCGGCAGCAAACAAATTCCCCGAACAGGCCGCTGAAACTGCAACAGCAAGCAACGACCAACGAAGTGACTTTTTATTATTCATTTTTCTACCCTTTTGAGTCCCGTACTGTTCAATTAAGACTCACTCTAACTCAGACCCAAATAAAATGGAGCTGTACCATAGTACTATAGGTATCAACCACAGGTTATTGCAGACTGCTCTCATTATCAAAAATTGTAGCTTTTGGGGTTAGTAAATGCTGAGCATGATCGGGCTTGTGGGTGGCTTATTGTTGTTAATTGTATTAACGATTCGGGGAATGAACCTGCTCATTGCGGCCCCCTTATGTGCGCTGCTGGTAGCCATCACTGCAAATATAGATTTACCACAAACACAGCTTATTGATGCTCAATTTATCAACGATTATATGGCCGGATTTGCTGGGTTTGTGCAATCCTGGTTTTTAATGTTCCTGCTCGGCTCACTGTTTGGAAAAGTCATGGAAGATACCGGCTGTGCACAATCGGTATCCCATTATCTGGTTGAAACGCTGGGCAGTAAGTACGCGGCACTCTCAATCGTTCTATCGTGCGCGGTTTTAACTTATGGTGGGGTCAGTCTGTTTGTGGTCGCGTTTTCAGTATACCCCATGGCATTAGCTTTATTCAGAGAAGGCAATCTGCCACGGCGATTTATTCCTGCAACCATGGCATTTGGCTCGGTAACATTCACCATGACCTCTGCTGGCTCGCCAGAAATTCAAAACTGGATTCCAATAAAATACTTAGGTACAACCCATATGGCAGCATGGGAAACCAGCTTGGTGGTAGCTATTTTTATGGCCGGTTTTGGTTACTGGTGGCTCAATCGTATGATCAAAAAAGCGATTAATTCAGGCGAAATTTTTGAGGAGCGAGCAACGGATCCAAAGCAAAGAGAAAAATCATTGCCGCATCCAGTCAAAGGACTCGTACCCCTGATTGTTGTACTGGTTGTCTCCTACATCTTTCACGATGATTTAAAGCAAAATGCATTAATATTAGCGCTTCTTGCTGGCACACTCACCGCATGGTTAAGCAACCTTCAATTCATTGATAATTTAAATCACGCAATTGGTGAAGGTACCACAGGAGCCTTACTCGCCATAGGGAACACCGCGGCAGTCGTTGGTTTCGGCAGCGTTGCCAAAGCCTCTCCCGCCTTTGCCATAGCAGTAGAAACTATGACCGCCATTCCGGGTAACGAATTAATTGGAGCGGCAATTGCGGTAAGCGTCATCGCCGGACTCACGGGGTCTGCCTCAGGCGGACAGGCGATTGCGTTACCCGTACTTGCACCGCATTACATCGATGCGGGCGTCAATCCTGAACAGCTTCATCGTGTGGTGGCAATATCCTCTGGTGCGCTCGACTCATTACCGCATAATGGCTATGTCGTTACCACCATTCGAGCGATTTGCGGCGAAACCCATAAAGCCGCCTATGGCCCCATGGCCGCATTAACTGTGATCACTCCCCTGCTCGGATTAATACTTGCACTGGCGATCTTTATTATGTAACGCTTGAGTCATAATAAAACTCAGATTTGAAGCAGGTCATAGAACTCTTTACACTCGGTACCGCTTCGCATAACAAAGAACAGGACTGCACTTGATCCCTAACTGGCTGATAATTTTTTGCTCGCTGGCTTACGTGGCTATTTTGTTTGCGATAGCGCACCGTTTTGAGCTTCGTAAAACCAGCGCCAAAAGTTATACGCTGGTTTATAGTTTGTCATTGGCTGTATTTTGCACCAGCTGGGCGTTTTTTGGCACCATTCAACAAGCCGCGATGACAGGCTGGTTTTTCGCGCCTACGTATGTCGGTACGCTTCTACTGATGTTTTTAGGCTGGCGCTTTTTATCCAAACTGGTCAGTGTCAGTAAATTTAATCAAATCACGTCTATTGCCGACTTTATTTCTTCACGCTACGGAAAGTCACAACGACTTGCTGGCGTTATCACCTTTATAGCACTCATCGCATTGATCCCCTACATCGCTCTACAATTAAAAGCGCTTAATTCCAGCTATTTGATGATGACCGCAACCAGTGTCGAATCGGCATTTCAGTCAACCTCCATCACGGCTGACTCAGCGCTTTATATAACGCTGCTTATGGCGGTGTTCTCGGTTATTTTCGGTACTCGTCGAGTGGATGCCACGGAACATCAAACGGGAATTATTCATGCCATTGCATTTGAATCCATCATTAAACTGTTAGCTTTTATCACCCTTGGTGTTTACATCTGCTACTACTTTTTCGATGGCATTAGCGATGTCTTTAATCAAGCCAAAAACTTAACCGCAATTTCAACACAATGGCAGCATAATTACTCCCCACTGTTGTTTTGGACGCATGCACTGTTAGGGTTACTGGCGATATTTTGTTTGCCACGCCAGTTTCATGTGCTGGTGGTTGAGAATCGCGATATTAACGATGTTAAAACGGCGCGTTGGATTTTTAGTGGTTACTTGTTGCTGATCAACCTGTTTATTTTGCCTATTGCTATTGCCGGACTCATTTATTTTAACGGAACGCCAATCGCATCAGATATGTATATTCTCGCCTTTCCGCTAAGCGAAGACTCCTGGCTATTTTCTATGTTTGCCTATTTGGGTGGATTTTCTGCGGCGACCAGTATGATCATTATTGTCAGTATTGTTCTTAGCACCATGGTGTCCAATGACATTGTTATGCCCGTTGCCATGCGTCTGCAGTGGCTGAATAAAAATAAGAACAATAATGTGCAACACTGGCTGTTAAATATACGTCGCGCCATTATTGTTATTCTGCTTTTTCTAGCTTTTTTATATTACCGGCTGATTGCAACAACATCGGAACTGGCATCTATTGGATTACTTTCCATGTCCTTGGTCGCACAATTCGCGCCGGCAATTATTGGTGGACTTTACTGGAAGCAAGCCAACAAACAAGGTGTGGTACTGGGTTTAATTTTTGGCATTAGCATCTGGTGCTACACACTGTTAATTCCGGCGTTAGCCAACTCCGGCTACCTGGCGATAGAGTTTCTTGAGCAAGGTCCTTTTAACATCCATTGGTTAAGCCCCAATGCTCTGTTTGGCAACTCAAATTTTGATGCCATAACAACTGGAGTTTTCTGGTCGTTGCTGGCCAATACCCTGGGATTAATTTACGGCTCGTTGAATACCCGTCCTACCACTATGGAAAAGTTGCAAGCGATCCGTTTTGTTTCACCACGCGAACTTGATACCGAAGACGAACCACTTTTTATCGAAAACAAAGTTACGATCGGCGATTTATTTGAACTGTGTGAACGCTTTATTGGTCTCCAAAAAACCAATGAATTTTTTGAGCAACTGTTTCCAGACTCGTTCAGTAACAACCTTAAAGCACAAATCGCCAGCCCTCAGGTGATTGAGCAGTGTCAAAAGCGACTAAGCCGAGTCATCGGCGGTTCATCAGCGCAAATTATGATGGATACCATCACTGGCAAAAAACGTATGGCTTTGGATCAGGTGGTTAATCTGGTTGATGAAGCCAGTCAGGTATTTACGTTTAACCGCTCGTTGCTGCAATCCGCGATGGAAAATATCAGTCACGGGATCAGTGTCATTGATAAAGATCTCAAGCTGGTAGCCTGGAATCGACAATATCAGAAACTGTTTAACTACCCCGACGAGCTGCTCACTGTTGGCCGCCCCATTGCCGATTTACTGCGGTTTAATGCACAGCAGGGAGTTTATGGCAATGGAGATTTGGAGTCTCAAATTGAAAAACGATTAAACGACCTTCGTAAGGCAACACCTCATACCTTTGAGCGAATTCACAACCAAAATACCGTATTAAAAATTCAAGGTAACCCGATGCCGGGCGGAGGATTCGTTACACTGTTTATCGATATTACCGAGTTGAGGCAAAAACAGGAAGAACTGGCAAAAGTGAACGCTACTTTGGAACAACGAGTCGAAGAGCGCACCCAACGCCTGCTCGAAATCAATCAGGAACTGGATCGGGCTAAGCGCATTGCCGATGAAGCCAATCAAAGCAAAACTCGCTTTTTAGCCGCAGCAAGCCACGATATTTTACAGCCCATTAATGCCGCCTCGTTATTAACAGAAGCCCTAACAGAGTCTGTCTCTGAGTCTGGCTTGCAACAGCAACTTAATTTAATTCAGCGCTCACTAAACTCTGCCGACGAACTGCTGTCTGATCTGCTTGAAATATCCAAAGTCGATGCTGGTGTCATTCAGCCTCAGCCGAAAAATATACCGCTTTATCCAATTCTTAAAGAACTGTGTGATGAGTTTTCGGTTATTGCAAAAAACAAGGGACTGGAACTAAAACTTCGCTTTACCCCAGCGGTTATACATTCTGACAACGTCTTGTTAAGAAGAATTATTCAAAATTTTATCAGTAATGCAATTCGCTACACTCAGAAAGGCAAAGTGCTGATCGCTGCTCGGCAGCGCAATAATCAACTCAGTATCGAAGTATGGGATACCGGTATTGGTATTGAAGCTAACAAACAGCAATCTATATTTGAAGAATTTACCCGGCTCGAACAGCACAAAGCGCAAGCGGGACATGGCCTCGGCCTTGCTATCGTCAAACGCTACGCAGATTTATTGGGACACACTATTGATTTAGTCTCAAAGCTCGAAAAAGGTTCTCGCTTTAGTATTTCAGTCCCCCTTATTGAGATGACATACACAATCGACTCTACTCAGATTAAACCACGGGTAGAAACTGTACAGTTTACCGGATTAAAAGTGCTCTGCATCGATAATGACCCATCCATACTCACCGCAATGGATCAGTTATTAAGTCGCTGGGGAATTCAGGCTTACTTATGCTCGGGGATGGAAGATATAAAACACGTGGTGAACGGCCATACCTTTGATTTAGCACTGGTTGACTATCACCTTGATAACCAACAAACAGGATTCGAGGTTCTCGACTATTTAAGACAATTTCAGGCCTGCCCCGCCATTTTAATTACCGCCGATCGTAGTGAAGAAACTCAAGCCAAAGCAGCAGAGCTTAGAATACCTATTTTGTTAAAACCAATCAGAGCGTTAAAGCTTCGAGCCCTGATTAAAAATTTGACTCAAGCGCTAGCTTAAAAATACAGTCAAGATCCAAAGCCCTCCACTAAGCGTATTTAAACCGATAATTTAACAATGAGGGCTACCCATGCAAGATCGGCTCATACAATTAACTTACGCAAGTACCGCAACGTTTAAAACGGATATTCCGGGTGGTATCGAATCGGAAGTGGCTCGAATTTTACTACAGTCACGCAGGAACAACGCCAAAATTGCTGTTGGCGGTGTGTTGCATTATGGTGATGGCTATTTTTTTCAATGTCTCGAAGGCGAAGAAGCTATCGTCAACTACACATACAATCGCGTCGCCAAAGACCTTCGCCACAAAAACGTTAAAATTCTTTCTCGTACTCACGTTCAACAACGTCTGTTTGAAAACTGGTCGATGAAATATCTGGCGCTGGAGAAAAATTTATTAAACGTTATGCGACTGCATGGTCTCGACTCATTCAACCCTTACGCGTTTTCACAACCTTTAATTGCCGACTTACTGAAAGTTTGCGCACAGGGTATCGAACCTAAAGCCTTTGCTTCAAACCAAAGCCTGCTTCAAAAAGCTAATCTGCCGTGGTGGAAAAGATGGCTTAGAGCAGGTGAAACCGGCCAGGTACGCTAAACCAGGTTACGGTAAAGCAATACCATGGGTCTCTACGACCTGTTGATAAATGAGCCCTGCCTGCGTACGGTTGTAAACACCCAACTTGCGTAAAATAGCAGACACATGTTGCTTAATGGTTGTTTCCTGAATGTTCAGGTCGTAAGCGATTTGTTTATTCAGTTTTCCGTCGGCGATCATTGCCAACACTCGCTTCTGTTGAGGTGTCATATTTGAAATGACAGCAACAGGATCCTGCTGGACATCGTCAACGTCTTGCTCGATAAGCGCGGGCCAGCACTCCCCTTGATCGATAACTTGCTGTAAAGCAGTCGACAATTGCTGCATTGAACTGGATTTAGCAATAAACCCACTTGCGCCGAGTGATTTAACACGCTTGATCGTTGCAATATCTTCGTGCCCCGAAACCACAGCAAAAACCACATCGGGATGTTTTCGGCACATTTCAGCTAAATGCAACACGCCCTGCTCGCCGGGCATATTAAGGTCTATTAATGCAATATCATAATCTGGCGCTTGAAGTGTATTTTCAGCCTGCTGGTAATTTTCGGTTTCGGTAATTTCACACCCCGGACTAATTTGCCGCAGAGCTTGAGACAAAGCGGCCCGAAAT
>JBFHVL010000089.1:0-13380 GCA_041589565.1 Kangiellaceae bacterium | reverse complement strand
CTTAACAATTCATTTATTCCGGTTTTTGCTCTGGTTTTCGCATCCACCTGTTTGACAATTACTGCACAATAAAGAGAGTAACTTCCGTCTTTAGAAGGTAAACTGCCGGGTACCACAACAGCGCCTGCTGGAACTCGGCCGTAGGTGATTTCTTGAGTTTCACGATTGTAAATGCGGGTCGACTGTCCAATATAAACACCCATGGAAATAACTGCACCTTCTTCAACGATCACTCCTTCAACAATCTCTGAACGTGCGCCAATAAAGCAGTTATCTTCAATGATCGTCGGGCTGGCTTGCAGTGGCTCTAATACACCACCAATACCGACACCTCCAGAAAGATGAACATTTTTACCGATTTGTGCACAGCTGCCTACGGTAGCCCAGGTATCTACCATTGTTCCCTCGTCAACGTAGGCTCCGATGTTGACGTATGACGGCATGAGAACCACATTAGGCGCAATATAACTGCCACGTCGGGCAACTGCAGGAGGCACGACACGCACGCCTGTTTTCGCAAACTCTTCGGCTGTTAAGCCGTTAAATTTGCTGGGCACCTTGTCGTAGAATTGAGTAAAGCCCCCATCCATTGGGACATTGTCATTTAAGCGAAATGAAAGCAGTACGGCTTTTTTCAGCCATTCATTAACTACCCACTCATCATTCTTTTTTTCGGCGACACGAGCGGTGCCACTATCGATTAGTTCCAGTGCTTCGTTTACGGCGTTTCTTACGTCCGTTGGTGCTTTACTGGGTGAAAACTCGCTGCGATTTTCAAATGCTTCACTAATCAATGTTTGTAACTGTGACATGGTTGCGTTCCGTAATGTTGGTTTTAATGGGAGTTTCGGTTAATACTGTCAAACATAGCTAACTATATACTATCGATTTGCTTAATAATTTTTTGCCGTAACTGACTTTGTTGTTCATCATTTAGCGGCTGTAGATCCAGTGTGGAAATTTCAAAAATATCTTCAACACGTTCGCCTAAAGTAACGATTCGTGCCGAGTGGATAGACATCTTACACTTTCGTATTGCCTCACCAATGGCCGCCAGTAGACCGGGTTGATCGAGTGCTGTCAATTCCATTTGGGTATATCGTAAATTGGGTGACTGCTCAAAGCGAACCTGGGTCGAAATATTGAATTGTTTGAAACGGCTCGGAATGTGCCGCTTCACCTTTTTCGACATGCCGGAAATATTACGCAGATTTTTTTGCAATAGTTTTCTAATTGATTGTGTGCGTGTTGGTGACTGGATCGGCTTGCCGGATTCCTCAAGTACGATAAAGGCGTCGAAACACTTGTCTTGATTATTGGTAAAGAGCTCGGCCGCCTGAGTGCGTAAGTTTTTCTGGCTTAAAGTTGCGGTGATAGCAGCAAACAATCCGGGCTGGTCGTTAGTGTAAATAAATACTTCGGTCCCGGCTTCATTATGATGACGACGAATTTCCACTAAAGGTGCATTTCCGTGAGAATGCTTAATTACCGATGAAGTATGCCAAACAATGCGATAAACCGGGGTAGTTTTAAAGTAGTTATCTTCCAACGTTTCCCATAATGCTTCCGTTTCGCTTAGACTGATTTTCTTTTCCGCCAAAATAGCTAACGCTTTTTGTTTAACCTGTGCAATGTAGTCCTGTTCGGACAACTCCTGAACTTCGTCTTGAGCCAGAAAACGGGAAGTGGTTAGATAGAGCTCTTTTAGTAGTGCATCTTTCCAAGAATTCCATAGCTTGGGACTGGTTGCTCGGATATCGGCAACCGTAAGTATGTAAAGTAAGTCAAGACGTTGCTGGGTTTTTACTTGCTCGGCAAAGGCTTTGATCACATCAGGATCGGATATGTCTTTACGTTGAGCGGTTACTGACATCAACAGATGCTTTTGCACCAGCCAGGAAACAGTTTTTGCATCGTCCTCTGGCATATTCAAATAGCAACAGAAATTGTAGGCATCCACGGCACCTAATTCCGAATGATCTCCTCCGCGACCTTTAGCTATATCATGGAACAAACCCGCCAGATAAATTAACTGTGGTTTGTCGAGTTGTTTCATGATCTTGCTGCAATATGGGAACTCCTCTGCGTATTTTGGGTTGGCAAATCGAGCCAGGTTTTTCAGTAAAAACAGCGTATGTTCATCAACAGTATAAGCGTGGAACATATCGAATTGCATTTGTCCTGATATCTTCTCAAATAAAGGAACAAAGCGCGCTAAAATCCCATTACGTTTTAGCAAGAAGAAAGGGCGATCGCCTTGATGTTTGATACTGAAAAACTCTAAAAATAACTTTTTATATTTTTCGTTATTGCGAAAGCTGCTGTCAATAATGTGACGATTGTCTCGAATAGCTCGAAGTGTTTTTGCACTGACGTGTTTATTCCCCGGAACTTTGGCTGCAGTGATAAAAATCTTCAGCATTAACTCAGGTTCACTGGCCACTCGCTCGGGCTCTTTTAAAGCAATACGGCCATTTTCGACTTGAAAGTCGTCATCAACCGGCTCAATGATAATGGTCTTATCGTGATCGAGAATAACTTCTTCAAAAACCTGTAACAGTAGCTCAGTTACATTACGAATTTTAATGGCGGCGCGAAAATACTTTTGCATGAGTTGTTCTACGGCAAGGGCTTCTTTCTTGTCTTTAAAGCCAAGGTATTCAGCGACTCGCTTTTGATGTTGAAACAACAACCGGTCTTCACCGCGACCGGTGATTACATGCAGGGCATATCGAATGCGCCACAAAAAAAGCTGAGAGCCCATCAAAGTGCGATATTCTTTTAAGGTAAATACGCCCTGATTGGCCAGCTCATGAAGTGATTGAGAACTGAAATAGCGTTTGGCGATCCAGCCAACCAGTTGAATATCTCGTAATCCACCGGGATTGCCCTTTAAATTGGGCTCAAGATCAAAAGACGTGCCCTTGTATTTTCGATAGCGGGCTTTCTGTTCGGCGACTTTGGCTTCGTAAAACTCGCGAGCGGGCCACATTTTGTCAGGGCCCGTTTGATCCTGTAAATTCTGAAAGAGTTTTGCATTACCTGCCAGAACTCGAGACTCGATTAGATTAGTAGCAATGGTGATGTCTTCTTGTGCTTTTTGACAACACTCTTTCACGGTCCTAACGCTCTGACCAATCTTGAGTCCTATGTCCCACAAAAATGTAATAAACGGTTGAATTTGAGCCAGTACTTTTTCGTCATTGGCAGCATCGAGCAGAATTAACAAGTCAATATCGGAGCCGGGGTGGAGCTCTCCTCGGCCATAGCCGCCAACAGCGACCAAGGTGCACTGATGTTCATCAATGGCAAAACACTGCCATAATTGCTGCAGTAATTTATCGATGACTTGTGAGCGTATTGTCACCAGGTGGCGCACCGAAACGCGACGATTAAAGGCTGCAGCCAGTGCCGCATCAGTTTGGTTTAAATACTCTTTATATAGAGTGATCGCAGTACCCGAATTCACTATGTCCGTAGTTTTTTCGGGTAATGGAGGCAATTCTAGTTGTTCGGCGCTCACTGGTGACATTAAAAGGACTCTTCTGAGCGCTTGGTAAGCACTTCTACACCCGTTTCAGTAACCAACAGCGTATGTTCCCACTGAGCTGACAGGCTGCGATCTTTAGTGACCACCGTCCACTGATCGGGGAGTAAGGTCACATGGCGTTTGCCCGCGTTGATCATGGGTTCGATCGTGAAGCACATACCCGCTTTCAGCTCGACGCCGGTATCGGGTTTGCCATAATGGAGTACCTGAGGGTCTTCATGAAATTCGGCGCCGATGCCATGACCGCAATACTCGCGCACTACAGAATAATTGTGTTTGTGTGCGTGTTGCATAATGGCGTAACCAATATCGCCCAGTTTAACTCCGGGTTTAACCATATCGATACCGAGGTAGAGACACTCCTGAGTCACCTTGATCAGACGCTCAGCCATTATTTTGGGTTTGCCAATCACAAACATTTTGCTGGTGTCACCGTGATAGCCATCTTTAATAACGGTAATATCGATATTGATAATGTCGCCATCTTTAAGCTTCTTGTCGGCAGGAATTCCGTGACACACAACATGGTTGACCGATGTGCAGATGGATTTGGGAAAGCCGTGGTAATTAAGCGGTGCTGGGGTGGCTTGTTGCTCATTGACAATGTAGTCATGGCAAATTTGATTTAAGTCATTGGTCGTTATGCCTTTTTTAACATAAGGCTCGATCATTTCCAGTACTTCGGCTGCCAAGCGGCCGGCAACACGCATTTTTTCAATTTCTTCGGGCGTTTTAATCTTAATATTCACGCAAATGTTCTCACTTGAGGTAAACCATCAGAAACCATCTTAAATTACCGTAGTCGATGACAGAAGAGTCATAATTATGAGGTGGTTTCTGGTTAATGTATGAGTCAAGTACGGATTTTATAGTTTTTTGGCATGGACTTCATCGACAAGCGATAACTTTTCACACTGATAGGGCGGATTGACTCTCTTAAAGCTGGATATTGCGAGCCAGTTTGTATCCTATAGCTGAGCCTCGGTAAATTGGCCCTAAAGCGGTGGTTTTCGTTGTCCTGAACCGGTGGATATGGTATAAAGCGCGCCCAACTGGAGAAACCAGTTGTTTACTGAAATCCACACGCAGATCGACACATAAATTTGGGTGCTGGCAAGTCGGGAGATTTAGCCGGTTGATTTATGGGATTTGCGGAGGTTAAACCCTTGATTTTTGGAGAAAAATTAAATGGCTAAAGTTAGTATGCGTGACATGCTCCAGGCGGGCGTGCATTTTGGACATCGTACCCGTTTCTGGAACCCTAAGATGAAATCCTACATCTTCGGTGCGCGAAACGATATTCATATTATCAACCTTGAGCACACTGTGCCTTTGTTCAACGATGCGTTGAACTTCCTGTCCAGCGTTGCTTCTCGTAAAGGTAAAATTCTATTTGTTGGCACCAAGCGTGCGGCTAGCGAAATCGTTCGTGAAGAAGCCAAGCGTTGTGGTCAGTTCTTCGTGGACAAACGTTGGTTAGGTGGTATGTTGACCAACTACAAAACCATTCGTCAGTCTATCAAGCGTCTTAAAGACCTTGAAGCTCAAAGCCAGGATGGAACTTTTGATCGTTTGACCAAGAAAGAAGCCTTGTTAAAAGCGCGTGAAATGGAAAAGTTGGAAGCCAGTATCGGCGGTATTAAAGATATGGGTGGTCTTCCAGACGCGTTATTCGTAATCGACGCTGATCATGAGCACATCGCGATTTCTGAAGCTCGTAAACTGGGTATTCCTGTTGTTGCTGTTGTTGATACCAACTCTAATCCAGATGACATTGATTATGTTATCCCTGGTAATGACGACGCAATTCGTGCCATTCAGTTATACGTTAGCGCAGTTGCTGATACCGTTCTCGACAGCCGTCAAAGTGCTCAAATTGTTGAGCAGTCGGGTGACGATGAGTTCGTTGAAGAAGCTGACAAATCATCAGCTGCTGAAGAAGCTTAATCGCCAAAGATTATGCATAGAAAGGGGGCGTTGCCCCCTTTTTTCGGAACAAACACCCTAACCTGTTAATACGATTAATTTGCCTTATTGGGCAAGTCAATTTGGAGATTTATCATGGCAATTACTGCTGCATTAGTTAAAGAACTGCGTGAGCGCACTGGCGCGGGCATGATGGAGTGCAAAAAAGCGTTAGTTGAAACCAATGGCGACATCGAACTGGCCATTGAGAACATGCGTAAGTCTGGTCAAGCAAAAGCCGCTAAAAAAGCTGGCCGAGTAGCTGCTGAAGGCCTGATCGTAATCAAAACCACTGAAGATGCTAAAACAGCAGCCTTGGTTGAAGTGAATTGTGAAACTGACTTTGTTGCTCGTGACGAAAACTTTGTCTCATTTGCTAACAAAGTTGGCGAAATTGCATTGGCTGGAAAAATCGCCGATGTTGCTGCATTGAATGATGCAGACTTTGGTGACGGTAACAGTGTTGAGCAGGCACGTGCCAACTTGGTTGCTAAAATCGGTGAAAACATGACTGTACGTCGTGTAGCTATCGTTGAGTCGGCTGACGGTATTTTGGGTTCTTATCAGCACGGTAACCGTATTGGTGTTGTAGTTGAAACTAAAGGCGGTGACGAAGAGTTGAGTCGAGACTTAGCAATGCATGTAGCTGCAAGCAAGCCTGACTACTTGAACCCTGAAAGCATTCCAGCTGAAATCATTGAAAAAGAGAAAGAAATCATTAAAGCACAGCCTGATATGGCCGGTAAGCCAGAAGACATCATCGAGAAAATGATCGGTGGTCGTATTCGTAAGTTTGCGGGTGAAATCAGCTTGACCGGTCAACCATTTGTTAAAGACCCATCACAAACGGTTGAACAGCTGTTAAAATCAAAATCAGCTGAAGTAGCTTCTTTCGTTCGCTTTGAAGTTGGTGAAGGCATCGAAAAGAAATCAGAAGACTTTGCTGCTGAAGTAGCAGCGCAAATGCGCGGCGAGTAATCGTCGCGATTGGTTTCCGCCTTTTTAGGAGCACACTTGTATGACCCAGTCGTCATTACCGTATAAACGTATTTTGTTAAAGCTCAGTGGTGAAGCTTTAATGGGGAGTGAACAGTTTGGGATCGACCCACAGGTATTGAATCGACTGGCCGGCGAGTTACGTGAAATTGTATCTACCGGTGTTCAGATAGGTGTGGTCATAGGCGGAGGCAATCTGTTTCGTGGTGAAAAGTTGGCCCGAGCAGGAATGAACCGAGTTGCTGGAGACCACATGGGTATGCTGGCAACTGTAATGAACTCGCTGGCTTTACAAGACGCTTTGGAGCGTGCGGGAATTGAAACCCGAGTAATGTCAGCGATTTCTTTAACGGGTGTGTGTGAAGATTATAATCGTCGCTTTGCCATGCGCTTTATGGAGCGTGGTCAAGTAGTTATCTTCTGTGCCGGTACTGGAAATCCATTTTTTACCACTGATACCGCGGCCTGCTTGCGCGGTATCGAAATTGAAGCTGACTTGATTTGTAAGGCGACCAAAGTTGACGGTGTTTATTCTGCCGATCCTGCAAAGTATTCCGATGCCGTTAAATACGAAAAATTGACTTATTCAGAAGCGCTGGAGAAGCAATTGGCGGTTATGGATTTAACAGCGTTTTGCCTGGCTCGCGATCATCAAAAGAAAATTCGCGTATTCAATATGAACAATCCAGGTGCTCTGGTTCGCGTTGCCAAAGGAGATCAGGAAGGCACTTTAATTGAGTGTTAATGCTACTTAATGCATTAAAGAAAGTGAATTTTGAAGACAAAGGGGAAGGGCAGTGATTAACGATATCAAACAAGATGCAAAAAGCCGAATGGGTAAGTCGGTTGAAGCCTTTAGAAACGATCTGACCAAGATTCGAACTGGTCGAGCTCATCCCAGCTTGATTGAGCATCTGATGGTGCCTTATTACGGAACCGATACTCCGATTACTCAGGTCGCTAATATTTCAATCGCTGACGCAAGAACCCTGCAAGTTCAGCCTTGGGAAAAAGACATGGTTGCCCCGATTGAAAAAGCCATTATGAACTCTGATTTAGGATTAAATCCTAACTCAGCGGGTCAAATTATTCGTATTCCTTTACCACCATTAACAGAAGAGCGTCGTAAAGATTTAATTAAAGTGGTTCGTGGTGAAGCGGAAGGAGCCAAAGTGGCTATTCGTAATATTCGTCGCGATGCAAATTCGACATTAAAAGACTTGGTAAAAGAAAAAGAAATTTCGGAAGATGATGAGCGTCGCGCTCAGGATGAAATCCAAAAGTTAACTGATGAGCACGTTGCCAAGGTTGATAAGGTTCTGGCTGAAAAAGAAGCCGAGTTGATGGAAATCTAATTTTCCGTTGATAAAATAATCACCGACGCCGCGTTGCGCAAACGCGGCGTTTGCGTATTTAAATGGTACACAAATGACGCAAGACAGCATCGAAACCACTGCAACAGCGCGCACTCCCAAACATATTGCCATTATTATGGATGGTAACGGTCGATGGGCGCAGCGTCAGGGTAAAAAGCGTGTACAAGGCCATAAGGCAGGTATGGATCGCGCTCGCGAAATGGTTGAAGCCTGTGGTGCGATGGGTGTTAAGGTATTAACTCTTTTTGCATTTAGCAGTGAAAACTGGAATCGTCCAGCGGATGAAGTTGGTTTTTTGATGAACCTTTTTGTTACCGGGTTAACCAAAGAAAGCAAAACACTGCATAAAAATAATGTTCAACTAAGAGTGATTGGCGACACCTCTAAGTTTGATCCCAAGTTGCAAAAAGCTATTCAGCAAGCTGAAGAATTAACGGCTCGAAATGATGGTATTATTTTGCAAATCGCAGCCAACTACGGCGGTCGTTGGGATATGGTTCAGGCGATCAATCGAGCCTTAACCGAGCAAGCGGAAAAGGGAGAGTTAACCGAACAAGACTTTGCTCAGTATTTGATGGGCGCAGATTTGCCGGAGCCCGATTTAATGATTCGTACCGGAGGTGAGGTTCGTATCAGCAATTTTTTGTTGTGGCAGTGTGCCTATACCGAATTATATTTTTCTCCCATGTTATGGCCAGATTTTGATACCAACGCATTAAAAGAGGCGGTGGCTGAGTTTGGCCGTCGGCAACGTCGATTTGGAAAAACCGGAGAGCAAGTGGATTCTGAAGCTGCCCATTAACGGCGGCAATCAGAAATTTAAGCTAAGAGAGTATCAATGCTGAAACATCGAGTGATAACTGCTGTTTTATTACTGCCTCTGGTGGGGTTTATACTGTTCGGACTCGGATTAAGTGGTTTCGCTGCAACACTGTTGTTGGTTGGTTATGTAATGGCTTGGGAATGGGCCCGGCTCTCAAGTGTTGAAGCTCCGGTATATCGTTCATTTTACGCCTTGTTTGTCGCGCTCAGTTCAATGGCTATTTGGTATTTTGCTCCAGCAATTGAGTTTTGGCCTGCTCCATTCTGGTTTTTGCAATGGCATTGGGATACAACCTTGGTCGCTTATTGGTTGACTCTGATGGTTTGGTTACTGGCCATTTTGCTTATTCTTGGCTCTCCTAAAACCAACCGCTTTTGGAGCTCCTCTCCCTGGCTGCGATTAGCTTTAGGGCTCATTATAATCAACGGCTTTTGGATATCAGCAACTGCCTTACGTAGTGTCTCTATTGCCGAAGACATGTTTCGTGGTGCTTATTTTGTTCTTTTGATGTTGCTTATTATCTGGGGTGCCGATGTGGGTGGTTATGTATTTGGCAAATGGCTGGGACGCCATAAACTCGCACCAAGTGTGAGTCCAGGCAAAACTTGGGAAGGTTTTTTTGGTGGTGTTGTTGTCAGTTTAACCGTGGCATCCATCGGTGCTTATCTGTTGGACTTGCCTATAGCTAACTACGGACTGTTTATTGGACTGATGTCATTGTTAGTCGTAGTATCTGTATTTGGTGATTTATTTGTCAGTTTATTGAAACGACAAGTCAATCTTAAAGACACCAGTAATCTTTTACCCGGACACGGTGGAGTTTTAGATCGTCTCGATTCTACTCTGGCTGTCGCTCCTTTCTTTTTATTAATTGCTCGAACTCTGGAGTGGATCAAGTGAAGCGAATTACGCTATTGGGATCCACTGGCTCTATCGGGATAAATACGCTCGATGTGATTGCTCGTCATCCTGACAGTTTTGAAGTATTTGCTTTAACGGCTCATCAAAATCTCGAACGATTGTTAGAACAAACAGTGCAGTTTAAACCGAAATACGCTGTGATTGCCGAAATTGCTGACAAGGTTGTGGGTCTAGCCGAAGTAAAATCCAAGTTTCGCCAAAAAGCACCGCAGACAGAATTATTAATAGGGCCGGATGCATTGGCCTTTGTTGCAAGCCATGACAATGTTGATAGCGTAATGGCGGCAATTGTCGGTGCTGCTGGTTTGTTACCTACTTTAGCAGCAGCTAGATCAGGCAAACAGTTGTTGCTGGCCAACAAAGAAGCTTTGGTTGTTGCCGGTGAACTGTTAATGGAAGCGGTTGCCGAGTCGGGTGCTGTCTTGTTACCCATAGATTCCGAACATAATGCAATCTTTCAATGTTTGCCCAGCGATTATCCCGTTCGCGGTTTTGAGCGCTCTGGCATCGATAAAATTATACTGACTGGTTCAGGTGGGCCTTTTCGAGAGCTTCCTTTGGCACAATTTTCAGATATTACGCCTGAGCAAGCCTGCGCTCACCCTAACTGGGATATGGGCCGGAAAATTTCGGTAGACTCTGCCACCATGATGAACAAGGGGCTCGAGTTGATCGAGGCCTGTCACATGTTTCAAATTAGCTTGTCACAAATCGACGTATTGCTGCATCCACAGAGTATTATTCACTCAATGGTGAGCTACCGGGATGGCTCAGTCATCGCTCAATTAGGCCAACCGGATATGCGCACACCGATAGCCTATGGCTTAAGCTGGCCTGAAAGAATGGAAGCGGGAGTGGAACCTCTCGATTTTACCAAGGTCTCTCAATTAACCTTTGAGTCGCCCTGTGAAAAGCGGTATCCCTGCTTGGCATTGGCTAAGCAGGCATTTACTGAAGGTGGTAATATGCCGGCGGTATTAAATGCTACCAATGAAATTGCCGTCGATGCATTTCTTAATCGTCAACTCGACTTTAAGGGTATTGCCGAGATTAATCAGCAGGTGTTAGAGCTTACGCCGGGCATATCTTGCGATTCAATCGAAGACTTATTGGCTGAAGATAGGATTGCAAGAGAGCGAGCGCAAAAACTAATTCAAAAGCGAGGCCTATAGTCGATGTTAAATGGTTTGGTTGAGCTAATTGCTTTTCTTGTCACTTTAGGAATTTTGGTCACATTCCATGAATGGGGGCATTTTTACGCTGCCCGCAAACTTGGGGTAAAGGTGCTGCGTTTTTCGGTTGGCTTTGGCAAACCTCTGTGGAAAAAAATTGGTAAAGATGGCGTTGAGTACGTTGTCGCCGGAATACCGTTAGGCGGCTATGTGAAAATGCTCGACGAGCGAGAAGCTGAAGTTTCTGAAGCGTTATTACCGCAGGCTTTCAATCGACAACCGCTTTGGAAACGCAACATTATTGTGCTAGCAGGTCCGGTAGCCAATTTTGTCCTGGCAATAATCGCATTTTGGATGATGTTTATGATGGGCGTTATATCGCTTAAATCAGAGCTCGGGACTATTACACCAGGCAGTTTGGCAGCGAAAAGTGGTTTGATGGCAGGTGATCAAATTGTCGAGATTGATGGTGAAAAAGTCGTCGATTGGGAAGATACCCAGTTTGCTTTAGCGAGGCGTATGGGAGATGAACAGCCGATTAATATCACTGTACTTCGAGGATCTAAAGAGAAAGCTTTGGTCATTGATACCAAGCTTTGGACCTATGATGATCGTCGACCAGATCTTCTCAAGTCGTTAGGTATGAAGCCGGCGCGGCCGCAAGTTGTGTTGGGTGAAGTTGTAGATGATATGCCTGCCAGTCACGCAGGCCTTAAGCCCGGAGATCAAGTGGTCAAGGTGGATGACCTTCTTTTAGAGGGTTGGCAGGAGTTTACCGAGCTGATTTCGCAATCGAGTGGGCGCACTTTATCACTGACGGTGGTTCGAAATGGCGATGAAGAGATTGTGAGTGTCACGCCACAAAAAACCGATGATGGCTATAAAATCGGTGCTGGCTTGGAGCGAGAGTACTACTCAAGCTTTTATGAAGAGCGACTGATTGTAAAAAAATACGATGTTTTACCCGCGTTTTATGCATCAATTGAACGCTTCTGGGACATGATTGGTTTGACTGTAACATTCATTAAGAAGTTGATTTTAGGCGAGGTTTCTACCAAATCCTTAGGTGGTCCTTTAGCCATTGCTGAAGGTGCAGGTAGCTCTGCGCGCGGTGGGCTGGTAATATTCCTCGGTTTTTTGGGAATGATTAGCGTAAATCTTGGTCTTATAAACCTGTTGCCTATTCCTGTGCTCGATGGTGGTCATTTATTGTTCAATATAATGGAGGCCATTAAAGGTAAGCCTTTGTCTGAAGCGACACAGGAATACGGTATGAGAATTGGAATGGTTCTGGTTTTGGGATTGATGGCGATTGCAATAATAAATGACTTTGCTCGCTTGTAGTTTGGAGTTCGACTTAATTTTATGACAATAAAACAAATAGTTATTGGTTCAATATTATTGCTTGCATCGAGTGGTGTGTTTGCTGAGTTTGCGCCTTTTAAAGTGGAAGATATCAAAGTTAACGGTTTGCAACGAATCGAACTGGGAACTTTCTTCACTTATTTACCAATTCAGGTGGGTGAAACTCTTGACCAAGCGCGTTTACCCTCGGTGATTCGCGCTCTCAATCGCTCCGGCTCATTTCAATATATTAAGGTAGGCCGAGAGAATAATACATTAATTATCACTGTCGAAGAGCGGCCGATAATTGCTGATATTGTTATTGAAGGTAATAAACAGTTAAAAACAGAAGACTTACTTCGAGGCATGAAAAGTGCCGGCTTCGCAAAAGGCGAAGTATTCGAAGCTGCCGCATTAGAAGCGATATCGTCAGAGATTCAAAATCAATATTTTTCTCATGGTAAGTACGGGGTAAAAGTAAAAACTCGTGCTGTTAATATGTCACGTAATCGTGTCCAAGTTCGTATGGATATTGATGAAGGCGACCCCGCCACTATTAAAGAAATTAATATTGTAGGTAATAAAATCTTCACTGATGAAGAGTTGCTTGACCAGTTTGAGTTATCTACGGGTGGAATGTTTTCGTTTTTCACCAGCGATGATCAGTATGCAAAAGAAAAGCTCTCCGGTGATATGGAAAAGCTTCGAAACTATTATCTGGATAGAGGATATTTAAAGTTTCAGATCGTTTCGACTCAGGTGGCAATTTCTCCTGATCGAAAAAATATGTTTATCACTATCAATATTGATGAAGGTGAAAAATTCACGGTTAAAGAAATTAAGTTTTCTGGTGAGCTTATTTATACCGAAGAACAGTTACGAGGATTGGTTCCCCTGCGAGCTGGTGATACTTATAGTGGTGCGGCTATAAGCTTTGCTGAAGAACGAATCGCTGAATGGCTTGGATTTAAAGGGTATGCATTTGCTAATGTGCTCAGTGTTCCAGAAGTCGATGACAGTAATTTAGAGGTGACTTTAACCATTTTTGTTGATCCAAAAATGCGAACCTATGTACGCCGCATTAAGTTTTCCGGCAATGAAAGTACCGATGACCACGTCTTACGACGTGAGATTCGCTTGATGGAAAGTGAAGCGTTATCAACACAATTGGTTGAGCGCTCTAAAACACGTTTAGAACGACTGCCTTATATCGAGTCAGTGTCGGTAGAAACG
>JBFHVL010000088.1:0-13489 GCA_041589565.1 Kangiellaceae bacterium | reverse complement strand
GTTTTTTTCGCTGAGCAGTTGTCGCAGATTGGCGGTGAGTGATTGGGCATACTGTTTCAGTTGTGCCTGATAAGTCGCCAGTAGCGGATCGGGATCCGTTAGTCTCAGTCGCAACAGACTAAGTCGCGACTGTAGCTGCTCCAGCTGGTTATTCAGGTTTTGGCTCAGGTAAATTTGGATTGCGTCCAGCTGCTGGCGCAGTTCTCGTTGGTCAACCGTCAGTAATTCCGCTGCCGCCGAAGGTGTGGCTGCGCGTAAATCGGCTACAAAATCACTGATGGTAAAGTCAATCTCATGGCCAACGGCTGAGATCACGGGTAGCTTCGATTCTGCAATGGCGTAAGCGAGCGCCTCTTCGTTAAAGCACCAGAGGTCTTCCAGTGATCCCCCGCCTCGGGTGAGTAACAGGACATCCACTTCTTTCCTTTTATTTGCAACTTTGAGCGCTTCAATAATCGTTCGATGAGCCTGTTTACCCTGGACCTGGCAGGGATAAATAATCACTTCCGTCATAGGAGAGCGGCGCTGCATTACGGTGAGTACATCTCGGATAGCTGCGCCCGTTGGTGAGGTGATCACTCCAATTGATAGGGGGCGATGCGGGATCTCGCGCTTTCTATCAGAGCTGAACAGCCCTTCGGTTTCCAGCTTTTGTTTAAGCTGTTCGTACTGCATTTGCAGATTACCCAAACCAGCAGGTTCCATGTAATCCACAGATAGTTGGTAGTCACCGCGAGCTTCGTACAAGGTTACTTTGGCCCGCACATAAATTTGCATACCATTTTCTGGCCGAAACTTAATTAACTGGTTGCGGCCGCGCCACATGGTGCATTTCACCTGAGCCTGCTCATCTTTCAACGAGAAATACCAATGCCCGGAACTGGCCCGCACCAGATTGCTGATTTCGCCCTGAATGAGCATTTGCCCGGTCTTTTGCTCTAACAGGTTCTTGATGGTTCGGTTTAATTGACTGATGGTGAGGTATTTGGGCTCACTGGGCTTTTTGGGCTGTAAGACGGGTTTCAGCATAGAGGACTCGGTTGAGTTAAACGCGATTTTTTATCAATTTCAGTCTAAATTACCATTAGCAGCAGGTTATTGTCGCTATCTTATTGAATTTATTGCCCTTCTCGAGGGTTATAATTACAGCTGTGGCTATCAATTTGGGACAAAAGGCGATATCTACCTGTTGTTAATGGCGCCAATTATTGCAATTTCGATTAATTTATCAAAAATTTGCCGATCACCCCGAGTTGGTCTTGTGTGAGCATTGTTCTCATTTCTGCATAAATGTTATAATCCCGCTTTGGTTTTCCGACCGCAACTGCAAGGTGACGTTCCATTATGCGAATTATTCAGGAAGCTCTTACTTTCGATGATGTTTTATTGGTTCCAGCGCATTCTACCGTATTGCCCCATTTGGCTGAACTGGAAACTCAGCTAACACGAGACATTTCTATCAATATGCCTTTGGTGTCTGCGGCGATGGACACAGTGACCGAGTCGCGTTTAGCGATTGCTTTGGCCCAAGAAGGTGGTCTGGGTTTTATTCATAAAAATATGTCTATAGCGCAGCAAGCCGAAGAAGTGCGCAAAGTGAAAAAATTTGAAAGTGGTGTGGTCAATGATCCCATCACCGTGACTCCAAAAACCACCATTGCCGAGTTAAAGCGTATTACTGCCGAAAATGGCATTTCCGGTGTTCCTGTGGTTCAGGGCAAAGAACTGGTTGGTATTGTGACCAGCCGTGATGTTCGATTCGAGACCCACCTTGATCGTCCCGTGTCTTCAGTTATGACACCAAAAGAGCGTTTGGTAACCGTAATGGAAGGCGCCGAAACCGAAGAAGCCTTGGCGTTGATGCACAAGCATCGCATCGAAAAAGTATTGATGGTCGATGACGACTTTAACCTGAAAGGCCTGATTACCGTAAAAGATATTCAAAAAGCCGAAGATAAACCTAATGCAGCCAAAGACCGATTAGGTCACTTACGCGTGGGCGCTGCGGTAGGCACTGGTGCCGAGACCGATGAGCGTGTTGCTGCATTGGTCGCCGCAGGTGTTGATGTTGTTCTGGTGGATACCTCTCACGGCCATTCGCAAGGTGTATTGGATCGAGTTAAGTGGGTCAAGCAACATTACCCGGATGTGCAGGTTATTGGCGGTAACATAGCCACAGCCGCAGGTGCCCTGGCACTGGTTGAAGCGGGTGCTGATGGTGTAAAAGTGGGTATCGGTCCCGGATCGATTTGTACTACGCGTATCGTAACCGGTGTAGGTGTTCCACAGGTGACGGCTGTCTCTAATGTTGCCCATGCGCTGAAAAACACTGGTGTACCTTTAATCGCGGACGGTGGAGTTCGTTATTCGGGCGATATGTGTAAAGCGTTGGCAGCAGGTGCTTATGTGGTCATGGTCGGCAGTATGTTGGCTGGTACCGAAGAAGCGCCGGGTGAAGTTGAGTTGTATCAAGGGCGTTCGTACAAGTCTTATCGCGGTATGGGCTCACTGGGCGCCATGTCGCAAAAGCAAGGCTCCAGCGATCGTTATTTCCAAAGTTCTAATGCGGCGGATAAGCTGGTTCCTGAAGGCATTGAAGGGCGGGTGCCTTATAAAGGTACTTTGGTAAACATTGTGCATCAAATGATGGGCGGGTTGCGTAGCTCCATGGGCCTGACTGGATGTCGCACGATTGAGGAACTGCGGGAAAAGGCCGAGTTTGTCAAAGTGACTGCGGCCGGTATGAACGAGTCACATGTGCACGATGTTCAAATCACCAAAGAGGCGCCGAATTACCAAATCGGTAAATAGAGCAAAAGAAACACACTATACTTAGAGCCGAAGCGAGTGCTTCGGCTCTTCTGTTTTTTAATCGAGAAGCTGTTAACTTAAATCACTTCGTTGCAGATTGAACAAAGGTATCGCTTATGTCTAAAGACATTCATTCCAGTCGAATTCTAATTCTGGACTTTGGCTCACAGTACACTCAGCTAATCGCGCGCCGCGTACGTGAAATTGGTGTGTATTGTGAATTGTATCCCTTCGATCTGGATGAGCAGGCGATTCGGGAGTTTGATCCTCACGGTATTATTTTATCCGGCGGTCCGGAAAGCGTAACCGAAGCTACCACGCCCCGTGCATCCAGTATCGTTTTTGAACTGGGTGTTCCGGTATTGGGTATTTGTTACGGCATGCAGACCATGGCGGCGCAACTGGGTGGCGAAGTGTCTGGCTCGACGGAGCGTGAGTTCGGATATGCACAGGTTAAGCATGTCGGTGAGTCTGAATTATTCCGTGGTATTGAAGATCATGCTGATGAAAAAGGTGACTTCTTACTGGATGTGTGGATGAGTCATGGTGACAAGGTGACTGCGTTACCTCCTGGCTTTAAATGTATTGGTTCCAGTGGTAATGCCCCGTTTGCGGCCATGGCCAATGAAGAAAAGAAATTTTATGGCGTTCAGTTCCATCCCGAAGTTACTCATACTCGTCAGGGCGGTCGTTTGTTGGAGCGTTTTGTACTTGGTATTTGTGATTGCGAAGCTTTGTGGACGGCTGGCAATATTATTGACGATGCGGTGGAACAAATTCGCGAACAGGTCGGGGACGATGAAGTGGTGCTTGGTTTGTCCGGTGGTGTTGATTCGTCAGTAACCGCAGCACTGTTGCACAAAGCAATTGGAAAAAATTTAACTTGTGTATTTGTCGATAACGGTCTGCTACGCCTTAATGAAGGCGATCAGGTGATGGCCATGTTTGCCAAACACATGGGGCTTAATGTCATTCGCGTCGACGCCGAAGATCGTTTTCTTAATGCGTTGAAAGGTGAAAACGAGCCTGAGGCCAAGCGAAAAATTATTGGTCGCGTTTTCGTTGAAGTATTTGAGGAAGAAGCCAGCAAATTAAAAAATGCCAAGTGGCTTGCTCAAGGAACCATTTATCCAGACGTGATTGAATCGGCTGGCGCCAAAACCGGCAAAGCTCATGTCATTAAATCGCACCACAATGTCGGTGGTTTACCCGAAGATATGGAATTAAAACTGGTTGAGCCGCTGCGTGAATTGTTTAAAGATGAAGTGCGTAAAATTGGATTGGAACTCGGCCTGCCTTACGATATGTTGTATCGCCATCCTTTCCCTGGGCCTGGTCTTGGTGTACGTATTTTAGGCGAAGTGAAAAAAGAATACGCCGACTTACTACGTCGTGCTGATGCCATCTTTATTGAAGAGTTGTACAAGCACGAGCTGTATCATAAAACTTCACAAGCCTTTGCCGTTTTCTTACCGGTTAAGTCGGTGGGTGTCATGGGCGATGCACGTAAATACGATTACGTTGTTGCGCTTCGTGCTGTAGAAACTATTGATTTTATGACCGCGCGATGGGCGCACTTGCCTTACGAATTTTTGGAACATGTTTCTAATCGCATCATCAATGAGATCAACGGCATTTCTCGTGTGACTTACGATATCTCCAGTAAGCCACCCGCCACAATTGAATGGGAATAATTTATTCCTGTTGTTAACCATTTACCAGAGGTCGAGTGTGAACCATGTTGTTTGAGTTTGTATCCGACTTCTGGTGGTTAATTGTTTTAATCCTGTTAATCGGTCCGGGTTTAAAGCTGCACGGCAAACGCAACAACCCAAATAAGTCTGAGTGACCGTCGTTACTGTTATGCTACTGATAAATCGAAACGGCGAACGAGGGTAATATATTTATGTGGCCCTTTTCAAAGTTATTCAAACGAAACACCATTTCTCACAATCTTGAGCAATTCAATACGACATTGTTTAATGAACAAGATAAACAATTTATGCAACGTGCCATCGAGCTTGCTCAACATGCAGAATCACTCAACGAGGTACCTGTCGGCGCTGTGATTGTGAAAGAAGGACAAGTTATTGGTGAAGGATTTAATCAACCTATTGCCAAGTCTGACCCATCTGCCCATGCCGAAATCATGGCACTACGCAGTGCAGGCGAAAGCATCGGCAATTATCGATTGATTGATGCAACGGCTTATGTGACGCTTGAGCCCTGTGCTATGTGCGCCATGGCAATGGTACACGCAAGAGTTAAGCGTGTTGTTTACGGCGCTCGTGATTTAAAAACCGGAGCTTGTGGTTCGGTTTTTCCACTAATCGACAGTGAACATCACAACCACCAGATTGTTGTAGAAGGTGGTTTAATGTCGGACGAGTGCAGTGCTTTGTTATCACAATTTTTTAAACGTCGTCGACGCGAAAAAAAACAGCAAAAATTATCGACCAATCAGTAATGGTTTGAACCTTACGTTGCCAAACCATCGCAATCAACATTCTTAATTCATCTCTGAAAGCGTTTAACGGAGGTCTATCTCTGAACAGTGGTTGAGAGATCGTCCATTGCCGGTGTAATCATTGTCGGATTCCTTCGCAACTTTCGATTTTTGCAGACCTGTACAATTGTGCTCTTTGCGAGCTTGGCTAAAATTGGAAAGATTCGGTGCAAGGATGCCTGTCATTAATGATTTTTTAATTGAGTGCTGAACACTATGTGTAAAATTTTAGTTGTCGATGATGATCCGATGGTGCGAATGGCACACCAGTCGATGCTGACGGATAATTTTGATGTTGCATCTATAGGTAGCGGCACCGAAGTCTTTGATTATTTTAAAGAACAAAATGCCGATGTGGTCTTATTAGATGTTGGCCTGCCCGATATGGATGGTTTTGAAGTTTGTCGCCGTTTAGAGCAGCAGGGGCGACTTGCGCAAACTTCGGTTATTTTTGTTTCTGGTAGTACGGATCTGGATACTCGAATAAAAGCATTTAGTTCCGGTGGTGACGACTTTATCGCCAAACCTTTAAATCCAGTTGAGCTCATGTCGAAAGTGGGCGTGCTTAAAAAGCGCAAGGAGTATAATCAATCCATTCAAAAGAAGCTGGAAACTGCGCAGCGTTCAGCAAGTAAAGCCATTACGACGAGCAGTAAGCTTGGTCGTGTAATGGATTTTGTGGCTCAGTCATTCTCATTACATACTCTTGAGTGTTTGGTTGATGCAACGTTTGATTTATTAACTTCCCTTAATTTAAATGCCATTCTGCTTACTGAAATAAACGGGCGGTATGACTATTTTTCTTATGAAGGTCAAATTAAGCCAATCGAACGAGAGCTGGTCGACCTGCTGAAAACCAAAGGGCCTTCCTACGAATTTAATCAGCGTATCCAGTTAAACTATCCGCATGTCAGCATTTTAATTAAAAATATGCCGGATGATAGTGACGAAAACTATAATTCTATTAAAGAGTTATTACCTGCTATTGGAAGTTGTATCAGCTCCCGACTGTCAGAAATTGATGCACAGGAAAATATTTTACTGCAAACACAGGACCTTATTTATTCATTTGACGTAATTCAGGCGACCATGAAAACCTTGACGGCTTCGCTAGGCAATAATCAACAGAAAGCCTCAAAGCGATTACACAAAATGGTGTATGAGTTAAATGTATTTATTCAACGTTTAGGACTGGACGATGATCAGGAAGAACGAGTTATACATTATGTAGATCAAGCTGTTGAAGAGTCGTTAACTTTATTGGATGCAGGTGACACAATATTTCATTCCTTTGAACAAATACTGGCAAGCTTAAAACAAACAGTCGAGAAACAAAATCAAGTGATTGAGCATGTAGCACAGGAAAAGCGTCAGAAAGCTTCAGTGCTCAATCGTGTTCTAGAATGATCTGAACAAAGCCATCAAACCGTGGCATTGCCATTAAAAAGCACCAGGCACACGCCAATAAACGCACAGGCGCAGCCAAGGATTTTGGTTCGTGATACCGACTCTTTTAACATCAGCCAAGCCAGTAGAACGATAAAAATAGAGGTGGTTTCATTTAAAATGGCAGCAATGGAAGCATCCGTGTACTTGTAACCTGCCAACCATAAGGTCATTGCCAAATAGCCGCCAAGAATACTAGCGGCAATAATCGTTGGCCACTGTTGAGGTGCGCAGATGATTTGCACACTGACGCGCCAGTTACCAATAAACCGGAGATAGATTAACATCCCGATTATTCCCGCCAAAAACCGTAGACTGGATGACCAGAAAAAGGGTTGTTGTTCCAGCACGGGTTTCATCATCACAACCCCCAGTGCGGTTAAAAACACCGAGCTAGCGCCCAAAAGGATTCCCTTAAGTCGAATTGAACCAGGTAACTCTTTTTGTGGTTTCTCAAGACTGATTAGTAGTACGCCACTCAGTACGGCCAAGAGTCCCAGCCATTGTAAAAACGATAGCGCTTCACCGAGATAAGCCATTGAGAGTAGTACCACAAACGGGCTGTAGAGGGCGGCAATAACACCGGTACTGCCAGCGCCCAGGGTATTGAGTGCTTTCATATAAAGGGTATCAGCAACGGCAATCCCAATGACCCCACTGACGATCAGAATCATCCACTGTTGTAAGTCCATTAAAGGTAGAGCGAAACCTTCGATAATTAGAGAAGTTAATAACAGCAGCAAAAAGCCGATCAGGTTTTTTACCAAATTGAGCTCAAACGGAGGAAGCCGAGTTCCGATACGGGTAAACAGAATCACGGCAAAAGCCCAGATCACAGCGCTCGCTAAAGAAAAAATTTCGCCCAGGCCCATGGTTGGATTTCGGTAATGTTAAGCAGCGGGAGAGTGTATACCGAGGCAAGAAGATGCGCCAGCTTATGGCGGAGACATAGATTTTATCTTATGGCTCTGGTCAGACCTTTGGTGGTAAGGGGCTCTGGCTTTAATCATTTCGGTGAAATTTTTTTATCTGCCTCTGATCAATGGTAAAATTTGCCACCCAAATTTGACTGACCAGCCTTTTGAATTAGCGTTTCTAATAAAATACCAATTAAATTCAATAGGTTAACTAATACACAAAGTACAGGTGGTGATGGTTATGGCCGATAAATCCGTTCCTTATCAATCGAAGAACAAAGTGCGCGTTGTTACGGCAGCCTCTCTGTTCGATGGGCATGATGCTGCCATTAATATAATGCGGCGGATCATTCAGGCGACGGGCTGTGAGGTGATTCACCTGGGACACAATCGTTCGGTACAGGAAATTGTTGATTGTGCTATTCAGGAAGACGTGCAGGCCATTGCAATGACCTCTTATCAGGGCGGTCACGTTGAGTACTTAAAGTACATGTACGATTTATTGAATGAACGCGGCTGCGGTCATATCAAATTGTTTGCTGGTGGCGGTGGCGTCATTCTGCCCGATGAAGCGGAAGAACTACACGCTTACGGGATTACCCGAGTCTACTCGCCAGATGACGGACGCGAACTGGGTTTACAAGGCATGATCAATGATTTGGTTATGCGTTCGGATTTCACTACTGGTGACAACCTGAAAGACGAAGTTGAAAAGTTCACGTCACGCGATCAGCACGCCATTGCGCGATTGATTTCAGCAGCAGAAAATCATCGTAAACAAAACATCGAGTTGTTTGAAAAAATTAAACAGCAGGCGGATGCTTCCAATACGCCAGTATTAGGCATTACCGGAACGGGTGGAGCAGGTAAATCATCGTTAGTTGATGAACTGGTTCGTCGCTTCCTGCTTGATTTCGAAGACAAATCCATTGCCATTATTTCTGTCGATCCTTCCAAGCGTAAAACCGGTGGTGCTTTGTTAGGTGATCGTATTCGTATGAACTCGATTAATAATCCTCGGGTTTATATGCGCTCACTTGCGACTCGACAATCTAATCTTGCGTTGTCCCCTCATGTTCAAGATGCCGTGAATGTGGTTAAGGCAGCTGGTTTTGATCTGGTCATTCTTGAAACTTCCGGTATCGGTCAGTCAGATACCGAAATCGTTGAGCACTCTGATCTGTCCATGTATGTGATGACCCCTGAGTTTGGTGCTGCCACTCAGCTGGAAAAAATCGACATGCTCGACTTTGCTGACATCGTTGCGATTAATAAATTCGACAAGCGTGGCGCACTTGATGCATTACGTGATGTTAAAAAACAATATCAGCGTAATAATCAATTGTTCGATCAAGATGCGGAAAAAATGCCGGTTTATGGCACCATTGCCAGTCAGTTTAACGATCCTGGTACTAATAGTTTGTATCGCGCCATTATGGATAAAATGGTGGAGAAAACCGGTATCGATTTGCAGTCAAACTTTCAAATCTCTGATGAAATGTCAGAGAAGATTTACATTATTCCTCCAAAACGTACGCGCTACTTGGCAGAGATTGCCGAGAACAACCGTAAATATGACGAGTGGGTAAAAGAACAGGCCGAAGTCGCCGACAAACTTTATGGTTTGGAAACAACCATGAAGACGATTAACGAAATGTCTGACTCGTCCGGTAATCAGGTCGTTGAAACACTACAGCAAACCTATCAAGAGCTGGAATTAAAACTCGACGGGCAAAATAAAAAGATGCTCGAAGAGTGGGAAGAGAAAACCTCGCGTTATCAAGCCGATGAATTTATTTATCAAGTGCGTGGTAAAGACATTAAAGTCGAAACCAAATCGCTAAGCTTGTCGCAAAATAAAATTCCTAAAATTGCTGTACCTAAATACCGCAGTTGGGGTGACATTGTTAAGTGGAACCTGCAGGAAAACTTCCCTGGTGAATTCCCTTACACCTCGGGCGTGTTTCCGTTTAAACGCGAAGGCGAAGATCCGACGCGTATGTTTGCCGGTGAAGGCGGCCCGGAACGAACCAATCGTCGTTTTCACTATGTTTCATTGGGTATGCCAGCCAAGCGTTTATCGACAGCTTTCGACTCGGTAACCTTGTACGGTGAAGATCCCGACTTCCGTCCCGACATTTACGGTAAGATCGGTAACTCCGGTGTGTCGGTCTGTTGTCTGGATGATGCGAAAAAACTTTATTCGGGCTTTAACCTGGCCGATCCAAAAACATCGGTTTCCATGACCATTAATGGTCCTGCGCCAATTCTGGTGGGCTTCTTTATGAATGCTGCCATCGATCAGCAATGTGAAATCTACATTAAAGAAAATGGTCTGGAGCAGCAAGTTAAACAAAAAATAGAAGCCATCTATAAAGACAAAGGTCAGCCGGTTCCCACTTATGAAGGTGAGTTGCCGGAAGGTAACGACGGATTGGGGTTGATGTTATTGGGTGTTACCGGTGATCAAGTGTTGCCTGCTGAGGTTTATAACAAGATCAAAGCCGAAACTTTAACCGCTGTTCGTGGTACCGTTCAGGCCGACATTCTTAAAGAAGATCAGGCGCAAAATACCTGTATTTTCTCAACCGAATTCGCACTGCGTTTAATGGGTGATGTTCAGGAATACTTCATCGATCACAACGTTCGTAACTTCTATTCGGTGTCTATTTCCGGTTATCACATCGCCGAGGCGGGAGCTAATCCCATTACCCAATTAGCCTTTACACTGGCCAATGGATTTACCTTTATCGAGTACTACCTGTCGCGTGGCATGGACATCAACAAGTTCGCGCCTAACTTCTCGTTCTTTTTCTCTAACGGAATGGATCCAGAATACGCCGTTATGGGACGTGTGGCTCGTCGACTTTGGGCAAAAGCCTTAAAGCATAAATATAAGGCCGATGCGCGTTCACAAATGTTGAAGTATCACATTCAAACGTCAGGTCGTTCACTGCACGCACAGGAAATCGACTTTAACGATATTCGTACCACCTTGCAGGCACTGTATGCGATTTACGATAACTGTAACTCATTGCATACCAACGCTTATGATGAAGCCATCACCACACCAACGGAAGAGTCTGTGCGTCGTGCTATGGCGATACAGTTAATCATTAACCGTGAGTTAGGTTTAGCGAAAAACCAAAACCCTCTACAGGGGGCGTTTATTATTGAAGAGCTGACCGACCTGGTTGAAGAGGCTGTGCTATGTGAGTTTGAACGCATCAGTGAACGTGGCGGAGTGCTGGGTGCAATGGAAACCATGTACCAACGCTCAAAGATTCAGGAAGAGTCGCTCTACTACGAAACACTCAAACACACCGGCGAGCTGCCGATTATCGGTGTAAATACTTTCCTGTCGTCAAAAGGTTCTCCGACGAATATACCGCAAGAAGTGATTCGCTCCACTAAGGAAGAACGTGAGCGTCAAATTGGTACGGTGGCAAGTCAGCATGAACGGTTTGCCGAAGAAGCCAAACAGGCGTTGGACGAAGTTCAGCAGGCAGCACTGCATAACCAAAATGTATTTACTCAAATAATGGAAGCCACTAAGTACTGTACACTGGGACAAATTTCCGGAGCTCTGTATCAGGTAGGTGGTCAGTATCGACGCAATATGTAAGGAGTATTGTTGATTAAAGGCGAGATGAATCTCGCCTTTTTTATGGAGTTAACAAAATGAACAAGAAAGCACTAATTGCAACATTTTTTTTATTCATAACATTGGTCGCTTATTTTGCTCTCGATAATCTAAATGACGGGAAAGAACTTAATTCGGACATTGTAGTTACCGATATTGGAGAAGGACTTACTGAATTAGATAAGGAAAATATTGAGCCGATTCACGTGGGATACTCCAAAAAAGAGCTGGAAGTAAACTGTAAAGATTTAGAAGATACATTTAATAAAAACATTCGGAAAATAGAAGGTAATGAAAAATCTTACTTTAAAGGTCTAGTTCAAGAGTATGGTAGTGACCCGTTCTTTATTGCTTACGCGCTATTAACTGATAGTTTTAGGTCTTACCGATTACAAGCTGAACTAACAGATTACGAAGAAAATATTCGTCGTAGAGAGAAGAGTTTATTAGGTGAAAATTTACCAGAGGGATTTTCACTTGTTTTTGGTCCAGATCTGTTGCTAGAGATGCTAAACCCGGCTAGTGAAGTTAGTAAGGTCCTCGATAAGAAATTAGTCCTTGCAGAGGAAGTAGGTGAATTAATTAAAAGCGGTAAAGCATCTAGCGATGAAATAGTTACTCTAATGAGTCACATAGAAAATATTGATCAACCTTACGGACGCACTCGTGCCAATTTTGAACCGCGAAATTTGTTAGAGTCGATCATAAAGTATGGCAATGATGAGCTGTTTTATAAGTACATTGAACTTGGTGGAGGTGTTTCTAATAATAAGTTTAGTGTAAACCCTATGGAGTTCTTGATTTTTTCTCATCCAAACCTTGAGTGGCAAGACAAGAATGGAATGTTTAAGTACTTTCTCAATCTAGGTTTACCTGTCAGAATAATGTCCGATGAGAATTTTAACTATATTGGTGGATACTTTTTATATAACTTGCCAAAGAGTGTAAAACGTCAGTCGTTTGTAGACTTGGGATTGACTCTACTAGAAACGCCGAATACCAATGCTTCAATTGACTTAGATACTCAGAAGGTTCAAGGTCAGCTAGAAATATTTTTGAATAGAACAGTATTTGATCCTGAAAGTAATTACTCTTTAAAAGCTCTAAAAAAATGCCGAATAAAGCGTCTTGATGCCTTTCATGCAAATAAATCCGGTTTTAAGAGGGTAGAGGAGTTAGAGAAAATCTTCTCTGAAGCCGATGAGTTATTGCACGAACTGAATTTAGAGGATCCTTCTTTAGTAACATGCTACATGACGAAGAAGCACGTTGATAAACAAGATCTGGGAAACCGCCCAAGAGGATATTTTTCTGTCTTAAGAGAAGTTCAAAAAGGGAACTATCAGAGCGCCTTTGAAACGTTTAAAGAATTAGATAATAGTAACAATATTCGTTCTTCATTCATGAAAGATATTTTGCTTCAGGCTAATGGAACGAAGAGTGTAAGGGCACTACTCGAGCTTGGTTTTGAAGTTCAAACCAATGAGCTGTACTGGACGGCAAAGATTAAAAATAATGTAGTACAGTTTTTGGAGCTGTTTAATATCCATCCAGAGCAAAGATTCGATACTGGTTTGATGCTACTTGATTATGCTGCTTCCGAATGTAATATAGACCTTATAAACTATATATATGACAGTGGTGTTCGCTATCAGGAGCCTCAATATGGGGAGAACGCGATTGATTTTGTAATTAAGAGCGGACAATGTGATAGCGAACAAGAGAGGGTTGATGGTATTAAAGCTCTTTTGAAGTTCGATTTAGAAATTACTAACAATAACTTACGCTCAATAGCTGAATTAAAATTACGTGACATAAAGTTATATAAAACAATATCTAAAGAGATTCCCGAACTGGTTGTGGCTGAAGCTATTGCACCTTCGCCTTATCGTTGTAGTTTAATGAATTTTTACTAGGTTTAAAGCCGAGGGGAAACTCCCCTCGGTAATTAATCGTCAATAACTCCATTTGTGACTAAAGTGAGCCTGATTATCCTGATCAAATAATTTTTTAAAACTTTTTCTGTCAAGTTCTAAAAGCGTTTCATGGTCACCTGCTTCCAGATAAATTTTATCCTGCTCTAGTAACTCTTCATCAACAACCGTTTTGATATGGTAGGCATCACCAAAAGGTGGAACAGCGCCAGTTTGGCAGTCGGAAAACAGT
>JBFHVL010000087.1:0-13636 GCA_041589565.1 Kangiellaceae bacterium | reverse complement strand
GCGCCTAAAACAACTACATCAGAAATATCGACTTGAAACGCACCACTACCAATTGAGCTTCGTTCATCGTATTGGTACTCAACAATCCATCCGAGATCTTTGGTTGAGCCCCAAATACCGTAAGTTGAATACTCAAAGCCAGTCACGGCGGCAATATAGTCTTCACCAAAGTCAGTACGATAAATCATTTCCAGTTTTAACAACCAGTCTTCCAGAGTTGCCTGCGCATCAATACTGGTTTGCGTAATTTGCGGATAATAAGGCACTAAGGTGAAGTTTTGCGTATCGAGCACAAACAGAGGATCACGACTGGTTCCGACAAAGTGCGCTAAACCGATGTCCCAGGCGTCAATGGTTTTGGTAAAGCGAATGGCAAAGTCGGTATGTTTCTCTTTGGCGCTGGACTCATACAGTGCGTTGTCGGTATCGACCGGAATTTCAAGTCGCAGTCGTCCATCGACTCCGGCAAACGTTCTTTCACGAAATCCGGGCAAGACCAAAAAGCCGAGAGTTCCCCAGTCTTTCTCCAGCTTAAAGTGGATCATGGGCTGACCCAGCTTGTCTTCACCATCAATGTTTTCGACCTGATCGGTTTGATTAACAATATCTACCAGATGCTGAGTTTCGGCGACGCCCCAGAATACTTTATTAATCCCCACACTGAGTGACCACTCATCGCCTACGGTTTCCCAATAAGCTTCGCGGATATCGAAATGGGTACGCTCGTCGTCCATGGAATCGATGCGAACAAAAGGTTTGAAGGTAAAACTGGAATCGTCCCAGCGCCAATACCACTCAGGCTCGGCGTAAATCGACACGCTGGCATCATCCTGACCTTGCGTTGCTTCTTCGGTAAACAGGCGAGCTTCGGCGCCTACTACTCCAGAAAAATTAGCTTCTGCGAGGGTCAATCCGGGTATCAAGCCCAACAACATCAATAAGTTAGCTTTTCTCATGTGCTCCACTCAATCTCTTACAAACCGAATGGTCGGTATTATAGAGATTCCCAATGCTTATAAAAAGCCCTTTGTTTAAAAAACAATATTCTCATGGCCATTTCCCCATCTGCCTATAATGGGATCAAGCAACGAGGGAGAGTCACCATGATTAATGCAGAAATTGGACATTGGTACCGCATCGAATTTTCACCCGATCCGGTAGAGGTGGTTTCGCTCGATGATGACGAACTGGTGGTAGAGTTTCAGCACTTCGATGGCGAAATAGAAGCTTTGGAGCTGTCAGAGTGGCAGTCTCTTACTCCTGTGGAAGTGGACGCCCCTGAAGACTGGTCAGGACCTTTTGAGATGGATCGACAGGATATTCACCCTAATCGTTTATTTATTGAATATAACCTAAGTGACGCACTGGCGACCTTTGAAAAGCCTTAACTGAAAACTCTGTTTACCTGTGCTTCCGGTTGCCATTAACCGAAGGGTTCTATAGTATCCGGGCATTCCTGATACAAAGCTAAATACCTCATGGCAGCCACCTGGACTGATATTCTTGCAGAAGAAAAACAAAAAGATTACTTCCTCAATCTAATGAACTTTGTACAACAGCAAAGAGATTCAGGTAAAACCGTCTACCCTCCCGCATCACAGGTTTTTGCTGCACTAAAGTTAACTCCCTTCGATAAAATTAAAGCGGTTATATTGGGGCAAGATCCTTATCATGGCCCTAATCAGGCCAACGGGTTGGCATTTAGCGTTAATAAAGGCATCGCTTTACCCCCAAGCTTACGAAACATTTACAAGGAAATTGGGCAGGATATCGGTGCGCCCTGTGCTAACCACGGCGATTTAACTCAGTGGGCCGATCAGGGCGTATTGTTACTCAATACGGTATTAACGGTAGAGGCCGGCCAGGCTCATTCACATAAAGACCGGGGCTGGGAGCGATTTACCGATACTGTTATCTCAGGGCTCAATCAAGCTCCGCAACATATCGTATTTTTGCTATGGGGCTCTCACGCCCAAAAGAAGGCGGCTCTGATTGATAGCCAAAAACACACCATCTTAAAAGCGCCACACCCTTCTCCTCTTTCAGCACACCGTGGATTTTTGGGTTGTAAACACTTTAGCCTTGCCAATCAAGCGCTTAGGCAGCATCAGCAAGCACCTATCGAGTGGGTAATTCGCTAAGCCGGTGCTTCTTCGGCCGACAAAAAGATTCACTCCAAATTCAATAACTTATGTTAAACTTTGTAGAGTTGAACTAAGAATAAGGCTTGGGAAGCCACGTTGTGGTCGGTCATTAATGGATAACGTTTTTCGTCAGATAGTTTTGGTGCTGCTGCTGATGCTTCACGGCATCCTCCATAGTGCCATTCCTGACAACCCTCCGAAAACGCGAATATTATTGCTGGAAAGCAAACAAAACCGTACCGTCAGTTCATTTTCAAATCACCTTCGTACCAGTATTCACCTGAACAATGAAAACTTTGATGTTAAAAAAGTTGATATTGAGCAGCCCGATTTGGTTCTGGATACCCCCTTGGTCATCACCATTGGTAAAGAAGCGTTGCAATATGCAGTGGACTCAAAGTATCAAGGTTTTGTTCTGGCCTCTTTAATTGATGTTAAAGAGTTTGAGCGAATAGTGGAAACCAGCAAAAACCAATCCATTAAACAAATCAGTGCGATTTACCATCAAGCCCCCGCTGTCCGACAAATACTGTTATTCAAAGAATTGAATCCTTCTGCTAAAAGAGTCGGACTGTTAATTACTCCCGATGAACAAAAACAAATTGAAGCGATCAAGCCATTTGCATACAAGCTGAATCTTTTGCTCGAATATGAAGTGGTTTCCAACAGTTCCGATCTCTCAAAAGATTTATTAAAACTCATCAATCGCAGCGATGCCATAATCGCTACACCCAACGACACCATTTACAATCGATCGACCATTAAATCGATTCTATTAACTTTGTACCGTCATAACAAATACCTGATTGGCTCGAACCGAAACTTCATTCGAGCTGGCAGCGTTGCAACAACATACACCTCAATGCAACAGTTACTTGATGAACTGGTATTTGAAGTGAACTACTTTTTTGCCAATCAACAATTGCGAGACACTCACTATTGCCAGGGCTTTATGGTTGCGATTAATAAAGATGTTGCTCGTTCACTCAACCTGACTATTAAAGACGACCAGCACTATGTCGATGCAATTCAAGCCAACGAAATAACTTTGGGTGAGAAAGAGTATTATGAATAAATGGTCTATTTCTAAAAGAGCCATCTTTCTAGGGCTTGCTCCCGCTGTGTTCATGTTTTTTACTCTGACAGCTTATTTCATTAACGATAAGTTCGACGTACTGCAAGAGCAGCTAAATAACAAAGGGGAACTACTGGTTCAACAGTTAGCCCCTGCGACCGAATATGCAGTATTTATTAAAAACCCTACACTTCTGGAAGATATAGTCTCGCCGATATTAAAAGAGTCTGATGTTGCCTTTGTTGAAATTTACGATCAAACTAGTGAATTGTTACTCTCGCGAAAAAACTTATCTCTGGTAGAACATTTAAACAACAACGAAATACGCCAGTTTAACTCAGACATCATACTTCAAGACGTGCCACTTGAGTCGACTGACTTCGATCTTGGAATTCAATCTTTAAATGGAGCTGATGGAACCAAAATTATTGGCAGCATTACCATTGGCCTGACAACGCAGCAACTCCAGCAAGAACAGAAACAAGCGCTTTTAGGTGGTATATTCATTGCTCTGCTTAGTCTGTTGTTTGCAACCGTCTTAGCGCTGTTTATTTCACGAACCATCACCACGCCCGTTAAATCACTCTCTGAAACAGTAAAACTGTTTAAATCGGGATTATTATCGGCTCGAGTGGTGGAGCAATCCGGTGGTGAACTGGGTTCACTGGAATCGAACCTTAATTCTATGGCAGTTAGCCTTGAACGAGCAAAACGCAAAGAACTTGAACACTCAATGGCTCTGGAGCAAGCACGTGCTGAAGCGCAAGCGACTAGTCAAGCAAAAAGCCAGTTCTTGATCAGTATGAGTAATGAACTAAGACGTCCAATGAACGGAAGTCTCGGCAACCTACAACTGTTAGAAGCGAGTAAGTTAAGTAAAAAACAGAAAGAACATGTTGAGCAAACCATCCACTCGACCAATCAACTATTAGTATTACTGGACAATATCTACGATTATTCGCACTTGCAAAACCATTCGCTCACCTTGCAACCAGAGCACTTTGATTTAACACGCCTGATTAATCGCTGCTGCGCTCCCGTTATTGAGCAATGCAAAATTAAAGAAGTGGATGTTCACGTATATCTTGAAGAAAAGCGTACCAATATAGAACTGCACACCGATCAAATAGTATTACAAAAGATCATAAGCCATATTTTAAACAACGCTGTGGCTAATACAGAGCATGGCTATATTGATATTATTGCTAAGTGGCGACCGACCGAAGACCAGCACAAGTTGCATCTATCGTTAGAAATTTCCGATACTGGTGCTAGTTATTCAGCTGAACAAATTTCAAATTTATTTCAGCTCTCTAAAGACTTCCCGCCACAAGTCAACACTCAGCAGTCGTTCAACTTGGGCCTGATTATCGCTAAGCAACTCACTGAGTTGCTCGGTGGCACCATAAATATATCCAGTCGGCAAACCGAGGGAACACTTTATCAATTAGAGTTTATATTTCCTTATCGATTACGAGACGCAAAAAAAAGTAGCCGTCCGGTAAAAAGTTCCAAACCGCCATCGTCAATTAACGGCCGAATACTGGTTATTGATCCCAACCCCATCGACCTACAGGTCGCCAAAGACATGTTAAACCTGTTCGGCGCAACAGTTGACACCGCCATTACGGCACAAATAGGTTTGGAACGTATGCGTCAATTTTCTTATCAGCTGATCATTATTGATACGGCACTCGAAGACGAGTCAATACAAACAATTATCGATAAATTCAAAGCTTATGCTCGTGCTAAAAACCTAGAGCTGCCGATTTTGCTAACTACCAACTTCTCCGATAATGAAAAGCTAAAGGACTTATTGGAAGAACACACTGACGACATCCTGAATAAGCCTTATTCTATGCAAATGTTCAAGACCCGAGTGCAAGCCCAGTTAAATACTAAAACGCAAAACGAAACAACACCGAGTTAATGCTGTTAACTATAAAACATTAACTTTTCGTTTTAGTAAGGACTTATATTTTGTACGAATCATTTCGTAATTATCATGTTGCTTGTCCTTTATCTGCCATACTCCATTCACCATTACATCACTTACGGGGTTGTCATTAGCAGCAAAAATGGCAGCATCCAGTAAGCTATCTTTCGGTGCCGATGATAACTCCGCGATTTGAGTATCTAAGGTTACCAGATCGGCTCTGGCTCCCTTTTTAATTACACCCGTATCACGAGACATTACCATAGCTCCATCCCGCGTCGATGTATGCCATAAAAACTCTCCAACATGAGGTGTTTCCTCACTGCATAATAAATTTCTTCGGCGGTGCTTTAATCGCTGAGAATACTCAAACAGTCTTAGTTCGTGCCAAGGAGAAACACAAATATGACTATCGGACCCAATACCAAAGTGTCCGCCTTGCTGAATGTATTCAACACCACTGAAAATACCGTCACCTAAGTTTGCTTCAGTAGCTGGACATATACCCGCGATGGCGCCACTCGCAGCCATCGCTTTAACCTCGGCAGCGTCAAGATGAGTGGCATGCACCAGGTTCCAACGCTCGTTCAGATCAAAACGATTCAATAACCAGGCTACCGGACGCTGACCATAAAATTCGACACACTCATCCACTTCTTTGGTTTGCTCTGCGATATGAATATGAACCGGCCCCTGCGCGGGATGTTTGCTCCACCAGCTAACTAACTCTTCGAGTTGTTGCTCCGATACCGCTCTCAGTGAATGTGGCGCGATACCAATGGAAATAGTTGGATCAACCTGATAGCTCTGATAAAGCCCATCCACTAACTGTTTAAATTCATCGACCGAATGGATAAAAGGTAATTGACTGGACTGAGCGGGCTTCTCGCCAAATCCTGCGTGGTGGTAAAACACCGGACAATGGCACAAGGCTATTCCCGCGGTCTGAGCCGCCTCAATGACCGCTTTGGAGTTAATTGCCGGATCTGAATAGCGGCTGCCATCGGCCTGATGATGCAAATAGTGGAATTCGGCACAGGAAGTATATCCATGGCGCAACATTTCAATATAAAGGTACTCAGCGACAACTTTTAGATCTTCTGGCGTTAGTCGAGTTAACAATCGATACATAGCATCACGCCAACTCCAAAAAGAGTCGTCTTTATTCGCCTGAAATTCTGTCAACCCGACAAAGGCTTTCTGAAAGGCATGGGAATGCAAGTTCACCATTCCGGGAACCACCGGTCCACTGAAACTTTCCGCATCGGGCAGCTTGCCATCTACGATATCGGTGATAACACCCTGCTCGATTGTTAGAGTTTTATTATTGGCCCATCCCGTTTCTAGTAGGATTTCTTCGGCGTAATATTTCATTGCAACTTTCCCATTGATGCCAGTCGCGCTAACATACTGCCTGATTTAGCAATTAGCAAGTATTGACCCATGACTGAGCAAACTCTGAGCAATGCCGATCGCATCTGGATAAATGCTAACCTCATCACCCTCGAAGGCGATGAGCCTTACGGTGTATTGACCAACGCCGTTATCGCCTCTAAAAGTGAAAAAATCAGTTATATCGGTAAAAGTTCTGATCTACAGAAAAGTGATCTTGAAAACAGCTCTGCAGAAATCATCGATCTTGCAGGCAAGTGGATGTCTCCCGGATTAATCGACTGCCATACTCATATTGTGTTTGGCGGAAACCGCAGTAAAGAGTTTGAATTAAGACTTACTGGCGTCAGCTACGAGGAGATTGCCAAACAAGGCGGTGGTATTCTGTCTACCGTTAAAGCAACCCGCGAAGCCAGTCATCAAGAACTTGAGTTGTCAGCCTTATCGCGTATTGAACAATTAATGAGCGAAGGCGTTACCAGTATCGAAATTAAGTCCGGCTACGGACTGGATACCGCCAGTGAACTCAAGATGCTGGAAGTTGCTAACGCATTGGGCGAAAAACTTCCCATCGACGTATACCCTACCTTTCTTGGAGCACATGCGCTGCCTCCCGAATTTAAAGGCAATCCCGACGGATACATCGATCTAATTTGTGATGGCATGCTGCCGCAGGTGAAAGCAAATAATCTGGCGGTGTGTGTTGACGCCTTTTGTGAAAATATTGGTTTCAGTAGAGAACAAACTCAACGCGTTTTCGATAAAGCTAAATCGCTCGGACTGCCAGTTAAATTACACGCCGAGCAACTTTCTGATCAGCAAGGCACACAACTGGCGGCGGAATACAATGCACTGTCGGTAGATCATCTGGAGTACGTTAGTGAAGATGGTGTTAAAGCCATCGCCAACAGTGGAACCGTTGCCGTATTACTCCCCGGTGCTTTTTATTATTTGCGCGAAACTAAATTGCCTCCCATTGAATTATTTAGACAACACCAAGTACCGATGGCCATTGCAACCGATTGCAACCCCGGCAGTTCACCCTGCACGTCATTGATCCTTATGCTCAATATGGCCTGCACCTTGTTCAAAATGACACCTGAAGAAGCGCTTAAAGGTGTCACCTTACATGCAGCGAAAGCTCTGGGCATTGAGTCGATAGCTGGAAGCCTTGCCATTGGCAAACAAGCCGATTTTGCCATTTGGGATATAAGCGCTCCGGCCGATCTGGCTTACGCTTTTGGACACAACCCTTGTGTTGGAGTAATTAAAAACGGTGATGTCATTCTGGATAAACTCAGTTAATACAATAAAAATATGAATAAAACCAAACGCGAAGAAATTTTTCGACGATTTAAAGAAAACAATCCTAATCCAACCACTGAGCTGGAATACACCACGCCGTTTGAGTTGCTAATCGCTGTGATCTTGTCCGCTCAGGCAACCGATGTGGGTGTTAATAAAGCGACGCGTAAACTCTACCCGGTTGCCAATACGCCCGAGGCTATTTTGGCGTTGGGTGTGGAAGGATTAAAGGAATATATTAAAACCATCGGTTTATACAATGCCAAAGCAGAGAACGTGATTAAAACCTGTAAAGCGTTGGTTGAACAACATAACTCTCAGGTTCCTGATAATCGTGAAGAACTTGAAGCCCTCCCCGGTGTAGGAAGAAAAACCGCTAATGTGGTGTTAAATACTGCGTTCGGCCAACCGACAATGGCGGTGGATACTCATATTTATCGCGTCTCCAACCGCACTAAAATTGCCCCCGGCAAAACCGTACTCGAAGTTGAAAAAAAACTGCTCAAGTTTGTACCCAAAGAGTATTTACAAGATGCACACCACTGGCTAATTTTGCATGGTCGTTATACCTGTGTGGCCAGAAAGCCTCGTTGCGGCTCTTGCATTATTGAAGATCTGTGCGAGTACAAACAGAAGACGGAAATTTAACGTGTTTTTTAGTAACGACCGAAATCAATTGCGTCAGCAGTACTTTGATGTATGGAATAAAATGCAAAGTCATCAACTGTTGTCGCCATTGGAAAGTCAAATTGCCACAGTGATAGAGCAGCATCCGGAGTATCACAAACTACTGTCTAATCCCGAACAATATTTAGATAAAGATTATTTACCTGAATTTGGAGAGACTAACCCATTTTTGCACATGAGCTTGCATTTGGGTGTACGCGATCAAGTGAATACCGATCGTCCAAGTGGCATTAAAAAACTATATCAGGAAACTTGCGAACAGTATAAAAACAACTTGGAAGTGGAGCATAAAATGATGGAGGCGTTAACCGAAGCTATGTGGTTAATGCAAAGAAACCAACAACCGCTCTCTGATGATGTCTATCTTAGTTTGATTAAGAAAAGTCTTACTGTTCTTTAATCGGCCAATTGCAGATATTTGATTCTTTTTAAATTTTGGCCGTTATCATTTGATAATATTGTCTATTTTCTTACGCTCCAATACAGCATCAAATAAACGAGACTAACGGTTATTTGTCCTGCTGACTTTGATAGTTAGGGATAAATGCTTCATGGAAAACAGTTTGATTTAGTATTACATACAGTTTTTCATATGAATTGCCATTCTCCTTGATTTTCGAGTTAATCTCGTACCTGCAAAGACAACCCAAAGAACCAACATCCTTTGAAGCGGACTCTACAGCTAAGGATAAGTTTTTGGTAGAGCGAGTTAGTCTTGGATTTACTACAACTGCTCCACCATTGATATAGACCTCCCAACTAACCTCTAAAACACCATTAACTCGGGATATACTAAAATCTTTCACCACATCAGAATGTTTGAGACACTCACTAACTTTAAAATCAAATAACATTGGAGGCAAAACATCTTCTGCCAAAGTGATGAGTGGAACCAATAAAAAAATTGTGATTACTATTCGCATGATTTAATCGATTGAATCCCTAAAGTCTAATTGAGATACGCTTTTTTTGCATCGCTTTTCCCAATTTCTAGTTATGCATTGCCATCTATTCGTTCAAGCTCTAACTGATCTTTGCAACCGGCATTTGACACTTGCTTCAGAACTTTCCCTAATTCTTGATAAGAAACTTCTTTTTTGGCACGAAGCACTATCTTCGTTTCATTCGAACATGACGCTGCCTTTAACTCAAATTCTAAGTCTGTTACTATTTTCGAGTTTAGATAAACTTTTCCATCATCCATTGTAATAGTCAAGTATTGTTGGCCTTCGTTACAGCTTACTAGAAGCAATAATCCAATTGTAATGTAAGCCTTCTTCATATTTTTTAGTGCATAATGGCAGAGCAGCTTGCTGCGATGTCCTTTTATGATTCTGTTAATTAGGTACACTTAAAACGCCCCTCGACAGCATAATCGAAACAGCCGCCACTCGAACATATATCAACTAGATGGTCAAAGGATATCATTGTGTATTTATATCCTCCACAAAATTGAGAGGCCTTTTTGTGGAAGGCTTGTTCCAAAACGTCGGGAGAGTGATTCTCGATAGAGAATATAGTCAATGTAATTGAGCTATCAGCTTCCTCTACGTGAATGAAACCGCTTTTTCCCTGTCCAAATTTTGCAGGTCTAAGCTCAAAATTATTATTTGAAACACAGCCATTCGTCAGCAAGAAGATTAAAGTAAGTGTGATAGGCTTCATAGTTACCTAACAAAATAATATGTTCACGAAAGCTTAAGTAAACCGCTCTCACTTTTAGACTAAAAAGCCTACACCCCTTTCAATTAAGACGCTAGAGCAAGATTCAGATTTTTCATTGTCTTTGTTCCAACTTATCAGGAAACTAAAGGTTGGGTAGGCGAAGGCAACCCGACGCTGCTATATATCGAGCTGTTGGGTTTCGCGGTGCTCTACCCAGCCTACTCAATCGCTTTTTATCCATAGCTTCGACAAGTTCAGCCAGCGTGTCATTTTAATTCCGCTTTAACTTAAATATAAAGCTTTGGCTTTAAGATATTTTCTTACCGATGATGTCAACGACTATCGATTATTGAATCAACTTTTTAGCCTAAACTTCTAGCGCAAAACTTATCCTTTACTCAAAGTAATAAACACGCGGCGATTCATGGCCCTTCCCTCGGCGGTATGATTACTTTCCAGCGGTCGTCGCTCACCATGACTTACCGTTTTAATTTTGCCCTGTTGCACGCCTTTATCATTTAAATACTGCTTAACACTATTGGCGCGACGCATGCCCAAGGCTTTGTTGTAACGTCTTAAGGCAATACTGTCGGTATGACCTTCTACCAGAACCACTTCTATGTCTGGGTCGTACTTAATAAACTCTGCCAGTACATCCAGTTTAGATTTGTCTTTGGAGGTTAACACGGTGCCGTTAAAGTCGAAATGCACCATGGTGTATTGAATCTCCCAGAAATCGTAAGGGAGTAGTTGCTCAACACAGTCGAGGAACTGATCGTAAACGCCTTGAAAGTTAACCGGTGATAATGAAACAGCCACCCGATCACTGCGGTCGGCCATATCGCGATAATAAAACGAAGGATTCATGCCCTGCTCTAGAGCAATAAGAAGCTTCCAGGCGGCTTCATCCATAATGTTTAAGGTTTTCTCGCCGGGTACTGCCCCTACCGCTTCGAACTCGCGCGCCATTTTTCCTGGCTTCCAAATGGGCGCCAAGGCTCTTACATCAATGCGAGTATCCGTGGCCAGTCGATTACGCTCACTATCGAGCACAAAGGCCATATTGGGCGACCGGCTTGCCTTGGCAAAAAACGTGGCTTCTCCGTACCGAGGAATATCGTGTTTTAGCTCGCAACGAACCGGGTTACCTTCGAACTCCCAACGCGAGTCTTCGTATTCGGCCTGATAGGTTCGAAAGTCCGCGCGCAAAGCGCCTGACCCGAAAACCAGTAAGACAATAAAAAGGGTGCCAAACCAATTCATGGAACAATCCTGTTAAATTTTAATGGTTTGCGTTACTTACAACCCAATGAAGTAACGCTGAAAATGAGTTCACTACATGAAATATCGGCCTTAAAAATGCCGACTTGAGAATTTCGCCTACTTCACTGGAGAAATGACTCAAAATAACGGAAAATGCCCTGCTTTGAGGGGAAATGAGAGAACCTATGCTGTCGAATCGATTTCGAGGCTTCTTTCCGGTAGTCGTTGATGTAGAAACCGGAGGCTTTAACAACCAGACCGATGCACTACTTGAAGTAGCCGCTGTAACGTTGAAGTTCGACGAATCGGGGCTGCTTATTAAAGACGAGACTTTTCACCGCCATGTAGAACCTTTTAAAGGGGCTAATATTGAAGATGCCGCGCTGGAAGTTACTGGAATCGACCCCTATAACCCTTTGCGCATGGCGGTCCCCGAAACCGAAGCTATCAAAGAACTATTTAAATTCGTACGTAAAGCCCAGAAAGCTGCCGAGTGTCAACGCTCTATTCTGGTTGGCCACAACTCCATGTTCGATCTGGGCTTTATCAACACCGCGGCAGAGCGCAACAATATAAAGCGCAATCCGTTTCACCCCTTTTCTACCTTCGATACTGTGTCACTCAGTGCCCTGGCTTTAGGACAAACGGTATTAGCCAAAGCCTGTGAAGTCGCGGGACTCGGATTTGATAACCAACAAGCTCATTCGGCGCTGTATGACACCGAAAAAACCGCGGACCTGTTCTGCTGCATCGTTAATAAATTTCAGGAGCTGGGTGGTTGGCCGTTAGCCGAAGAATCCGAGCAAGAAGCTACATCACAGTAGTTTTCGATTATCTGATATTAAGAAAGCCACCCGAAGGTGGCTTTTTTCTTGAGTGACATTCGAGAGCAGAGATTACTTTTTCTGATCTTCAGCCAAATACAACCAGGTCTCGATAACGGTATCAGGATTCAGCGAAACGCTATCAATCCCCTGCTCCATCAACCAACGCGCCAAATCGGGATGATCCGATGGCCCTTGACCACAAATACCGATATATTTGCCAGCGTCGTTACAGGCTTTTATTGCTTTGGCCAAAAGAGCTTTAACCGCTTCGTTGCGCTCATCGAATAGGTGCGAAATGATACCCGAGTCGCGATCCAGCCCCAGAGTTAACTGGGTCAAATCGTTAGAGCCAATTGAGAAGCCATCAAAGTGCTTGAGGAACTCTTCCGCGAGAATAGCGTTGGACGGCAACTCACACATCATAATGACGCGTAAGCCGTTCTCACCGCGCTTCAGGCCGTTTTCAGCCAATAGTTCAATGACACGCTCGGCTTCTCCGGTAGTCCGCACGAAGGGGATCATAATCTCAACATTAGTCAGCCCCATATCGTTGCGAACGCGCTTAAGTGCCTCGCACTCAAGTTTAAAGCACTCGCGGAACTCTTCGGAGATATAACGAGAAGCACCACGGAAGCCCAGCATGGGATTTTCTTCTTCCGGCTCATACAAGTGTCCACCCACAAGATTGGCGTATTCATTCGACTTAAAGTCCGACATACGCACAATAACTTTCTCAGGCGAGAAAGCGCTCGCCAGAGTAGCAATCCCTTCGGAAAGCTTGGCGATATAAAATTCGCGCGGAGACGAGTACCCGGCCATATAATCTTGAATTTGCTCTTTTAAATCGTCGTCTTCCAGATCGTCAAATTCTAGTAATGCGCGAGGATGCACGCCAATCATCCGATTAATGATAAATTCCAGACGTGCCAATCCGATTCCCGCATGTGGCAGTCGTGCAAAATCAAAAGCTCGATCTGGGTTACCCACGTTCATCATTATTTTGAATGGCAAATCGGGCATGTTATCGATTTCGTTTTTGGTGATTTCAAAATCGAGTAATCCCTGATAGATATTCCCAGTATCCCCTTCGGCGCAGGAAACAGTAACTTCCTGACCGGCAACAATTTTATCGGTTGCATCACCACAACCGACAACAGCGGGAATACCCAGCTCACGAGCAATAATCGCCGCATGGCAGGTTCGTCCGCCACGATTGGTTACAATCGCTGACGCCCGTTTCATGATGGGTTCCCAGTCTGGGTCAGTCATATCGGTGACTAACACATCACCCGGTTTAACACTGGACATCTGGCTGATATCTGAAATCACAGCCGCAGGCCCT
>JBFHVL010000086.1:0-13653 GCA_041589565.1 Kangiellaceae bacterium | reverse complement strand
TTTGACGAAGTCTACGGGTAGATTTTTCAAGTATGAAAAAGAGCACATTCCTGAGCCAAAGTCGTCCAAAGCAATACGACATCCCATCTGTTTAACTGACACTATAAATTGTTTGGCTTTACCCAGATTTTCGACAGCAGCGGTCTCAGTTATCTCAAAGCAGACTTTTTCGGTAGGCACCAACAGAGATTCTGCGAGATCGTGTATAAATTGTAAAAAGTCATCTCGGGTAACGCTGATTCCTGATAAGTTAATATTCAGGTGGTCAATAGAATGTGTCCGATTCTCAGCCAACCAATAAAACGCCTGATGTACGACCCAGCGATCAATCATATTGATCATGTCGTATTTTTCTGCGGCTAAAAGACAAACACCCGGATTGATTACCCCGCCACTATCATCTTGCATTCGTAACAGAACTTCGCAGGAGCTGTATTCTTTATTCGCTGACAAACTAATAATAGGCTGTTGGTACAGCAAAAATTTATTATTCCGAACTGCACTTACGATACTCGATACCCATTCCACCTCAAACTTTTGTGCTTCAGCTTCTTTCTCAATCTTTGAGTAACACCGGAGCTGATTGGTACCCTGCTTTTTTGCTTCATTACATGCGAGATCTGCTCGTCTAACCAGTTCTGTCCATGCATCCACTTTAGCATCTACTTCGGCGATACCGATACTACAGGTTACGATGTACTCGTGATTATCCCATTCAAACTGAATCGCCTTTAAACAGTTGATAAGTTTTTGAGCAATTTGTTGGGCGATATCAATGTTCACTCTCCATAGCAGCAGCGCAAACTCATTATTTCCCAGCCTCGCCAAGATATCATTAACGCGAATGACCGCTTGGAACTCTTTAGCAATCACTTTTAAAAACTCATCACCGGCTATGTGACCCGCTGACTGATTTATAAGCTGCAACTGATCAAGGTTAATGATGCAAATACAATGATTGGCTTTTGTAGTTGAAGCCTCCTGAAGTGAGCGCTTAAGCTGCGCTTCAAATTCATAGCGATTTGCTAATCCAGTGAGCAGATCATGGCTACGATGAAAATTTATCGAGTCGGAAAGTTGCTGCGTAAGGCTATTGTCGGTTAAACGCACCACATGGTAGACAGGATGATTACCACCCTTTCTTTCATATATTGCTTCCACATTTATACTAAAAGGAATCGATGCTCCACTCGCCGACACCAAGTTACAATTTTTTTCAATTTCCGAATAAAAAGATGGTGTTAATAACTGAATAAGAGACGGCTGCAGTTCTTCGCCACTGTGTAGATCAACAAATTTGAGAATATGACTAATGATTTGCTCGCAACCGCTACGAACACCAAAAGTTTGCTCCGCTACTTGGTTGGCATATTCAATTCGACCATTGTTTTTTATGATAACAATGGCGTCTGAGACACAATTAAGCGCGGTTAATACAGCTTCAATGCTCAATTGGTCAGTTAAATTAATCTGCCCTTTGCTCAATACAGCATCTCCCAACTTTTCAGTATCCTTAGAGAATTGCAGATGTTTGTGGTTACTTTTTAAACTGTGAGCTTGTCTTTAGAGTCGTCAAATCAAGCTCTTAAAAACAAAGTGTAGACAATATTTCAATTAATCATAGAAGTTACCGGCGAAACTTCGCCTATATCTCAATTCGACATGTAACAATCTTTAATTCACCGGCAGATTACTAGCCTTCACCGATCAGGCAAGGTAACATAGCGCGTTTTTATGTTTCGGGATCGAGATAATGTCACACGGTCAGGTTCCATCACCTTGTATTGGTATTTGTCAGCTTATTGAAAACTCAGCTGGCGACTCCATATGCAGAGGATGCTTGCGCACGGTGTCAGAGATCGCGGGCTGGTCTAACATGAGTGATCAAGATAAGCAGCGCGTCCTCAATCGATTAACACAACTTGAAAATACGACTGAACTGGAGAAACAACAATCATGACTGTACTGAGCATCGCCGACTTTTTGGCAGGCAAGGCAAGTGCTGGCTCAGAAATCACCGTTAACGGCTGGGTTAGAACACGTAAAGACTCTAAAGGTGGATTCTCTTTCATCAATCTCCACGACGGCTCCTGCTTCGCAATGTTACAGGTGGTTGCCGATAATCAGTTGTCCAATTATGAAGATGAAGTTTTAAAGCTCACTACAGGGTGCTCGCTATCTGTCACTGGTGAAGTGGTCGAGTCTAAGGGAAAGGGGCAGTCTTTTGAGCTTCATGCAACCAAACTCACCGTACTAGGTTGGGTAGACGATCCGGCAACGTACCCCATTCAGCCGAAACCCCACACTATGGAGTTTTTACGCGAAAACGCACACCTGCGCCCTCGTACCAATATCATTGGCGCTATGACTCGCGTTCGTAACTGCCTGGCACAAGCCGTTCATCGCTTCTTTCATGAGCACGGCTTCTTCTGGATACACACTCCAGTAATCACAGCTTCCGACTGTGAAGGTGCTGGTGAAATGTTCCGCGTCAGTACACTGGATATGCAAAACCTTCCAATCGGGCAGGATAAGAAAATCGACTATAGCCAGGACTTTTTTGGCAAAGAAGCATTTTTAACTGTTTCGGGCCAGTTAAACGTTGAGACCTATTGCTCAGCACTGACCAAGGTATATACCTTTGGTCCGACTTTTCGTGCAGAAAATTCCAACACCAGTCGCCACTTGGCCGAGTTCTGGATGGTTGAGCCAGAAATCGCATTCGCTGATTTAGCCCAAAACGCCGATCTATCTGAAGCTCTGCTCAAGTATATATTCAAAGCGGTACTCGATGAGCGCGGTGACGATATGGCGTTCTTTAACCAGCGAGTGGATAAGACGGTTATTTCTCGTCTTGAGCAAATTGTTGAACAAGATTTCGAACGCATGGATTACACCGATGCCATCGATATATTAAAAAACAGCGGTAAGAAGTTTGAATTCCCTGTTGAGTGGGGTGTCGATCTTCAGTCCGAACATGAACGCTATCTAGCTGAGGAGCATGTGGGCCGACCAATCATCTTGCAAAACTATCCTAAAGATATCAAGGCATTTTACATGCGATTAAACGATGATAATAAAACCGTGGCGGCTATGGATGTGTTAGCCCCAGGAATTGGTGAAATCATCGGAGGCAGTCAGCGCGAAGAACGTCTGGATGTCCTGGATGCTCGAATTGATGAAATGGGCCTGCCGAAAGAAAACTACTGGTGGTATCGCGATTTACGCCGATATGGCACCGTACCTCACTCAGGATTTGGCCTAGGGTTTGAGCGTACCGTGGCCTACGCAACTGGCATCGCAAACATTCGTGATGTCATTCCTTTCCCTCGTACCCCTGGAAACGCAGATTTTTAACAGGAGTCTTAAATGACCGTAAAACTTATGGTATTTGCCGGGAGTCTACGTAAAGACTCCTATAACAAGCAATTAGCCCGCATATTGGCTGAAGCCGCCAAAAAGCAGGGAGCCGAAGTTAATTATATTGAGCTAAATGATTATCCCCTGCCCCTATTCAACGAAGACGATGAAGCAAACGAAGGTATTCACCCCAATGCCCTAACGTTGAAAAAGATGATGAATGAAGCGGATGGCTTTTTAATCACCTCGCCAGAATATAATGGCTCTTACTCCGGAGTCCTTAAAAATATGATTGACTGGGCATCTCGTCAGGCGGAAGGCGAAGGCATTCTAGAGAGTTTTAAGAATAAATACGCGGCTATTTTTGCTACCTCGCCGGGCGCCTTTGGTGGTCTTCGAGGCTTAAGTCAGCTACGCTTACTATTGAGCGGTATAGGTACTACCATTTTGGCTGATCAAATTGCCATACCGAAAGCCGGTGACGCATTCGACGATAACGGTCAGTTGGTTAGCGAAAAGCGCCAGCAAAGCATCGAACGCGTTGTTGCTCGATTGGTAGAAACCATTGCTAAACTTAAAAATTAGCCGATGAGACATGCTATGAGTATTGATCGTAACTTCGTGAGCGAAATGGATAATTTTTTGGCTGAACTCGATACGAAACCTGAAAGTCACTCAGACAGCCGAGCAGCTGAAGAAGCCAAATATAAACGCATAAACGAATTACGCGATAATGCTCAAAAAAGTGAGTCGAAAGAGAAAATCTGGAAAGACTTTTAATTATTCAATGGCCAGTTAATCTGGCCATTTTTTATATACTTTAATATCTGAACGCTTAATATTCACCCAAATAAAACAGAACTAAACTTTCGATAGGTGCGATAACAGCGCTGCATGTTTTTCCCAGTTCTGACCATCAAATAATTCATGTTTAAACTCTGTGCCTTCTAATGAGTCGAGACAGTTAACGTTTATGCTCACGCCGTCGGGATTAGAGCGGGGAATATAATAGGACTTTACGCCACATTGACTGCAGAAAAGGTGTTTTGCGACTTTGGTATTAAACTGATAACAACTCAAAGAAGCCTCTCCTTGAAGTAAAGAGAAGTTTTGTTGTGGCACAATTAAATGCACAAACCCCGTTTTGCTGCATATTGAACAGTTGCAGCTTTGGATCTCGGCATTAGCTGCGACTCTCACCGAAAATCTAACTTCTCCGCAGTGACAACCACCTTCTAGTGTGATTAGAGTGCTCATAATAGGTAGCCCTAGCGGTATTCAACAAAGTCATCTATATGTGCAGAGTCGTGTTTCGTCGCATTGATGAGCGGGGTACCAATATAAAGAAAGCCTACTATTTCGTCCTCAGCTTTTATTCCAAGCTTTTCTTTAAGATGTGAATTGAACGCCAATTCACCGGTACGCCAATAACCCGCAAAGCCTTGAGCCTGTAACGCATAGAGCATTCCGTGAACCGCACATCCACACGAAACCACCTGCTCAATTGCTGGAACCTTAGGATGCTCCTGAATCTTAGCTACAGCGACAATAACCATAGGCGCTCTGAGCGGCAAGTTTTTAGTCTTTTCTATAGCTTCAGTCGGTAAGTTAGCATCGACAGCCTGTTTGGCCTCAACAAATAAATGCCCCAATTCTCTTAGAGAAGCATCATTGTCATACACCAAAAAACGCCATGGCTTGAGTCCAGCATGATCAGGTGCACGTAACGCAGCTCGGAAAACATTCTGCATAACCCCGGCATCGGGAGCTGGAGCCATTAACTTGCCACAGGACGTTCGAGATAACAGTAAATCCAATGCTTCCACAACTTTACTCCCCTATTTCTTTGCCGGTAAGGAAGCATAAAATGCCGCCAGGTTTTCGATATCCTGATCCGACAACCCCTTGGCCATAGGCGTCATCATCATGTTTTTACGCTGCCCATCACGAAAAGCCTTTAACTGAAGTGCAGTATAAGCTGCTTTCTGACCAGCTAGATTAGGGTAAATATCAGCGATTCCCACCCCATCTTTACCATGGCAACTGGCGCATATCATAGATTTTGATTTACCTGACTCTATATCACCCTCAGCAAATAGGCTCATAGAAACAAGAAGGGTTAAAACAGTGAAAAGACTTCGCATGGTTATATCCTGAATCAATAATGACTATGGCTATTATAATGATTTAACCGATGGCGTGCTTGAAAGGATGAGTAACAATATTGATGGTAATTAGGATATAGAAGCAAAAAGGCCCAGCTTTTACAGCTGAGCCTTTTTTATTTGGCGTCCCCTAGGGGATTCGAACCCCTGTTACCGCCGTGAAAGGGCGGTGTCCTAGGCCTCTAGACGAAGGGGACTGAAATCGGTCAATCTCGTTTAGAGGCGCGCATTCTATAGTTGGCATTTTGCTTTGTCAAAAGTTTTTTTACAGAAAAGTTCTTTCGAATAATTTGTATCCAATAGATACTGGCTCCATGAAAGAATTAGCCCTAAACCAGATAAATAACAATCAATGTTCTTAATTCGACACCTACTCAAGTATCTGGCCTTCTTCCCTATCTGCTGTATCTCGAAGCAGGTAGACTACCGACTTGACATAAACAAGTCACTTGAAGATATTGTTGTAACTATCTGTCAAAACGAAACTTTTCATACCACGTTCGAATCTTCATTAAGTCAGGCAACACGATTCATTAAAGAACATAGTGCCAATGTTTCGATACAAAACGAACGGATAGAATTAAAGCAAACCTCTCCACCCTGCTTTTGGCTAAAAATTGACACCAACAAATATCGAACAGACACTCAAAGCGTCTCAAATCGAGCGAACAAATTCGACAGCGCTAAAATCATCAAGTTAGATACGGGACTTTATTTTTGGCGACCGATTACCCGCGCAACCGAGCATAACTACTCTTTATCGCTAGAGCTTCCTGTGGATTACTCAGCCGCTCTGCCCTGGCCGATTAATTCTAAGGGGGCGTATGAACTCAATACCACCCCCTCCTTTATGTCGCTCGACAGCTATTTTGGTCACTTCGATAATAGAAAGGCAAAGCTGGACGATGCAGAGTTAAATGTTGCATTTCTATCGAATATCTCTGATGAAAATCAAAGTAAAATCGTACGTTGGCTAACACTGGTTTGCCGTGCCTTACGTGCAACCAATGAAACATTACCGTTTAAGCAGCTACAAATTATCATTACCGATGTTAAACAACAGACCTCTAGCGCAACGCCCTTTGCCATGGTGTATCGCGGTGAGGGAACGTTAGTCCATTTTTGGGTATACAGTAATGCAGACGAATCAGACTTTATTGGCGATTGGACCGCCTACCATGAGTTTGCCCATTTATTATTACCCTTTGTTGATCGCCGAGAAGCCTGGGTTTCTGAGGGCTTTGCCAGCTATCAGCAATACCTGATGATGGCAAGAGTTGGTCTGCTGAAAGAGAAGGAAACCTTCGAGCGACTTTGGGGAGGCATTCAAAGAGGTAAACAGAATTATTCTTCTACTCAAGGTATTCCACTGCACAAAGCCAGTCGTCATATGCGTGACAACCACAGTTACCGAAGAGTTTATTGGACTGGCGCGCTCACCTGGCTAGAAGCCGATATTGCTCTCAGACGGCAAAACAAGACTTTGCTGCAAGTATTAAGACAATTTAATCAGTGCTGCGTTAATCAACATGCAATATGGAGTGCTGAAGAATTAGCTCGCTCTCTTGATCAATTAGTCAAGCAGCCCGTATTTACTCCTCTGTTTCGACGGGTGAAATACAGTCGAGGTTTTCCCGACTACAGCCCATTGTTTTCACAGCTGGGTATTAACGTCATCGGTAACCGATTATCTTTTGAGCATTCTAGGTTAAGGCAGTCTATTATTAGCCACCCCTAAACCGCCTATCAAAGGCCTCCACGAACTGCCAATTAGCCGAGTTTATGGTAAACTAGCCGCCCTTTTTACGACGTTAGAATTATTCAGGCAAACAGCCCTAATTTCCGAGGAACGCTATGGAACTTACTTCGCTTACAGCAATCTCTCCAGTCGATGGTCGTTACGGCTCGAAAGCCGCAGAGCTTCGAGAAATTTTCAGCGAATACGGACTCATCAAGTACCGAACTACTGTTGAGGTACGCTGGTTGCAAAAGCTGGCCGCAACACCGGAAATCGAAGAAGTTCCAGAGTTTAGTGTCGAAACTCAAGAGCTGTTGAATCGTATTGTTGATGAATTTTCTCTGGCGGATGCAGAGCGTGTTAAAGAAATTGAAGCCACCACGAATCACGACGTAAAAGCGGTAGAGTATCTGCTAAAAGAAAAGACAGCTGGAAATGCCGAATTAGAAAATGTTAGCGAATTCATTCACTTTGCCTGTACTTCAGAAGACATCAATAACCTCTCTTACGGTTTAATGTTGAAAGACGCTGGATTAATCATTGAAGAATACCAATCCCAAATTATGGATGCGATTCGTGACCTTGCGTTGAATTACGCAGAGATCCCCATGATGAGTCGAACTCATGGCCAACCAGCTTCACCCTCAACAATGGGTAAAGAAATGGCCAACGTGGTTGCCCGTCTTCGTCGTCAGCATGAGCAATTTAAAGATGTCGAACTTCTTGGAAAAATCAATGGTGCGGTTGGTAACTACAACGCTCACTTCTCAGCCTATCCAAATGTAAACTGGCCTAAATTTTCGCAGGAGTTTGTCGAGTCTTTAGGTTTAACCTTTAATCCCTATACCACGCAAATTGAACCTCACGACTATATTGCCGAATACTTTGATGCTATTACTCGTTTTAATGTGATTCTGCTCGACTATGATCGTGATGTGTGGGGCTATATTGCGCTCGGTCATTTCAAACAGAAAACTATCGCTGGCGAGATTGGCTCATCTACCATGCCGCATAAAGTAAACCCTATCGATTTTGAAAACTCAGAAGGTAACCTGGGTATTGCCAATGCACTATTCAGTCACTTAGGGCAAAAACTTCCGGTATCTCGCTGGCAACGTGATTTATCAGATTCCACAGCACTTCGCGCTTTAGGTATGGGTGTTGCCCACTCTATCATTGCTTACAAAGCAACTCTTAAAGGGATCAGTAAACTGGAAGTTAATGAGCAGTCTCTTCTTGACGAACTTAACAATAATTGGGAGTTGCTTGCTGAACCCATTCAAACGGTGATGCGTCGTTACGGAATCGAGAAACCCTACGAGAAGTTGAAAGAGCTAACTCGTGGTCGAAAAGTGGACCAAGCAGGAATGGCTCAGTTTATCGATGGACTCGAATTACCCGACGCAGTTAAGCAGGATCTGAAAAAGCTTACTCCCGCCAACTATATTGGCAACGCAATAGAACAAGCGAAAAACATTTAGCAAAATCGCCGGCGCATAAGCGCCGGTTTTTGTATGCTTGAATAAAACAGATAAGTCATCAGGGCCTGCACTTATGAACACCCCGGCTTTTAACATCCAGTTTCTGGGCGACTTGAGTATTGAAGATTTTTTAACACACTACTGGCAAAAGCAGCCTCTCGTTATTCGCAGCCAGTTTCCCGACTTTGTCGATTTACTTGAGCCCGAAGAGCTCGCAGGATTGGCTCTGGATGATGAAGTGGAGTCTCGTCTTATTCGGCAAACTCCTGAAAATCAAAGTTGGCATGTTAAAACCGGACCGTTCGATGAGTCGACATTTTTGAACTTGCCAGAGAGTCACTGGACGCTGTTAGTTCAAACCCTTGATCATTGGGTACCAGAAGCTCGCGAATTATTAAGTCAGTTCAATTTTATTCCCCAATGGCGAATCGACGATTTGATGGTTAGCTATGCAACGCCTAACGGTGGCGTTGGCCCCCATATCGATCAATATGATGTGTTTTTAATTCAGGGAATGGGTAGTCGTCGATGGCAAGTTGGGCAACCTAATCTATCGCTTGAACAACACACCCCCCACCCATTATTAAAGCAAACCGCCGAATTTGACCCCATAATCGACTGTGTTCTCCATACTGGCGATATGCTCTATATACCACCCAATACAGCACATAATGGTATTGCTCTCAACAACTGTATGACCTATTCCGTTGGCTTCAGAGCGCCATCTCATCACTCGGTACTGGAACAGCTGCTGGTCGACTTGCTGGAACGCGATGAAAGTCTTTCCGATAGGTATCAGGATGCCAACCCAGTCTCTGCGTTTACCAGTAATAAGTTACCGAACGAAGTTGTTCCCTGGGTCCGAAAGGCGTTAGACGCCATTAGTGACGAGCAAGTCCTTTCCGCCTTTGGACAATTGGTAACACGCCCCAAGTACCCGGCTGCCGATATTAACGACGAATTAAAAATAGAACAGCTCGAACAAATACTGCTATACAGAGACTTTTACCTTTCGCTGACTCAAAATAGTCGCTTAACCTATTACCTAAATGGTACTTCAACCCAGCTTTTTATTGATGGAGCCCCCCTCGTTCTGACAGGTGACTTCTCAATATTTGCCGAAAAGCTTGTTAAAAACTCTAAATTATCCAGAAAAGAATTGAAAAGTGAGATCCAAGATATTGATTTTATTAAGGGAATTGCTAATCTTGTAAAGAAGGGTCATTTAACCTTAGAATTTGATTAAGACCTGTTTCTGGAACCTATATGACAAGTAATTTTATCGTTCGCGAAGTGCGTTGGCAGGATGCGAAAGACCAGTTAACCGAGGTTCGGGAAAAAGTCTTTGTTTATGAGCAACGGGTTGCTCCTGAGATAGAAATGGACGGCAAAGATCCCGAATGTCATCACGTACTGGTTACGACTATTGATGGCGAACCAATTGGTACTGGTAGAATGACACCTGAAGGCAAAATCGGTCGTGTCTCAGTTTTATTGCCCTTTCGTGGATTGGGTCTTGGCTCTAAAATCCTTCAAGCGTTGGTTGATATTGCAGCACGTGAAAAACTAAGCCCGGTAAAACTCCATGCTCAGGTTCAAGCTGTTGAGTTCTACCAGCGCCATAAGTTCGAAGCCAGCGGTCCGGTATTTATGGAAGCAGGAATTCCTCATCAATCCATGAAAAGAAATCTACTGAGTTAAGATGTCTGAGTCATTGTTTTCTGAAGAAGCGTTACTCAATGCCGAATTAGGCATTACCGAGGAAAATTTTGCTGTCAGTCGCGCTTCAGAATTAAAACTGGCGAGCTATCGTATGTTTGCGCAGGCTAAACATCGTATTGATATACTCAGCTACGATCTAGAGCCACGAGTGTTAAGCGAGCGCAATATCGAACAAGCCATTTCACAGCTGGCCCGTCGTAGCCGATACTCCGAAATCCGCCTCCTGGTGTTTGACACCCGACAGTTACAATCTTCCGATCACCGACTGGTTAGTCTGTCACAACAACTGAGCAGCTTTATATCCATTCGCGTATTAGCCAAAGATTTTCAACAAATACCTTATGGCTTTTATTTAGTGGATGATGCCGGTGTGATTTATCGTTCAAGTCATTCAGACTATGATGCAAAAATATTCTTTAATGATAAAAACAAAGTAAGAGAATATAGAAAGCAGTTTGATGAAATGTGGCAACAAAGCCGTGTGGCTAGTGAACTGCGTGCATTATCGCTATAACACCCCTTCAATGGATTTTAAACGCTCTTAATATTCAATACTTCATGTGTTAAAGGTGTTCCTAAATTAAAACCAAACTCCTCGGATACTTGTGTCGCTAAATAATGAATCCCTTGTTTTGCTTCTAGTAACTTATAAGGGGATTTCAGCGAATAAAATAGCCGCCAGGTAATGGCATGATCCCCTGCTTCGAGCGCTTTATAGGTTAACTTTCCATATTCAACGGGCAAAGAATTCGTTTCTATTAAACTCCACAGTTTATTGAAAAACTCACTTACTTTGTCATGACTCACCTGGTAGCTGATATTATAGTCCACAAAATCTTTCAGACAGCCTGAGCAGTGAGACAGGTTATTAATAACGCACTGCCTTAGCTTGCTGGTTGAAACAGCAATTTCATTTCCACGTACCAAATCTCTCAAGGTGCATTGAGTCAGGGTTACCTGCTGAACAACACCCAATATATTAAGCTCTTTGATTTCGACCAGGTTACCTGGCTCAAGCATCCTATTGTAATGAATAACCAAACTGGCAATCATATCCGAAAGTATGAAGTCTTTACTGGCGTATAAAATTAATAGGAAGGCACCGATAATTGATGAAGTTTGTAACCAGTTATCCAACTCAAGAATATTTAATACCGCGACAAGACTAAGGGCGATGACAAATGTTAGCGCTACAAGACCAATTAATCCGCTGGTATAGGAACGAACGTTTACCAGTTGTCCGTTTAGCTCTCTTTCGGTCCCGAAGCGTTTTGTGATCCACAACTGAAGTAGGTGATTTATCGCAAATGCCAACATGAGCGTTAAGCTGATTTTGGCGAATGCTTGACCCAGTTTAAATTGAAAAAATACTGCACATAAATAACTGGCTAAAATCACTATATTTATAAAGCGCAACGCATTGATTCGGCGGCGAATATCTTTCTCTGACCGATTATGCGCTGCCCAGCGGATCAGCCAAGGAGACAACAACAATGTGACAATATTGACCGCAATAATTAAGTAGTCAAACTGTGTAAACTCTACTTCGCTTACCAAACGCTCAAGAGATACCAACATAAAAGTTCCAATGATTAATTAATCCTTAGTTCCAACTTTAAATCGATGTTATAAGATATTGCAAAAGGTTTAAATAGATTCGCCATGTCAAAAAAACGATCAGAACTGCTCGAAATAACAACTTTGGGCATCCCCGCAGTCTTATCGCAGCTGTCGCAAATGTCACTCGGGGTGATCGACACCATGATGGCTGGCAGTATTAATGCCGAAGCTCTCGCAGCTATTGCGGTAGGAACGAATATTATCAACCCCGTAGTGGTTTTTATTTTAGGAATATTCCTTGCGCTTAACCCAATCGTGGCGCACCTCAATGGCCGTGGAGACTTTGAAAAGATCGGAGCCCTGTTCCAGCTTTCTCTTAAAGTCGCCCTGCTGCTATCTATCCCTGCCATTTTGTTATTAACCAACAGTGAATGGTTAATGCGGCTAATTGGCATTCAGGAGTCTTTGGTTGCAACAGTCCAAGGATATTTGACGGCCTGCAGCCTCGGTATCATCCCTTTGTTCGGATTTCTAGCTCTACGCTTTTGTAACGAGGGCTTATTTTCAACCAAAGCGATAATGCTCGTTTCTTTTTCCGCTATACCCTTCAATATTTTGTTTAACCTTTGGTTCATCTGGGGAGGCTTGGGCGTGCCTGCTTTTGGAGCTGTTGGTGTTGGGTATGCCACGGCCTTGGTATGGCTAGTCATGTTTATAGGCATGGCTTTTTATACCCTTACAACAGGCCGCTATCAGCACCTGGCGATTACCGGGGTTTGGCACAAAATTGATTTAAAACAGCTTAAGGAGATTTTCACTGTTGGCTTGCCTATGGGTATCGGTGTTGGAATGGAAATAGCTATGTTCGCAATAATTGGTTTGATGATTGGCCGTTACCAAATTGAAGTTGTCGCAGCTCACCAGGTGGCAATAAATATTGCTTCTATGGCCTATATGGTTCCACTTGGTCTCTCAATAGCCATTTCTGCCAGAGTTGGTTTTTTCGCAGGTAGACAAAAGTTTTTGCAGTTAAGCCATTCAGCCAAAACCGGCATTCTTCTCGCAATGTCATTAGCCACCCTCTCTGCTTTAGGAATGTGGTTATTCGCAGAATCATTGGTTTCGCTCTACACCGATGATCATAATGTCTTGCTGATCGCTTCTGGACTTTTGGCCTTAGCCGCAATTTTTCAGTGGTCAGATGCACTACAGGTTTCATTGAGCGGCGCACTAAGAGGGTTAAAAGACACCCAAATCCCTATGTATATATCTGCAATTGCCTATTGGCTACTAGGATTTCCTACCGGGTACTATCTGGCGGAACTGGAAGGAATGGGAGTAAAAGGTTACTGGATAGGAATTATTGTCGGCTTAAGTACGGCAGCAATAATGCTATTGATTCGCTGGTTACGAATCACCTCTCGCTATAGTAGGTTACACACACCTATGTAAATTGGCCTAAGTTTTCCGAGTATTAATAAAAAAGGCCCAGCTGTTTAGCTGAGCCTTTTTTATTTGGCGTCCCCTAGGGGATTCGAACCCCTGTTACCGCCGTGAAAGGGCGGTGTCCTAGGCCTCTAGACGAAGGGGACTAAACCTTCATTTTTCATTGAGATGCCATCAATGA
>JBFHVL010000085.1:0-13673 GCA_041589565.1 Kangiellaceae bacterium | reverse complement strand
GGTCGCCCTCGCGACTTCGAGGTTACAGTGCGCAATATACACGTCAATTCAGGCGCAGGCTTTTTAGTTGTACTTACTGGCGAAATAATGCGTATGCCCGGACTACCCAAAGCGCCTCAAGCCGAGCAAATGGCACTTGATGCCGATGGTCACGTAACAGGACTAGAGTGACAAAATCGCCTAAATAGACTATTCACTAGCCATATAGCCTACATTGCTATCAGAGAATGCTTACAAAACAAACACCTGATTTCTGATGGTTGAGTTTTTAAACAGAAACTAAACTGAACTCATCATCAACTGAGATAGCAGAGAGGCACTCATGTCAGGGAATCATCAATGGGTATCCTTTACCAAAGGACGTATACATATCACTGGCTGTGCAGGATGCGGCCAAATTTTATTGCCAACCAATGAGCATACAGAGTGCTTGAAGCTACCTCTTCAAGATAACTTGCTCGTTCGCAAAGGATATCGGATCGTAGGTTCCGCACAGTCAAAAGTCGCTTGATACATTCAGGCGGCCACTCCTTTTTTTAGTGTCCCCGCGCAATACAGTCACTGCATAGCGGGATTTTTTATCCTGCTTCAGAGCCCAAAAAACTTGTTCACCTGACGTCGTCTAACGTCTTACATAAGACCTTTTTCTTGACTAACTCGCCGGCTCACGTAACATTTCGCGTTTGACTCAGGCTTTGCTTAATATCATTTCAATGAATCGTTCAAAGTTGATCACACCCGAAGGCGCAACCCGTCTCCGAAATGAACTGGCAGACCTTTGGAAAAATAAACGTCCAGAAGTAACACGTGCATTAGCCGCTGCAGCAGCCGAAGGCGATCGCTCAGAAAACGCTGAATACATTTACCGTAAGAAACAATTACGCGAAATGGATCGCCGCATTCGTTATTTGCAAAAACGCACCAGCGAAATGCAGGTAGTCGAGCACAAACCTTCTGATCAGTCATCGGTTTATTTTTCCGCCTGGGTTGAATTGGAAGATGAAGACGGTAATGTCAAAGTGCACCGACTTGTGGGTTCCGATGAATTTGATTTCGATGAAAGCTACATCAGCATCGACTCACCCTTGGCGCGAGCGCTGATCAAAAAACAGGTCGATGATGAAATAGAAGTGCATACGCCGAAAGGCAAACGCTGTTTTTATATCAACCACATTTGGTACTAATTAATGCGAACCGGATTTCTGACAGTTACAATTTTATTATTGGCATCGCAAGTATTTGCCAACTCGAAGAAACCATCCATTTTTGAAGTCGGTGCCGGCTTTTCTATGGTGAGTTTGCCTCATTATGCCGGGAGTGATGAGTCAGAATATTACGCATTACCTTTTCCCTATCTGATTTATCAAACCGATCGCGTATCACTGAACCGGGAAGGATTAAAAGGTCATCTTGCTGAAGGCAGCCGTTGGGATTTGGATTTAAGTTTGGCTGGCGCACTGCCGGTAAACAGTGACGACAACGAAGCCCGTCGTGGTATGCCCGATCTCGACTGGGTGGGTCTGGCTGGTCCATCGCTAAATTACCGTATACTGCAAACAGAAGTTCATAGCGTTAAATTTATGTTTCCTGTTCGCATGGCAGCCGTCACTGACTTTAGTCGTTTCGAGACTATTGGTTGGCAAGCGGCACCCGGCGTCCGTTGGGAGCATGACTTTCAATCACGAGATACCAATTGGAGATTGATAGGCGACTTCAGCGCATATTACCAAAGTAATAAATTCAACGATTATTTTTATTCAGTGGATCAAACTTACGTCACTCCAGAGCGAGACTTTTATAAAGCAGAATCGGGTTTTGCAGGAACTCAAACCTTACTGGGAATCACACGTCGTCGAGGCAATTTCTGGACCGGAGCCTTTATCCGTTATCGCTCGTTAAATAATGCCGAATTTGAAGACAGTCCTCTGGTGCGCGAAAAAGATAATTTTTATGTTGGCGTTGCTTTTGCGTGGATCATTCACTCTCAGTCACTGGATTAATCTCGGTTAAAAAGCGTAATCGAGACTGATACTCCAGTTATTATTCAGTGCTGTTGCGCTTTGACCATCGCTATAAAGCATCAGTAAACTTAACTCGTCCCGTAACTGCAGTAATACAGAATAGTCCCACTGCGCTATTTTTTCGGCGCTTAAGTGGCCAACGAAATAACTTGCGCCAAATCGAATCCAATGTCTCGGTTGATAACTTAGTCCTGCCTGAGTAAACCAAAAGCTTTCTCCTGTCAGTTGGCCTATGTCCCCTGCTTTAACGTGTCCCACACTTAACTCCGGAGTCCATTGGTCAAGTAAATACTGATAGTCGAGTCGCAGAGTATAATCTTTATCACCGGTTCCAAGTCCTCGCGTTTGGTCTCCGTTATCCCACTTCACTTCAAGCGACAACGCCAGTGAATAATCATCAAACCAGGGATCGGTAAAGTAGGTTCCTGCTGCGAGGGTTACATCGCTGGTGCCAGACACCTGAAAGTTTTTAATATCCTGCAGCGAATAAATATCCAGCAGTTGCAAAAAACGAATGCGTCGTTCGCGGTCGAGTCGAACAAAGTCTTGTAGTGGTATGATCGATAACAATGCCGCAGGTCCGGTCATTTCCAGACGTGGAATATCAATCTCAAAAAACGCATCCTGCTCAAAAAATCCTTCTTCCCATTGCAACGAGAAACTGAGCGCCTGCGTTTTAAACTGGCTTTCCACCGGCAAGCCAAAACGAGCATCACCCTGACTGTAACGGTAACCGACCGACATATCCGCAGCCCAAAGCTTGGCGGACAATAAAAATAAAAACCAGACACATTGAGTATTCTTAAAGACACTTTTCATGACTCAACTCCACAAACAACAAGGGAGCCAAACGGCTCCCTTTTCTCAATCATTGCTACGCCTGATCGAGCTTATTTTCTATTTTAGCCCAACTGTCACGTAACGTTACCGTTCGATTAAACACCAGCTGCTCTGGTTTGCAGTCGTAACGGTCAGCACAGAAGTAGCCTTCCCGCTCAAACTGGAAACGCGTTTCTGGCTCGACATCTTTCAAACTCATTTCGACTCGCGCATTTTCAAGAATCTGCAATGACTCTGGATTCAATGTGCTGGCGAAATCATCCATGCTGCCAGGATTGGGAACATTGAACAATCGGTCATACAAGCGAATGGTTGCTGGCAACGAGTGTGACGCCGATACCCAGTGAATGACCCCTTTGGGCTTTCGCCCTTCAGGGTTTTTACCTAACGTATCGGGATCGTAAGTACAACGAATTTCAATAATTTCACCTTTGTCGTCTTTAATGACTTCATTGGCCTGAATCACATAACTGTTTCGCAAACGCACTTCTTTACCCAGCACCAATCGCTTGTATTTTTTATTGGCTTCTTCACGAAAATCATCGCGATCAATAAACACCTCACGAGTCATAAACAAAGTGCGCGTTCCCATATCCTGCTGGGGATGATTTGGCGCAGTGAGTTCCTCAACCTTATCTTCAGGATAGTTGGTGATCACCACTTTTAATGGGTTTAAAACCGCCATGGCACGTTTGGCGTTTTTATCGAGATCTTCACGCACACAATTTTCTAGCACGCCCATTTCAGTGGTGTTCACTTTTTTGGTCACACCGACGCGCTCGCACATATCGCGAATGGCCGCTGCAGTAAATCCTCGACGACGCATACCCGAAATGGTCGGCATACGCGGATCGTCCCAACCATCCACATACCCTTCTGTAACGAGCGTATTCAATTTTCGTTTACTGGTTACTGTGTGTTCGAGGTTTAATCGTGAAAATTCGATCTGCTGTGGATGGCAATCAATAGTGATATTGTCGAGCACCCAGTCGTACAGCGGACGATGATCTTCAAATTCCAAAGTACATAACGAGTGGGTAATGCCTTCTAACGCGTCCGAAATACAATGAGTAAAATCGTACATGGGATAAATGCACCATGTATCACCCGTGCGATGATGATGCTGGTGCTTGATTCGATAGATCACCGGATCGCGCATATTGATATTGGGCGAGGCCATATCAATTTTGGCGCGCAGACACATTTTGCCATCGCCAAACTCGCCTTCACGCATGCGGCGGAATAAGTCCAGGCTCTCTTCAGCCGGACGATCTCGAAAAGGGCTGTTTTTACCCGGTTGTTCAAAAGTACCTCGATACTCACGAATTTGTTCCGGAGTTAACTCATCCACATAGGCCAACCCTTTATTGATCAGTTCAACAGCAAAGTCGTAGAGTTTTTCAAAATAGTCTGAGGCATGGCGAATGTCACCATTCCATTCAAAGCCCAGCCAACGCACATCTTCGGCAATAGCTTCGGCATAAGCGGCTTCTTCTTTGGCCGGATTGGTATCATCAAAGCGAAGATTACAATTTCCCTGATATTCCTGAGCAACACCAAAGTTCAGACAGATCGACTTGGCATGACCAACATGTAAAAAGCCATTGGGTTCCGGAGGAAAACGCGTCACCACCTGGCTATGCTTTCCTGCCTCCAAATCCTTATCAATGATTTGACGAATAAAGTGTTTTGGCTTTTCGATTGCTTCGCTCATGAATGAATTTCCGAAGGGGTTAACAGTAAATCAGCATTAAAGCTCGCCATTTTACACCAGACGAGCTCTAAACCGCACTAGAGAATTAAAGGCTACTTCAAAGGTATTGCAGCGCCTGAGTCAGTCAATAGATATACATTAAGTGCAGAATTGAACAAACTGTTGCTAGCTATCCTGCTCTGCTTTAAAAATAAACTTGCTGATCAGTTCTTCAATATCTAGCGAAGACTCGGTCTGCTCAAACTCATCGCCTGGCTGCAGAAAGTCTTCATCACCGCCGATAGTAACCTTGATGTATTTATCGCCGATGATCCCGGTCGTGCGTATGGACGCCACCGAGTCGATGGTCAGCTGAATATGATTGGGGATCTCCATAGTTACTACGGCCTCAAACCGCTCCCCATCAAAGGTAATCGACGACACTTTACCTACCCGCACCCCAGCCATTTCCACAGCAGCGCCTTCTTTAAGACCAGATACCGAATCGAATCGCCCAACCAGAGTGTAAGTGGACTGACGATCGAACAGCCCCACATCACCCATTTTTACTGCCATATAGCTAACAGCCACTAGACCTGCTATCACAAAGAGTCCGACGAAAAACTCAACTTTTAACTTAGCCATAATTCAATTCCGTTAGGTCATACCGATATCAGGCAACCAGAATTGCCGAAACCAGAAAGTTTGCAAACAGGATGAGTACCGAGCCCATCACCACCGCCTGGGTGGTCACTCGGCTTACGCCCTCGGCGCCATAATTACCCTGCTTATCGAGATGCAATAAAAAGCCCTTGCCCGTCGCTATCCAAACGATGATCAAAGCAAAAACCAGTGATTTTACAAACCCCATGTTCAGGTGAAACCACTCAATAGAGCCATAAACACCTAGCCAGTAAGCACCTGAGGGCACGTCGAAAATCACCACTCCGGCTAAATAGCCCCCAAATATACCGACCACATCAGCGATAGCCACCAACAATGGGACTGAAACTAAAGTGGCCCAGAACTTGGGGACCATTAAAAATTTATAGGGATCAATAGCCATGCATTCAAGCGCATCGAGCTGCTCATCGCTTCGCATAATTCCCACTTCGGCACACATGGCAGAGCCTGCTCGCCCCATGACCATAAGAGCAGTAAAGACAGGCCCCAACTCTCGAATTAAACTTAATGCAACCGCAGAGCCGAGTCGGTCCTGAACGCCCAACCGCGAAAATTCCACATAAAGATTTAACCCTAACGCAAGACCGATGGTAATTGATGCCAGCACAATCACAAAGGTGGACTTGGCACCAATAAAATGCAGTTGCTGCAGAACGGCACGATAACGAAACGGAAACACAAATAGCTTGCTGACTACCCGTAAAAGAAACACAGTCAGGTGGCCCAAATGTTCACACTGCTCAATGACCTGAGCGCCCAGTCGTGAAATTAGATTAACCATCGATGTGTCCTCGATGTGGGCGCGCAGCCTGTACCCGAGTTAACATTTCCAAATACTCTTCTGGCGATAATTGTTGTCGCGAAGGTCGACGATTCAGTAAATTCTGTACGTGCAGGTTATCACTTTGTTTAACCTCATCGACGGTGCCCGTTATCACCATTTTGCCTTTATCCAATACCGTTATTCGATCAGCGATACGCAAGGCACTTTGTAATTCATGGGTAACAATCACAATGGTCATATCCAGTGACTTTTTCAGCTCCAGAATATACTCATCGAGTTCGGCAGCAACCACAGGATCAAGTCCAGCAGAGGGTTCATCAAAAAACATCAGCTCCGGATCCATAACTATAGCTCGCGCCAACGCCGCTCGCTTTACCATCCCACCTGACAATTCCGACGGCATTAACTCGTCAAACCCCGATAAATTCATCATATCGAGCTTCATGCGACTCATTATCCGAATGGTATTTTCATCGAGGTTGGTATGTTCTTTAAGAGGTAACTGGACATTTTCAATTAACGACAGATTGCCGAACAGGGCGCCACCCTGAAAAGCGACACCGATGTTTCGGCGCAGTCGATACAGTTCTTTTTGTGAGACTGAAGTGACTTCGGTACCCATAATAGACACCCGACCACTTGAGGGTTTATTCAGGCCCAATAAGGTACGTAGTAAGGTACTTTTGCCCGATCCACTCGCTCCCATAATAACCATCACTTCACCACGATTTACCGAAAGATCCAGCTCGTCGAGGATCAAGCGATCTCCATAATGCGTGGTCAACTTTTCCACTTCTATGATGGGAGTTGTGTCCGTTTTATCGGTCATCGATTATTTAGCCCTTTTCCGCTTGCAGCTCATTGTAACGAGTAACTTTTCGAATTGATATGCACAAAGGCACTAACAAGTGTAACTGCTTATATCCCAAATATTAGACATCTCAAATTAAGCGCCTAACGGCAGGTCTATCACTGGAATTTGCTGTTTTTTTGAACTATTGATCATTAATAGCAGTTAGGAGTGTGTCATTATGAAATCGTCCAACTATCTAAGACAAGCAAAGCGCCGAAATCAGCACAGATACGAATCAGAGACTGCCCCACACCCATGGCAGGATAGAGTCATTGGTAAGTATCAGTTGTCGTTACTGCTGGATCTTAACCGGGCGCAACTGGATGCCTGGATTAAAGAAGGCATGCCGGTTGTAGAATCCGGAGGACTGAACAAAGAATGGATTTTCGATCTGGTAGCGGTAAAATCCTGGGCACACGCTCATGGCTATTTGGAGTCAAATACTTGAGTGTTTTATCGAGGTTGCCTTCGAGCTTGTAAACCGGTTTGATTCTCACTTTAAATCAATAAGGCTCACCCTTCGACTTCACCATCAGCGTCACCGCTAATCCCTAAAATGTTGCTGGGTGTTGTTTTACCCTGAACAATAATAATTTCTACACGACGATTTTTGGCTCGCCCATCAACAGTATCATTGGGCGCTATCGGACGGGTATCAGCGTAGCCTGTAATAACGAAACGATCTCGCTCCAGTCCCGGATGCTTTAACAGCTCACGCACGACACTACCGGCACGACCTCCGGACAACTCCCAGTTGGAGCGAAATCGTTCTGTATCTATGGGTAAGTTATCGGTATGACCAGCGACACGAATTTCACCGTCGGTATCTTTTAAAATTTCAGCGATTTTTTCCAGCACCCCAATAAAGTTTCGTTCGATGCGATCGGAACCTGACGCGAAAGAGCCACTTTCACGAATACGGATCACCACAATACTGTCTTTAGCCAATAATTCGATCTGTCCGGAGTCAAGTTGTTGCGACATTTTTGCGGCTATTTCCCGCGCCAGTTGTTCTGCCTTGGCAATCGCTTCTTTTTCACCCGTCCCCAGATTGGCCTGTTCGCCCTCACCAGTATCAGACTTATCTCCATCACCTTCTTCCGGATCTTGTTCTACCGGTTCATCGAATTCGAGCGATTCTTTGGTGATCTCAACCGTGTGCTGCATGATGGCTTCAATCATGGTCGGCGTAGGTTTTCCAGGAGAGAACTCTTGCGCAATAATGCTGGTCCCTTTCGGAATGTCCTTAACTTCAATTTTATTTTGCACACCGAAAGCAAACTTCATTGAGCCGGCAATTTGCTTGAATTTCAGAACGTCCATTTCAGAAAACGCCAGCAACAACACGAAAAAGCACATCAACAATGCCATCAGATCGGCAAAGGTGCCCATATAGTCAGGAAGCCCCTCGGGGGGACAATTACATTCTTCTTCCATCGCTCGCTACTCGTCGGCAGAAGGTCGACTGCCCTCTGCCAAATATCCGTGCAATACCTGCTCAATAACACGCGGGTTTTGCCCTGCCTGAATGCCCAGTAAACCATCTATCATCAAAGTTTTGGCAATTTTTTCTTCGGTATCTCGCAAGGCCAATTTGTCGGCTATGGGCGTTGCCATCATATTGGCGATCATGGCGCCATATAAAGTGGTTAATAAGGCGACTGCCATCGCAGGCCCTATCGACTTAGGGTCATCCATGTTCCCTAACATAGCAACCAGACCAATCAAGGTACCTATCATTCCCATCGCCGGGGCAACGCCAGCCAGGCTTTTAAACACAGCGCGTCCGGTTTCGTGTCGCTTGGAAGCCATGGCAACGTCTTTTTCCAGAATGGCTTTCACGACTTCACCGTCGTGTCCATCGACCAGCAATCCAATTCCCTTCTTTAAAAACGGGTCATCAATTTCAGCCCCCTCTAGTGAAAGCAACCCGCCTTTACGCGACAGATCGGCCAGCTCAACAATTTTGGCGATAATCTCTTCAAAATTGGGGGATTTAAACATGACAGTTTTCATGCCAGCTTTTGCAGCGCCAATAAACTCAGACAGAGGGTACTGACCCAATACCACCAGATGTGACCCAATTATCACGACTAATACCGAAGGCACATCGATAAACTGACCGAAGCCACCGGCCAATATCATTGCCAAGGCAACAATACCGACGGCTCCAAATAACCCTATTATGGTTGCTATATCCACTTGTTCGTAATCCCGGGAAAGGTTTTATTTTCTAAATTGGCTCCTTAAAAAGGTTAGCCATTTTTACCAAAGATGCAATTATCTTGCTGAAATTTATAGAGAAACTCTAGCAGATTCGCATTTCGATTAAAAAACAATCGACCTTGGTATTAATTCGGACATTTGGTTTTCATTAGCGGTAATTTAAGAGAAAATAGCCGCTAACTGCGCTACCAATCAAACAGCGCCTCTCAATATCGAAAACCCATAAACAAGCGAAACGGTCGAATGAGCAAATCCAAGCCTAGTTTTGAGCAACAAATAGCCGAGCTGGAGTCCATTGTCGATGCCATGGAGCAGGGCGATTTATCTCTGGAAGACGCCCTGAAACAATTTGAGCAAGGCGTAAAGCTTACTAAAAATTGCCAAGCTCTGTTAGATAGCGCCCGTCAAAAAATACAAATTCTTTCGGAGCAACAAGAGCTCAACGACTTCCAGATGGACGAAGACGCCGACGACTCAGATCCTGACGCATGATTTTTCAACAGTTTATTGAATCCTATCGACTGCGCGTCGAAGCGCAGCTTGACCTCTGTTTGCCTGCCGCAAGTACCCAGCCTACTCGGTTACATGAGGCTATGCGTTACAGTGCTCTAAACCCAGGAAAGCGTATGCGCCCCTTGTTGGTTTATGCCACCGGACTGATGTGCGACGCGCAGGTCGATGCCCTCGATGGCGCAGCCATGGCGGTTGAACTGATTCATGCCTATTCGCTCATCCATGACGATTTACCCTGCATGGATGACGACGACTTGCGCCGCGGACTGCCGACCTGTCATATTCGTTATGATGAAGCAACCGCAGTTCTGGCTGGCGATGCCTTACAGACACTGGCATTCCAGTCACTCATTAAGCATCCCATGCCACAGGTGAGCGCCGAGCAACGATTGACCATGTTATCCTTACTTTCCCATGCTTCTGGTTCTTTAGGTATGGGCGGCGGACAGGCCATTGATCTGGAAGCTACAGGTAAAAGCCTGACGCTGGAACAACTGGAAACCATGCACCTGATGAAAACCGGAGCCTTGATTGAGGCTTCCGTTTTGATCGGCTACCTGGCAGCTGGCCTTAACCATGCTCAGCATTTAAAGGTTTTAAAGCGTTACAGTCGCGCTATAGGTCTGGCTTTCCAGATTAAAGACGATATTCTCGATATTGAAAGTGATACCGAAACTCTGGGTAAACCTCAGGGCTCCGATCTCGCGGCAGAAAAGGTCACTTACCCTGCTCTACTGGGGATGGATGGCGCCAAGCGGCACGCCGAACAACAATACCAGCTGGCATTAGCTGCACTCGAAGAGTTGCCGTATAATAGCGAGCTTTTGCAAAGCTTTGCTCGACACATTATTGAGCGGGATAAATGATCGCTTCGGAAGTTTTTGCCGCCGAAGCCAACTTAGCCGAAACTATGAATGCCACTTTAAGTCATTACCCATTATTAGCGACCATTAATTCGCCCCAGGATCTGCGCGAGCTGCCCTGTTCGGAGCTAAAACAAGTGGCCGCGGAACTGCGCCAGTATCTTATCGATACCATCAGTCGCTGCGGGGGGCATTTTGCAGCCGGGCTAGGTACAGTTGAACTCACCGTTGCTTTGCACTACCTCTACAACACCCCTGATGATCGTCTGGTATGGGATGTGGGTCACCAAGCGTACCCGCATAAAGTACTTACCGGGCGCCGCGATCAACTGGAAACCATTCGTCAAACCGACGGACTGCATCCATTCCCGGTACGTAGCGAAAGCGAATACGACACCTTTGGTGTTGGTCACTCAAGCACTTCAATCAGTGCAGCGCTCGGAATGGCCATCGCAGCCAAAGCCAAAGGCGAAGAGCGACAAACCATTGCAATCATTGGTGATGGCGCTATGACTGCGGGTATGGCATTTGAAGCCATGAATCACGCCGCGGATGTCGATGCCAACCTGCTGGTCATTCTTAATGACAACGATATGTCGATTTCAGAAAACGTCGGCGGATTGAATAACTACCTCGCCAAAATCCTTTCTGGAAAATTTTACTCGTCGATTAAGGCTGGCGGTAAAAAAGTTTTACAAAACATGCCAGCCATCTCTGAATGGGCGCACCGCGTCGAAGAGCATATGAAAGGCATGATGCTGCCAGGCACTCTATTTGAAGAGTTAGGCTTTAACTATATTGGTCCGATTGATGGCCACAACCTCGATGCACTGCTGGATACTTTGGGCAATATGAAAGAGTTGAAAGGCCCGCAGTTTTTACATGTGGTAACCACCAAGGGTAAAGGTTACGCGCCAGCAGAAAACGATCCTATCGCTTATCATGGCGTACCCATTTTTGATCCAAAAGATAACAAGCTTCCGTCGGGTAAACCTAAAATCACCTACTCCAATGTGTTCGGCCAATGGTTAATGGATATGGCTGCCAAAGACGAGCGACTCATGGGGATCACTCCTGCCATGCGAGAAGGCTCTGATATGATCGCTTTTTCACGCGAGTTTAAAGAACGTTATTTTGATGTTGGTATTGCCGAGCAGCATGCGGTCACTTTGGCTGCCGGTTTAGCCTGCGAAGGAATGAAGCCCGTCGTAGCGATTTATTCTTCTTTTTTACAACGCGCTTACGACCAATTGATTCACGACGTCGCCATTCAAAATCTGGATGTGCTGTTTGCCATTGATCGTGGCGGACTGGTCGGTGGCGATGGAGCCACCCATCATGGCGCATACGATTTAAGTTATCTACGCTGTATTCCCAATATGGTGATAATGGCCGCCAGTGATGAAGACGAATGTCGAAAAATGCTCACCACTGGGTATGAATTCGAAGGCCCAGCAGCGGTGCGCTATCCACGAGGCACCGGCCCGGGAGTAACCATTTCAACCGAATTGGAAACTCTGGAAATTGGTAAAGCGCGCGAAGTACGCAAAGGCGAAAAGGTTGCGATACTGTCCTTCGGCTCAATGCTAAGTGAAGGTAACAAGCTCGCTGATGAACTAAATGCTTCCCTCATCGATATGCGTTTTATCAAACCCTTGGATGAAACCATGATCGATAAAATTTGTGAAAGTCACAGTTACATCATCACTCTGGAAGAAAATGCGCTAATGGGTGGCGCGGGCAGTGCGGTGAACGAATACATTGCCAGCAAAACCTATTCGATAAACATTAAAAACTTTGGCATACCTGATCGATTTATTGAACACGGCGATCCGAAAGATTTAATGCAACGGGCGGGATTAACTGCCGAAACCATGATTGACGTTGTTAAACGGTTTATCAAAGATAATTAAATACGACATCAAGGATGATAGACGTTTTTAGCACAAAGGTTTCTATACCAAGCTTTGCAATAGCGTTATTGTTTTCAGCAATTATTCACGCAACTGCTTTCGCCTCTACTCCAACTTATAACCTTCGAATTTGGACCAGTGTGTCCGTTGACGATGTTTCCTTTCAGGGAGCAACATCGCTGCAAAATGAGCCGCTTTCAAAACAGACGATTTATCTTAAACAGTCTACCGGTAAATTAAGCGAAGTATTAAAAGCCGAGCGAAGCAGTAGTTCTCAATTACAGCTCAACATTACCTTTACCCCCATTAATGATCAGCTAATACAGGCTGATATCACTTTAACGCATGAGAAATCTAAGCAAGTTTATTCCTACACGGTGAGCATAGATCCCGAGACTCGAAATGAGTTTAGGCTCGACTTGAAAGAGAATAACCCTCTTTATATTACTATTGATATTGCCAGAAATTTTTCTATGGCTGATATTTGTTTACAATATAAACAGAAAGGCCTGTCGTACGATCAATTGCCGTCGCAATGCTTACAGAAACAGTAGATTTAGTGACGCTGACCAATCACCATTTTGTCGCCATCCTGCTCAACTTTAAACTTTCCTAAAAACGAATTTCCTAACAACACCTGACTCGGTTGCTCACCTTCGATCACCGCAGCTTCTACATTAGAAAGCTCCAGATCACCAATCCGCACACTCGCTAAAATGAGACTATAAGCACGAGCAATTCCGGAGGCCGTTTCAACATTTATCGGGCGACCAATTACTCGATAGGGAATGCCTATTCGGCCTGCAGTATGGTGATTCATCGCAATGGTGGTTGCGCCAGTATCGACTAAAAACATAACGGTAGTGTTATTGATGGTGCCGCGTACACTGAACATGCCATCGGGTTGACGTATAAGATTTAATACTTTCTTTTTCGCTTCAACCGGAGCGCTATTTTCCGAGTTTGTATTCAGCCCCATGGAGCCTGAAGATCCCATTTTTAAGATCATGCGTTTGCCACGATATTCCACTTCGGCTTTACGTGCATCGGCAGAAATTAGAGTGATCCCTTCGGGTGAGGTTTTACCTTTCTTTAAAGTACGGGCAACGCCGTTAACTTCAACAATGGCGGTATTTTTAAACAACCCCATCACATGGATGGAAAGCTCTTCTGCAAAAACAGAAGAAAGCCACAGGCAAGCGATTACACCAACTGATATTGAATTGCGTAAAACCATATAACTCCACCCACCAGCGCCGCCATTATGCCTGCAATGATATCGT
>JBFHVL010000084.1:0-13714 GCA_041589565.1 Kangiellaceae bacterium | reverse complement strand
TTTTAGATTACAAACAGAAAGAGCGTGAGCTGGTTGAGCGTATAATGCAAATGGATAGTTTCCCCGATGGACTGACTCGGGATCAGTACTTGCGGCAGGAAATCGAAAAGCTTAAAGCGAAAGCCTATGGGTTTGATAAGGTTCAGGAGGGATAGTCACTCAAATCCACAACCAAACCTATCAATTATTTTTCTTCATCTATAGTCTTGAATAGATTAACTAACTTTTTTTGAACAGTTCTCAATTCCAGAGCTAACTCTCTTAATTTAGTTTCTTCAAGCATTACATCACCAGTAATCGGCTTAGCTTGCTCTACTTTTTGCAGTAATCGACTTAACTGTTCCATTTCATGCATATAAATCCACTCAGCCAGCTCATCGTTACTTGCTTGGGAGACACACGTTGCTCTTATAACATCAGGATGACTTCTTAACCTACGCACTAGCTGTTCAGATATATCGAATAAATCAATGACATGCCTGTGGTAATAAGCTTCGGAAAAAGACTTTGCACTCCATTGATTAACCTCTTGCTTAAGTCCAATGATTTGTTGTAATGATTTAGACATACTTTTTTCTTGCAAATCATAAGGGAAGCATGAGACTGTTTTAGATGGTTGATCACATGAAAACAAACCCAAACTCAAGACAAACGCTACGAAAAATTTAATGTTACGCACACTTATTAAACTTACTCTACTCAAAAAACTAAATACTATTACTTAGCTATACAAAACTCAAACTGAATAAATAAAGCATAGGTCAAGTCAACTTATTCAAGCTGGATGAAAAGGGGCAAAAGAAACTCTTTCGCCCTTATCTCGCTGCTTTTTATCTTACAGCAATTGGTCGAGCAACCAATAAAGCAGATTAAAACCCTTTTGATAATCGGACACCGTGTCTTGCTCGCTAGCCTGCATGACCGGGCCACTGCCATTCATCACATTATTTACAAAATGGTCTAACTCCAGTCCCATTTCCTGAATATCAGCATTGGCGAACTCAATAATGCTGGTGCAGTGGCTTTCGTTCACATCCCTAAAGTACGGCATGTAGTAGCCAAAATTTTCGTAAGTATTCAACTCCTGCATCAGGTTTTGCGTGTCCTGATGCCAACGATCGTGGATCTTCTGTTTACGTACCTCAGCATTTGGCTCATTCACAATATCTTCATAAAAGCGCTCGTAAGAGTAAGAGGAATAATTGAGGTCCTGCCAGAAGTGGGTGTGGCCCATACGATCGTTGTAATACTTTTCGGCAAGTCCACGATACAGGGTTCCCAGGTTATTCAAATCCAAACCCGGCAATCGAGATTGCAGAAATGCTAATGGGCCGTCATCAAGCCCCCAGGCACCACGAATGTGATTGTGTAAACGTAACGAAGGGTAATCTGTATCACTCGCATTAACCGGTGCTGGATAAACTGGACCTGAGTCATTGATTAAATAACCGTAACTAGGCTCAATATCGCCACGTAGCCCTTCATAGTTGGTCAGCGAACCGGCGCCACCTGCAGAGCAACCGGTAACCAGCATTTGCGTGGGTCGCTGCAAATTATTTTTAACCCAGCCGACAACTGCGCGAAGGTTTTTAAGGCCATTGTGGTGCCAGACTAACGGTGGGTTTTCACCGGAAGGATCTTCGTACAATGCGACGCGATCGCCACTGTAGATATCTCCGGTACAGTAAGGGACATACACCATATTCCAGTTTTGTGTTTTTGTGAAAGTCCAGGGATGCAACCGAAATACAAAAGGACTGACTAAACTGGCGCCGGGATTAAGCAAGCTCATGTAATCATCGGGAATTCCATTGGGATTGCGCGCACCACGAATACCCGACTGACCGCTACAGCTGGCGTAATCCCAGCAAGCACCACCCCCTTCCAAATAAAAAATAGTGTTTCGAGTATGCGCTACACGATTCACAAAAAATTTATAAGGCGAACCATCACCACAAAGCGCGCCCGATTCTGGGTGCAATTGCACAGTTTGCCACTCTAAATAGCCGCCGGGACTGAATCCATCATTAAACCCATCTGGATTTAATCGTAATGGATAGGGTCCAGTCATTTGCTCTTCAGTTACTGGATTATCAGCGCCCGGAGGTGAAAATAAATTGGCCAGCGTTCGCCAAAAACCGTAATCACCCGGCTCCGCCAGAGCAGGAATAGAAAAGTAGCTGGTAAACAAAGCGACTATTAGCAGACAGGAACTTTTACGAGACGACTTGTACTTATTGTTCATCATTGCCCTCCAGGAAACTTCCAAGATGAAAGCGTTTGCCATTGGACACCATAACCAACTCGGCAATCGACGCACTAAAATCAACGCGCGAAACGAGACGGTTCAAGTTGTGTTTGTATTAAGGCATTTCGCTTTTTAAGTTATTGTTTTACGAAACTTCCTGCGGAGATTTCCGCATTCGTAGTGGACACAGCAAGTTCAGTTTAGAGCGCATTTGAGAGGAGTAAAATTCGCTCATAGGGAAGAGAAGAAGAATGACCTAAAATTTCGTTAATAACATTATCTGGCACGGTAATACAGGTTAACATTCTCAAGTTGAGACAAATCAAGTTTTAAACACAATAAGAAAAAGAGAAAAGCACAAGGGCAACTAATCGATTGTTTTTATTTACAAATAAGTCCGCTATTTCATTTATCAATATTTTTTCAAACGGCCAATTGCTCGAATAATATAGGCAGTTCTCAAAATCCAATAAAACAAGTGAAAGTTTATCTACTCTTATCGATAAATTGAATATCGCGAATTATTGTTGCACTACAACGAAGCGGCTAATACACACGTCTAGACAACTCGCTCACTATTACCGCGACAAGAAATAATCTTCGTCAAAGGTTTTCATCCAATGAGGATAAAACACGGTGATGGATGACACAATCATTCCGTTAATAAAGGCTTCTGGAAACATGGCTAACAAGATCCATACAGGCTCAATTGAACGAAACAGTAAGTTCAAATCGATGCTTGATAGGTAGGCAATAATCAAAGTTAAGCTCATTGTTAGAGGAATGGTCATTCCCGCACCTAAAAAGCCGATACCCAACGTATAGAAAAATAAATTATCAGGATTCCATTGGCGTATCCACAGATTAATTATAACGATAAAAATAGCGGGTATAACGCCATTGACCAACCAGTGCATGCCCCACGCGACAACCGGAAGATCCGCAAGTAAAAGGTAAAAAATGCTAGCAAAGGCGCTAATGACAGCACTAAGACGAAATCCAACCATCAGCGATACGCTTGTAATCATCAGAGGATGCAGAACCACCGCCTCATTAACGGCAAAGCTCATCATCCAAAAACCCACCAAGGCCAGACAACTACCAAATACCAGGTGCTGGCGCAGCGGTACTTCCAAAACTTGACGCCAAGGCGAGCAAATCACCAGAGCAGCAAACACTAGAACACCAACTAGATTGAAGCTTACAAGTAACCAGGGAGCGATAAGTTCAGAATTAATGAGCATGCGGTTTTGTCGCAAAATACAGGAAGTTAGTTTTACGTAGGAATTGGCCATTCCTAGCAGGAAAACATCAGTTTATCGGTAATTTTTGCCCGTTAGTGACGATTCACTTCGAGACAGCTGAAGTGTTATTGTAGTCTGATTATAGATCAAGCTTATGAGTTAAAGCGACTGTGACACAAAGTGAACATCCGTGGATAAACTTTTATCAGCATCAGGCGACTGATCATCGAGGTCGAACCCTGATCGATATTTGGACTATGACTTTCGACGAACTGGAAAAGCATCACGACTTTATTCAGTGGTTATTTCCATTGCCTGAGCCTAGCCCGGTTAACCCTGAAGCCCCGCTTCTTTCGCCTGACATCATCGCAGCAATACACCAACATTTCGATGTTCAATCTAACCTGCTACGCTCTTTCGATACTATGGCAGCCTTTTGGGGCTTTCATCGTAGCGACGATAATTTACTGCAGCGCTCGTCTCACTTTGCTAATCAATCGAAAAAATGGTGTTGCGCCAACGATCACAACCAGCTTCGAATTACTCGTGTATTGAAATGCCTTAATTTAACAGGCCACTTAGAATTGGCACAGAATACCTGTGAATTTCTATTATCAGAAATCAATAATTCAGGACTTAGTTTCAGTCAGGTGCCGTCCACGACCTTTTGGATGGATGCTATCGGCACGGTAGAAGAAGTTGAGTTGACATTGGAAGATTTTCAACCTGACAGTGCGTCAATTAGCTGATAGGTTAACGGGGTATTTTAGCTACCAGTTAACACTTAACGATAACCAGACTTCGCGACCACGAGCGGGATACTCCTGATAGACCGGTATCGATCGATTAAGTGGAATATATGACCCCGTGGCGTATTGCTTATCAAATAAATTTCTTATTTTAAGTTGCCAGCTTACTTTGTCACTCTGAACATATCGCATGGCTAAATGTGATAATTCCAAAGAACCATCGCTCTGCAATACATCTACTTCATCGCGTAACTGATAAATCCAGCTCATACTCATGACTTCGTTTATATTCCACGAAATGCGATTCTGTATAAACCACTCTGGCGAAAGATCTTCAGAAGGCGTCGCTCCATCAGTTGTGCCTTGCTCGGTTTCATTTTCAAACCAATAACTCGCATGGCCACTCCAGATTACGGCATCCCAATTGGAGCGCCACTCAAGTTCAACACCACTTGAGTCATTATCAGCAACGTTAGCTAAATACACATCATTATTTTGATCCACACGAAACGCAATTAAGTCAGAGATATGATTATGAAATAATGTCGCCGCTATATAATTGTTTTTTCTCCGGTACTGATAAACCAGCTCCGTCGATTCTAGAACCGAAGGCTTCAGGTTAGCATTACCAGCGGTCAATCCACTCTCGACATCATATAAATCACCCAAAGAAGGTGCGCGATAAGCTTCACCATAAATAAATTTAAATCGATGTAATTGAGATGGCGCGTAAATCAGCGAAAGTCTTGGATTATTTCTTGGTTCAACATCATTGTAACGGTCGTGTCGCAGACCTAGCGTTGACCGAAATTGCTCTGACCAAACAGCTTCCCACTCAGTATAAGCACTGTGAATCTTTCGTTTGCGATTGAGAACAATTCGCTCATCATCGCTATTAAAAGTCGTCATCTCCCCCAGGTACTCGAAGTTACCGAAAATATTATAGTTACTCTTCAAAAAACTACTGGGCAAACTGCTTAGTACCCACTCAATACCATAGTTAAGTTTATGCTGTTCAGAAAAAAGGGTAACTGCATCGAGGTTGTAACGATAAGAACGATATTCAAACAATTCGCCTTCTAAATAATCGGCTTCAATATAATCGATATTGTCTTGAGGAAAAATCGCAGTTTGTGTTTCACGTTTTGCGTTGTTGGATTCAAGCCGAACACTTAATGTTTGGTCATGCTCATCAATAATATCAAGTTCCCAACTGTTTAACCATTGCTCCAAATGAACATGGGTCTGTCCATCGCGTAACCTTCTAAATAAATAGTAGTTATGACGATCACTTTCTAAATAGAGTCCGTTCCAAATGAATGCGTTGTTCTTAAATTGATAATTAACCTGTCTAACCTGCTTGGGATCAGTGGTTTTGGTTTGTAGGTTGAACATATCAAATTCTACATCAAAATCATCACCAGAGTCGTCTTCCCAAACAAAGCCAACCCCCATTTCCCAATCAGCAAAGAAAGTTTGGTAGGCAACGTCCAGTCTTTTTGAATTAGGACTACCTAAAGTGACCGACAACTCAGGCTGATAGCGGCTGATGATATTAATAACACCATTAAAAGCGTTTGAACCATACAAAACTGAACCTGGCCCACGAATCACTTCAATTTTGTCAATATGCTTTAAGTTTAAAAACCGAGAAAAGTAATTGATGCCACCGGTATAATCTTCATTAATTCGCTGACCATTAAAAAGCACCAAAATTGTACTGGCGTACTTTTGTGCATGTCCTCGAGTTACAAGATAACTCTGATTCCCTTCCACTGGGTTATACATAGGATAAAATCCCGGAATGTATTCAAACAGATCGACTAATCGCTGAACTCCGAGAACTTCTAACTCACTACGAGTAAATAATGTGATATTGGAAGGCGCATCCTGAGAAGCTATAGGTTGCTTGGTTGCAACGGTAACAGGGATATTCAGCAACTCTTCGATACTCAGTTCGAATAAACTTTTGTTAGTTGAATCAGCCCCCAAGACCAAGCTCATTGGTAAGAGAAGAATTATGATTCCTGCGGTTATTTTGTGCATCAAGCTTTATTTCGGTTCAGCAAAACTCCCCTAAAGATAGTGAACTAAACCTTAAGAATCAACAACATTGAGAGTCTAAGTTCAGATATAGGCATTTAAACCACTCTAAAATCCCAAGCGAGAGGAACCAGTGTTCAATAATTAACCACCTTTGTTCCAGTTAACCGCTTCGCGCGCCAAGCTTTCAATCGCATCCCAGTCTTCGGCATCCACCAGGTGATTAGGTGCAACCCAGGTGCCACCAACACACTCAACATTGGGTAAACTCAGATATTCTTTAAATGTCATAGGAGAAATGCCACCCGTCGGACAAAATCGAATCGATTCGAAAGGTCCTGCAAACGCTTTCAAAGCAGGAATACCTCCAGACGTTTCTGCGGGAAAAAACTTAAAATTTTGATAGCCAAACTCTAGTCCAGTCATAATTTGCGATGCATTGGCAACGCCAGGTAGCAGAGCCACTTTATAATGCTGCGCACTGGCTAGCAGTTGTGTAGTAATTCCGGGACTTACAGCAAATTGCACTTTTAAATTATCCAGCTCACAAAGTTGTTTCTCGTTGATAACGGTTCCGGCTCCTACAATGGCATCTGGGACTTCATTTTGAATAGCTTCTATAGCACTCAATGCAACATCCGAACGGAGTGTAATTTCTAAAACGTTCAATCCACCAGCAACTAACGCACGAGCTAATGGAACCGCTTTCGCTAAATCTTTAATCACCAACACCGGAACAACCGGAGCCTGTTGCATAATGTGTCGCATTAATTGATGTCGATCCACAACTCACCTATTCACTTAAATTCATTAAAACCAGACTTAAAATTTGTAATTACAAATTATCTAAAAATGCAGCCGCACCAAGTAATCCCGGCTGTGGGTGCATAACAATTGCGGTAGGAATATCACCCAAATAAGATTGATAATTCAGTTTATTTTCGAAACGCTCGCGAAAACGACTCTGCTTGAGTAAATTGGCAAAGCGCGGAGCTATGCCACCACCAATATAAACACCACCTACGGCGCCTAATCCAAGAGCATAGTCGCCAGCCACGCTGCCTAATGTTTCAAAAAATTGATTTAATGCACCAAGAGCCATTTCATCTCCATCACTCGCCGCAGTGCCAATACTTTCAGCATCAGAAAATTGCGCGGGTTTATGGTAATAACTGCATAAGGCTCGATAAATATTCACCAAACCACGCCCTGAAAGCAGCTCCTCACAGGACACCAGTCCCAGCTCTTTGCGCAAAAAGCCCAAAATAAAATCTTCAAGTTCATTTTCAGGTGCGTAACTGCGATGGCCGCCTTCAGTACTCATTACAAGTGTCCGCCCCTGATAATTCATCATGCCGGCAACACCGAGTCCGGTCCCAGGTCCGATAATGCAGCGTTGTTTGTTGCTATCGAAATTTTGTACTGGCGATAAATATTCCAGATCACTCTCTTTAACTACTGTGGTAGACATAGCGGCTGCGGTAAAATCGTTAATCACCGCCAGCTCATCAAGTTCCAGCTGTTGCTTCATTTGAGATCGTGAAAATTGCCAATGATTGTTGGTTAACTTCACTTCATCATGATTAACTGGACAGGCCACTGCGAGACAAGCTTGCGAAATATCACACTCGTGTTGTGATAAATAATGATTGATCGCCTGCAAGGGCGAACCAAAACTTTCACATTGCAACGTTTGAATCGATTCCAGTTCACTGGAGCCTTTTTTTACTAAGGCAAAGCGTGCATTGGTGCCACCAATATCTGCAACTAGTCGATAACTCATAAAATTTAATCACTACCAAACGAAAAAATTGTGGCGCCCTGTTCGGCCCCTGAAACTGTGCGACGCATGAGATCAAACATCTCGCGTCCCATTCCCTGTTGATGTTGAATCTGAGGGTCTTCACACACTTCGCGCGTGAATAGTTCTTCTGCGCTCACCAAAACATTTAACTCACCTGATTCAGCATCCAGACGAATTAAATCACCATCTTTAATTTTCGCAATGACACCACCTTCACAGGCTTCTGGTGTTAAATGAATCGCAGCGGGAACTTTACCTGAAGCGCCGGACATACGGCCATCAGTAACCAAAGCCACTTTTAGCCCCTTGTCCTGCAATACCGCCAAATAGGGAGTCAGTTTATGTAGTTCAGGCATTCCAATGGCTTTAGGTCCTTGAAAGCGAACCACCGCCACTGTATCTTCCGTTATTTCATCATTTTGGCAAGCGTCAGCCAGCTCATGTTGACTATGAAAAATACGAGCAGGTGCTTCGATAACACGATGTTCAGGTTTTACCGCTGAGGTTTTAATCACACTACGCCCGAGATTACCGTTTAAAATTTGTAAACCGCCTTCGTTTTGAAATGGATCAGATACAGGTCTTAAAATATCCAAATCTTTTGACTTTAATTCGCCTTTCTTAAACACCACCTGATCATTTTCAATAAATGGCTCTTGCGTATAACTCGCCATGGTGTCGCCGTAAATAGCACGTGCGTCTGCGTGCATTAATCCAGCCTGTTGTAACTCCGAAATAATAAAAGCCATGCCACCGGCAGCGTGAAAATGATTCACATCGGCTTTGCCATTGGGATAAACGCGAGCTAATAACGGTACCACCTTGGAAAGGTCAGCAAAGTCATCCCAATTAATTTGAATACCTGCCGCTCGCGCCATAGCAATTAAATGCATGGTGTGATTGGTTGAGCCTCCTGTTGCGAGTAAACCGACAATGCCATTAACAATTGAACGCTCATCAATCATTTCACCAACAGGTAAATAATGTTTACCCAATGAAGTCATTTTCGTTGCGTGGATCGAAGCATACTCGGTTAGTTTTTGACGCAGCGGAGAATCAGGATTAATAAATGAACTGCCGGGAAGATGCAGTCCCATTATTTCCATCAGCATTTGGTTACTGTTGGCGGTACCATAAAAAGTACAAGTTCCAGCAGAATGATAAGATTGGCTTTCAGCTTCCAGCAACTCATCGCGCCCGACTTTACCTTCGGCAAACAATTTACGGACACGAGCTTTTTCATCATTAGTAATGCCCGAATGCATTGGCCCTGCGGGTACAAAAATTGTCGGCAAATGACCAAAGCGCAACGCCGCAATCACTAGACCAGGAACAATTTTGTCACATACACCAAGATATAAGGCAGCATCAAACATATTGTGTGACAGAGCAATGGCAGCAGCCTGAGCAATAGTATCGCGACTGAACAAACTCAATTCCATTCCATCTTGCCCTTGGGTTACACCATCGCACATGGCGGGTACACCACCGGCAAATTGCGCCGTAGCTCCAACACTCTGTACTGCATTTTTGATTAACTCGGGATAATCAAAATATGGTTGATGCGCCGACAGCATATCGTTATAAGCCGACACGATTGCTACATTCGGCGTTTGCATGCCACGCAACAACTGTTTGTCTTTAGCGCCGCAGGCCGCATAACCATGTGCGAGATTTCCGCAGGATAAAATGGAACGTTGCGGTTTATTGAGTTTCGCCTGATTGATCAAATCTAGATAGTTTCCGCGCGACTTGCGGCTACGCTCTCGGATTCTTTCAGTTACTTCAATCAGCGTGTTGTTTAAAACCATAATTAATCTTTACCAATTTCAGTTGTGAATTTTGGCTCCGCCTAGGGTGCCCAAAAAATTTGTAACTTTGGTGATTCGTTGCGCAAAAAATAGCGGATCGGCATTTCAATTTCTTCACCATCCTGCTCTGCTTTACTCAATGTTTTCAGTTTATCTTCACCAAATAATAATAAATAAATATTGCGCGATGCTAACATCCGATTAAGCGTAAGGGTTAAACGTGGATGCGGCGCCATTCTTGGATAAGTTACCGCAGTAAACTGATCGTTATCGGCCGATACAGCTTGCTCGGTTTCTTTAGCACATGGAAACAGTGACGCAGTATGACCATCATTACCCATGCCAAGTACCACTACATCGAGTGCACCATGTACATGCTCGCGCAGCGTTTTTTCGAGTTGCTGCTGATTTTCTTCTGGTGAAGTTGCGATTTGAAAAAATGGAATGAATTGACAATCTTCAGCTTTATTAATCAGCAGGTTTTCTTTGATCAGTCGCTCATTACTGGCTTCATCGGTAGGAGGAACATAGCGCTCATCGACTAAAGACACTAGGACTTTTGACCAGTCGAGATCGGCCTGAGATAACTCCCTATACATAGGCATTGGTGTACTGCCGCCCGAACACCATAAGGACGCCTTATCATACTCCGTTAGGGACTCAATGAGATGAGTGGCAATCTGGTCCGATAAGGCTTTATTCGCTTCTTCGCGTGAATCAAAATAATGTAAACCTGACAATTCAACGTTCATGAGAATTCCTCAGCAAAAGATGGGTTTAAACAGGATAGATCTAAACATCTTCCTCTTCATTGTTAAACCACTTTCGCCCATCTTTTGCTAATAACTGGTCTGCGGCATCGGGCCCCATTGAACCTGCTGGATAAAATTCTACTGGAACATCAAACTCATCCCATCCCGCTAAAATGGTATCGGTCCATTTCCAGGCTTCTTCCACTTCGTAACGCGACATAAATAAGGTGGAGTCACCAAAGATGCAATCGTATAACAATCTTTCGTAGCCTTTCGGTATATCGGCCGGATCATATTGATCATGAAAACTCAAATTGAGAGGATCAGACACCAAATTAAGTACCCCGGAAAGACTGGGCTCCTGATTCATCAACATCAGTTTAATGCTGTCTTTTGGCTGAAGCCGAATGATTAATCGGTTCGCCTTAGTGGGCAGCTTAAAAATGGAATGATGAATTTCTTTAAACTGAATATCGATTTCGGCATACCGACTTTTCAATCGTTTACCAGTGCGCAAATAAAAAGGGACGCCAGACCAACGCCAGTTATCAATATCAACCTTAAGAGCTACAAAGGTTTCGGTATTACTAATAGAAGGGCTCTCGCCTTCCTTGTTGTAGGCGGGTAACTTAACACCATCCACCTCACCAGTAGCATACTGTCCGCGAACTGTGTTGTACTTGGTTTTCTTACCTTCAATGGGCCGTAAGGACCGGAAAACCTTTATTTTTTCCAACTGCAGTGCTTCGGGCGTTAAATGCGTTGGCGGTTCCATAGCAATAAACGATAGAAGCTGCAGCAAGTGGTTTTGCACCATATCGCGCAGAGCGCCTACATTATCGTAAAAGTTCTTGCGGTTACCCACGCCAACGGTTTCAGAAACGGTAATCTGAACATGATCGATGTAGTTGTGATTCCATAAGGGCTCAAACATGACATTGGCGAACCGCAGCGCCAATAAATTTTGAACGGCACTTTTGCCCATGTAATGATCAATACGATAAATATTTCGTTCATCAAATATATTCGCCACTCGATCATTAATTTGGATTGAAGACTCCAGGTTATAGCCTATGGGTTTTTCGATGATGAGGCGTGCCTTGTCATTCACCAACTCGGCTTCCTGCAAATGTTCACAAATGGGCACAAAGAGCCCGGGCGGTGTAGCCAGATAAAAAATATGACAAGCGTCAGACGGTTCAGAGCTCAGATGTTGCTTTAAAGCTTGATAATCGTCGGACTTGGTTGCATCAACGCATAGAAAAGACAGCCGTGACAGGAACTTTTGCGTAACCTCTGGGCACTCTTCCGGATTGCTGGTAGCGTTTTCCTTCAAGCCAACCAGCGCTTCCTGCTGAAAGACCTCATCAGTCAATTGAGTACGCGAACAGCCAACGATGCGTAAATCATCGGGCAACATGGACTTACGCTCAAGATTAAAGAGCGCGGGAAGCAGCTTGCGGTAGGAAAGATCACCATTTCCGCCAAAGAGTACCAGGCTGCAGGCCTTTTCATGGATAGAAAATGTCATATTTTGAAACTTTATTACATTTCTTATAGAAGGTTGACTGCTATTATACGAGTGATTTGTACAATAACAACGAAATTCTGTACCTATTTGCCGATTATTCTAAGATTTTGGCCTTTATAGTACAAGAGGCTTGTAATTTAATTACATTTCCACTTGATTTTTGGTAATAAGCTACATAATTTTGAAACTGACTTCCGAAGCTCACCTATTATTGTTATAGTTCTTTTTCTGACAAAAAGTGGTCGTTATTGTTTTCAGGTTACCCAATGAAGCTCATTAATCGCATCGAAGAAGCCTTGCAAACCCTCAGTAAGTCCGAAAAGAAGGTAGCGCAAGAAGTGTTGGCCGATCCACAAAAGGCCTATCAGTCGAGTATTGCAGCTTTGGCAAAAGCAGCCAATGTGAGTGAACCGACCGTCAACCGCTTCTGTCGCTCAATGAACTGTAAAGGCTTTCCCGACTTTAAGTTACAGCTTGCCCAAAGTCTGGCTACAGGAACACCCTACTTTACCGGCAACGTATCTCTTAATGACACCACGGAAGAGTTTACAAACAAACTCTTCGACGCCACTCAAATGTCCATTAATGAAGCTCGCAAATCGGTAGATCCCATCGCTATCAGCCGCGTGGTTGATGCCTTAGCGCAAGCTAAACGTATTTTATTTTACGGACTTGGCAGTTCTGGTGCCGTGGCCATGGATGCGGAAAACCGTTTTTTCCGACTGGGAACGCCCACCATAGCGTATGATGATGTGCTTAAACAGCGTATGGCCGCAGCAGCAGCTCAAACCGGCGATGTGCTGGTGATTTACAGTTACACCGGACGCACAATACCCATTATTGAGTCCGCGCAAATGGCAGCGCAGTCCGGAGCACTTGTTATTGGCATTACCAGTGCCGATTCGCCACTGGCGAATATCTGTCATCTGGTGATTGAAGTTCCCGGAGATCAGGAAGATACTGATATCTATACCCCTATGACTTCACGAATTATTCACCTTACGATTACTGATATTTTGGCAACCGGAGTCATGTTGCGTCGTGGGCCGGTATTTCAGGAGCACTTAAGACGCATCAAAGAATCCCTCAAGGAAACCCGCTTACCTAAAGAGTAGGCACTAACTGTTCTCCACCATTCATGGCTTGCAACGGGTGGAAAAGGCTCTGTTTTTTTTCCATCTAACAGCACGCACTGAAATCATCCGCTATAGAACTGCGCTGCGGCAATCAGGGCACCGTCGGCAAAAACAGTTACGCAAACCACATCCTCGATAATTTCCAGTTATCCATATCGGCTCTTAATAATCAGTTACTTAGCAACCATTTCCGCCTTCAGCTGTATATTTTTCGATCTTTTATTGTTTTATTACATTTATCGGTTTATTTTGCACTTATTTTGATCTATATTCGGCCTACTTTATTGTAATTTTACTACATTTAGCGCTAGGAGACCCCTATGGAGATCAGAGCTGCCATTAATGGCTACGGCCGAATCGGCCGCAACGTATTACGCGCCCTCTTCGAAAACCCGG